>JBIKII010000095.1:0-11872 GCA_044361705.1 Caulobacter sp.
AAGAGCTACGCGGTCAACGCCGTCGGGCCCGCGCTGGTGGCCAAGCATTTCACCCCGCTGTTCCCGCGCGCCGGCAAGGCGGTGTTCGCGGCGCTGTCGGCCCGGGTCGGCAGTCTGGGCGACAACCGGCTGGGCGGCTGGCACGGTTATCGGGCGTCAAAGGCCGCGCTGAACATGCTGCTGCGAAACGTCGCCATCGAGCTGGCGCGGACCCGGCCGCAGGCCGTCTGCCTGGCCCTGCACCCCGGCACCGTGGACACCGGTCTCAGCGCGCCGTTCCAGGCCGGCGTGCCGGGCGAGCGGCTGTTCACCCCCGCCTTCAGCGCCGCCCGGCTGCTGGAGGTCATTGATCGTCGGGGCCCGGACGACAGCGGCGGCGTCTTCGACTGGGCCGACCAGCCTGTGCCGTGGTGACGCTACGTCCACGCCTGTCAGGCGTTGCCAAGCCCGCCCATGCGGTCTAACCCGCAACGCAACAATCGTGCGCAAGGGACGACCGCAGGCCTATGTTCTCGAAGATTCTGATCGCCAACCGGGGTGAAATCGCGGTTCGGGTCATCAAGACCTGCCGCCGGATGGGGATCAGGACGGTCGTCGTCTACTCCGAAGCCGACGCCGACAGCCTGGCCGTCGAGATGGCCGACGAGGTCGTGTTCATCGGCCCGGCCCCGGCCAGCGAGTCCTACCTGGTGCAGGACAAGATCATCGCCGCCTGCATGCAGACGGGCGCCCAGGCCGTGCACCCGGGCTTCGGCTTCCTGTCCGAGAACGCCTCCTTCGCCCAGCGCTGCGCCGACGAGGGCATCGTCTTCATCGGTCCCAACCCCGGCGCGATCAGCGCCATGGGCGACAAGATCGAGTCCAAGAAGTTCGCCGAGAAGGCCGGCGTCAGCTGCGTGCCCGGCCACATCGGCGAGATCGACGACACCGCCCACGCCGTGAAGATCTCCGAGGAGATCGGCTATCCGGTGATGATCAAGGCGTCGGCCGGCGGCGGCGGCAAGGGCATCCGCGTCGCCCACAATCGCCGCGACGTCGAGGAAGGCTTCCCGGCCGTGAAGGCCGAGGCCAAGTCCAGCTTCGGCGACGACCGCATCTTCATCGAGAAGTTCATCACAAGCCCGCGCCACATCGAGATCCAGGTACTGGGCGACAAGCACGGCAACGTGGTCCACCTGTTCGAGCGCGAATGCTCGATCCAGCGGCGCAACCAGAAGGTCATCGAGGAGGCGCCGAGCCCCCTGCTCGACGAGGCCACCCGCGCCGCCATGGGCGCCCAGGCCGTCGCCCTCGCCAAGGCCGTCAACTACGACAGCGCCGGCACGGTCGAGTTCGTCGCCGGCCAGGACAAGAGCTTCTACTTCCTGGAAATGAACACCCGCCTGCAGGTCGAGCACCCGGTCACCGAGCTGATCACCGGCCTGGACCTGGTCGAGCAGATGCTGCGCTCCGCCGCCGGCGAGCCGATGGCGTTCGGCCAGGGCGACCTGAAGATCAACGGCTGGGCGATCGAGAGTCGCATCTACGCCGAGGATCCCTACCGCAAGTTCCTGCCGTCCATCGGCCGCCTGGTCCGCTACGACCCGCCGGTCGAGGGCCAGCATGAGGGCTACACGGTCCGCAACGACGCCGGCGTCCGCGAGGGCGACGAGATCTCGATGTACTACGACCCGATGATCTCCAAGCTCTGCACCTGGGCGCCGACGCGCCTCGCCGCCGTCGACGGCATGGCCCGGGCGCTGGAGGACTTCCACATCGAGGGGCTGGGCCAGAACATCCCCTTCCTCGCCGCCGTCATGGACCAGGAGCGGTTCCGCACCGGCGCCCTGGCGACCAGCTACATCGTCGACGAGTTCCCCGAGGGCTTTGACGGCACGACGCCGACCGCCTTCCAGATCGACGCCATGACCGCCGCCGGCGTGGCCATGCACCGCGTCATGGCGGCCCGCGCCGGCTCGCCGGCCCGCAACGACTGGATGGTCTTCGTCGGCCACGCCAGCCGCGCCGTCGTGGTGGCCGACACAGGCGAGGGCCTGACCCTCACCCTGGCCGACGACGGGCGGGTGCTGACCCTGACCGACGTCGACTGGCGGCCGGGCAAGGCGCAGTTCCGCGGCCGGCTGGACGGCAAGGCCTTCACGGTCAACGTCGCCCCCGCCGCCGAGGGCTTCGTGATCCGCCACCGCGCCGCCAAGCAGAAGGTGCTGGTCCTCTCGCCGCGCTCGGCCGAGCTGCACGGCAAGATCCCCGAGAAGAAGCCGGCCGACACCAGCAAGATGATCATCTCGCCCATGCCGGGCCTGGTGGTCAGCATGGACGTCGAGGTCGGCCAGACCGTCCGCGAGGGCGAGGTGGTCTGCGTCATCGAGGCGATGAAGATGCAGAACATCATCCGCGCCGAACGCGAGGGCGTGGTGAAGGTCGTCTCCGCCAAGGGCGGCGACAGCGTCGCGGCCGACGAGGTGCTGGTCGAGTTCGGCTAGGCTCCTATGGGCACGCCCGATCCAACGCCTCCGTCTTCCCGGCGAAGGCCGGGATCCATGCGCGGTCGCCGTGGCCGGTGAATTGACACCATATAGCGCGACTACGTCGTGGAACCCGGTCTTCGCCGGGAAGACGGCATTGCCCCCTGCCGTGAACCTTCCGCCCCTCCACCGCGTTGGGTCACCGAACCAGGTCGGGACCACGCCATGGACGCCTCCACCCTCTACAGCTTCAGCGGCCGCAGCGGGCGCATGACCTTCGCCCTGACGCAGATCGGCGTGTTCACGGCCACCTACCTGTTCACCTTCCTGATCATCGTGATGACCGGCGCGGGCAACGAGTCGCGCAGCGGCGTGACCCTGACCGACCAGGCCCTGGTCATGGCCGCCGGCGCGGTGGTGTACATCAACATGGCCTGGATCAGCCTGGCCGCCGCCGTCCGCCGCTGCCACGACCGGGGCCTGTCGGGCTGGATGCTGCTGTTCGTCATGCCGCCGATTCTCGGCCAGCTGTGGCTGGTGCTCAGCCTGATCACCGGCGAGGGCGAGGCCGGCGCCAACCGTCATGGCCGCCGTCGCCCCACCTTCACGCCTGTCGAAGGCGCGCCCGCCCGCGCCTGAGCCGTTTCCCTCGGGCCGGAAGCACTCTAGAAAGGGTTCCAGTCACAGCGGACCCGGAGCGCGACCTCGCATGAGCGGCCAGATCGACTGGATGGAGCTGTTCTTCTCCTCCACGGGCCGCGTCGCGCGCGGGCCATTCCTGATCGCCGCCGCCGTGCTGATCACGCTCGCCGCGCTCTATGAGGCGGCCGTCGGCCCGACCACCCACTTCCTGACCGGCTGGTTCGTCTATCCGGGCCTGCTGTTCTCCGGCTGCTGCGTCCTGTCGCGTCGTCTGCATGATCGCGGCCGGTCCGGCTGGCTTGCCGCCATCGTTCTGCTCGCCCTGGCCCTCGCCTGGCCCCGCCCCGACGGCCTGATCGACTATCTCGCCGCCGTGGTGGTCATCTGGGCGGTGATCGAGCTGGGCGTCATGCCCGGCGAGCAGGGCGCCAACCGCTTCGGCCCCAACCCCGTTCGTACTGTCCAGGCCTAGGAGTCTTCCCCACCATGCGCATCATCCTCGCCGCCGCCCTCGCCGGCGCCATCGCCACGCCCGCCTTCGCCGCCGACCCGGTCGCGCCCGAAGCGCAGCCGGCCATCGACGGCGTCACCGCCGTCATGCAGAATTCCAAGAACGCCCGCTTCCGCAAGCTGAAGGTCTCCGCCGCCGGCGACGTCTGCGGCACGGTCAGCGCCAGCGCCGCCTCGCGAGACCTGGAGTTCATCTGGACCAAAGCCACCGGCGCCATCTGGCTCAACGAGTCGCCGCAGGAAGCCTATTCGGCCTTCGTCTACGGCGCCCCGCACCTGAAGCGGTCGACGGAACGGTCCGACTTCCAGGCCTGGAAGGCCTGCCAGAAGGGCTAGGCCGGCGCCTCCGCGTCCTCGACCGGACCGAACACCCGCGTGAACGCCGCCTTCAGCGCTGCGTCGGCCTCGTCCATGCTCACCGGCAGGCCGAGGTCGACCAGGCTGGTGACCCCGTGCGCCGTCTGGCCGCAGGGCACGATGCCGTCGAAGTGGGTCAGGTCCGGCTCGATGTTCAGGCTGACGCCGTGAAAGCTGACCCAGCGGCGCAGCTTGACGCCGATGGCGGCGATCTTGTCCTCGCGCGACCAGCCGGGGCCCTTGCGCTCGACCCAGACGCCCACGCGCCCGTCCCGCAACCCGCCCTCGACGTTGAAGGCGGCCAGGGCGTCGATCACCCAGGCCTCCAGCGCGGCGACGAAGGCCCGCACGTCCCGGCCGCGCGCGGTCAGGTCGAGCATGACATAGGCCACCCGCTGCCCCGGGCCGTGGTAGGTGTACTGCCCGCCCCGGCCGCTCTGGAACACGGGGAACCGGTCCGGCGCCAGCAGGTCGGCATCCTTCGCCGACACCCCGGCGGTATAGAGCGGCGGATGCTCCAGCAGCCAGACCAGCTCGCCTGCCGTCCCCTCGGCGATCGCCGCCGCCCGCGCCTCCATCGCCGCCACGGCCTCCGGATAGGACACCGGACGCGCCGACACCGCCCATCCGGCGGGAAGGCCGTCGGCGCGACCGAATAGCGCGGTCGGAACGTCGGGATTTAACGGCTGGTCAAGCATGCTGCCCGCAATGTGGCGTGTCGGCGCGGGTTGCGCGAGAGGGGCTGCGTTTTCGTGAGTCAGGTCAAAGCCGTCAACGTCGATATCGCGGTGCTTCTGGGCCGCTCGACCCTGCCGATGCAGCAACTGCTGCGCATGGGCCGGGGCGCGGTGATTCCGCTCGACGCCAAGATCAACGACGAGGTCTGGATCCTGGCCAACAACCACCCGGTGGCCCGCGGCGAGATCCAGATCAACGACGACCGCATCAGCATCGCGGTGACCGGCCCCGCGGACGTCTACGACTTCATGGCCGGCGGTTCGTAGCAATCCTGCGCCGCGACTTTGCTGCGGACGTCGCTCATGGCGTCCAGTTCGCGCGTTAGCCTGGTGATGATCGCCTCATATCGCGCCTTCGGAATCCTGCCCTTGTTGTAGGCGATCCTCGTCATGAGGGCCATTCTCGCCAGACTTTCGATGGCGGCGAGCTCCCGCTCGATCATCACCATCTGACGCTCGTCGGCCTCCGCCCGCTGCTGGCTGGCGAGACGAAGGCGCGCGGCGCGGCTTGGTCGAGGTCTGGTCATGGCGTCTCCTTGTCGCGACACGCCGGACACGGGTTCGCGATCTCTGCCGGGAAGGGGCGAGTTGGGGAGGTGGTGCGGAGCGCCCCGGCTGGCCCGGGTGTCGGTTGGGGGCAGGCTTTGCCAGCGTGAGCCGGCCAGGAACGCTCCGCGAAGCTCGTCTGATCAGGAGCGACGGTGGGCAGCCCTTGTCGGACTTAGCCGTTCTGCCCCTGGCGGGCGGGTTGGCGCGGTACTGGACGCCACCCCCGGACCGGTCGAGTAACCCCCTCGACCCTGGCCCCGCTCAAGCCTCATCCCGATCGCCGCAAGAGCACCTGCGCAAGCGCCCTCCCCGTGCGACCGGGACAAGGGGAAGGATACGGGCGGTCGAAGGGGTGGGGGATAGAATTGAGATATCCCCCTATTCCCGTCTCCCCGGCGAAGGCCGGGGTCCATACGGGGCAAGGGCTCGGGGCTTGTCGTGGATCCCGGCCTGCGCCGGGAAGACGGGGGATAGATGGGAGTGCGGCCCGCGCATCCCGCGCCACCCTCCGTCGCCTTCGGCTAAGGAGGGTCCCCCTCCCAAACAGGGAGAGGATAGATCGGGTTTTACCGCTTCTTGCCGAGCTCGGCGGCGATGTCTTTCGTCGCCTTGCCGACCTTGCGGTGGGCGGCGGTGATCTGGTCGCGGGTGACGCCCCAGCGCTTCATCCAGTATTCGACGGCCTGGCGCTCGGACAGGTCGAGGCGGTCCTTGTCGATGAAGCCGCGCTTGTCCTTCAGTCCCGCCATCCGCCTGCTCCGTGATTTGCGCCGGCGGCCATTATCCCGGTAAGTCGAGGCCATGACCAGCCAGCCCAAGCTCCGCCGCCTCATCGACCTGCCCGGCATCGCCGACCTGGAAACCAGGGCGCTGATGAAGCCCGCCTGGGCCGAGCCGGAAGCCCGCGCCGAACATCCGGAGATCGACGCCTGCTCGACAGCCATCTTCGGGCTGACGGCGGACGAGGCCGAGGCGGTGGAGCGCCCCGCCGACTGGGACGACGTCGACTCCCTGCCCCTGCGCGACCAGGTCGACGCCTTCGAGGCGGCCGGCTGGGACGTCACCGAGCGCCGCAAGCCGCTGCGCATGCTGGGCCACTTCAACCAGCAGCTCTGGCTGGCCATCCGCGGCGTGGCCGGGACCCTGCCCTTCGCCCCCGAGGACGAGACGGCTATGACCGGCTGGGGCGCGTCGCTGGCCGCCGACGCCAAGGCGTTCAAGAAACGGTAGACCGGCGCCTGGGCGACCAGATCCTCCCCTCTGGGGGAGGTGGCTCGCCGGAGGCGAGACGGAGGGGGTCAGCTCAGCGGCACACGACCCCCTCAGTCAGCCCTTCGGGCTGACAGCTCCCCCAGAGGGGAGCATCAGGACGGCCTAACCCGACTGCCCGCCGCCCAACGGATCGGGCGGTCGGACGACGCGGCGGGCGCTGAAATGCTGGTTCTGCTGCTGCAGCCGGGTGACCTGGCTGCCCAGGTCGACAATGTCGCCCTCGAGCTGGGCGATGCGCTGCTTGAGATAGCTGTTCTCGCGCTGCAGCTTGCTGATGTCGTCGTCGGTCATCGGAGGCGTCCTTGGGAATTCGGGAGAGATCAGCGGGCCGCCAGCAGCTGTTCCTGGCTGCGGATCACCGCGCGCAGGACCACGGCCCGGCGCGCGGGCAGGTCGGGGCCGGCCAACTCGGACCGGGCGCCGCGCAGGACTTCTCCGCCGTGCCGGCCGCCGAGCGCCCAGGTCTCGGCGCGAATCTCGCGGTCGGACACGGATCCGGCGGCGGTCAGGGCGTCCATCAGTCGATTGAACAGGGTCATGGCGAGCCTCCGGCCGGCGTGTCGGTTGAGGCCTGACGAGCGAAGGCTCACAGGCGGATGAAGTCGATGACCTTGCAGCGGGCGTCCCAGGCCGGGCCGTCGCCCAGGATCACCTCGGACACCTCGACGTCGTAGACCCCCGCCGGGCGGCTGAAGGTATAGACATCGCCGACCACCAGCGGACGGGCGGTCGTGGCGCGGATGGTGACCTCCATCGCCTGCTCCAGACGGCCGTAGACGATCTCGTAGTCGTGGACCCCGAAGGCGTCGGCGCGCAGGGGATCGTCGTTCTCAGGGTTGGCCATGGCCCGCCTCGCGTGATCCGGACGCGACGGTCGCTGCCGGACGGATCGTAAAGACGTCAGCCATGCCGTGAATTCCTGCCGCTCCAGCGAATATTCTCTGACGATGGATTGTATTCGACGTCGGGGTCTTCAACCTACGCCGTCATTTGTCTTAACACGATGCGCGGCTGATCGATCGGTATATTCGACCGTGTCCAGTCAGGTCACGTCCGGGTAGGCCCTGTACCCGACGGCGCGCGCTCGTGCGACAGACCGATTCCCCGCGAGCCGGAAACCCATTAGACAGCGGCCATGGCCTGGACCCGCACCTATGACGAAGCCGAACCCCAGCGGGTGAACCGCTGGCTGGCGCAGAGCGGCGTCTGCTCGCGGCGCGAGGCCGAGGGCCTGATCACGCGGGGGCTGGTCAGCATCGACGGCCAGACGGTCGAGGATGTCGGCCGCAAGATCCTGCCCGGCCAGACCCTGACCCTGGCTGACGTCGCCACGGCCGACCTGGGCGCGGCTATGACCCTGATGATCCACAAGCCGGTGGGGATCGTGTCGTCGCAGCCCGAGGGCGAGCAGGTCCCGGCGGTCCGGCTGATCAACCAGGAGACGCTTTGGGGCGAGTCGCCGGCCATCCCCGGCCGCGACAGCCGGCTGGCGCCGGTCGGACGGCTGGACATGGACTCGCGCGGCCTGCTGATCCTCTCGGAGGACGGTGTGGTGGCCAAGGCGGTCATCGGCCCCGACTCGCAGCTGGAGAAGGAATACCTGGTCACCGTCACCGGCCAGATCACCGAGGCGCGGATCGCCCTGCTCCGTCACGGGCTGGAACTGGACGGGCGGCAGCTGCGCCCGGCCAAGGTGACGCTGGAGGGGCCGAAAACCCTGCGCTTTGTGCTCACCGAGGGCCGCAACCGGCAGATCCGGCGGATGTGCGAGCTGGTCGACCTGTGGGTCGCCGACCTCTACCGCATCCGGGTCGGGCCGCTGACGCTGGGCGACCTGCCCGAGGGCCGCTGGCGACCGCTGACGGCCGACGAGCGCGCCGCGCTGATCAGGGGCGCCTGAACGAGGCCAGCGAGATCCCGGCCCCGATCAGCGCCACCCCGACCGCGTGGAAGCCGTGGAACGCCTCGCCCAGCAGGGCCACGGCCAGCACGCTGCCGAACACCGGCATCAGGTGCATGAAGTGCCCGGCCCGGCTCGCGCCCAGCAGCTCCACCCCGCGGTTGAAGAACAGGTAGGCGAGGAAGGACGGGAACACCGCCACATAGGCCAGGCCCGCCATCGCTTCCCCGGTCAGCGCGAAACCGCCCAGGCGCGAGACCTCCCAGGCGTAGAGCGGGGCCAGCAGCAGGATCGAGACCATGAAGGTCGCCCACAGCAGGCTGAGCGGATGCACCGCCGGTTTGCGGCGCAGCAGCAGCGAGTAGCCCGCGTAGAGCAGCACCCCGATCAGAACCAGGCCGTCGCCGGGGTGGATGTCGAGGTGCAACAGGTCCCACGGCCGGCCCTGGGCGATCACCACCAGCACCCCCGCCAGCGACAGGACCACGCCCAGCGTCTGGGCCCAGCCGGTCCGCTCGCGCAGAAAGACCAGCGCGAACAGAAGGATCAGCGGCGGGATGGCGGCCTGCATCAGCAGGCTGTTCAGCGCCGTGGTCGTCTCCAGCCCCAGGTAGAGCAGCGCGCCGAACGAGGCGACCCCGGTCGCCGACAGCAGCACCACCATGCCCCAGTGGCGGCGCAGCACGGCGAAATCGGCCCTCAGGTGCGGCCAGGCGAAGGGCGTGATCAGCGCCGCCGCCAGCACCCAGCGCCAGAAGGACAGGCTCATCGGCGGCACGACGCCGGCCAGCGCCCGCCCGGCGATGGAGTTGCCCGCCCAGAACAGCATGGTCAGGCACAGCAGCACCGGCGCGGCGCGCCACAGGCGGGAAGCAAGGTTCATAACTGTCGAATAGAGGGTCGCACCCTGATCGTCATGGCCCGACTTGTTCGGGCCACCCATGAACACGGAGCTTAAAGGCCCGCGACCGACCTGGCTCGATCATCACGCATGGGTGGCCCGAACAAGTCGGGCCATGACGGCTGAAGGTGGCTTCAGTACCCCGGCGGCGGGACGAAGCCGCCGAACTCGCGCTCCAGCAGGCCGGCGAAGGCGATGGTCGTGCGGTCCTCCAGATACGGGCCGATGATCTGGATGCCGACCGGCAGGCCGGCGCGGGACAGGCCGATGGGCGCGGCGGTGGCCGGCAGGCAGGCCAGGGTCGCCATGCCGGGCCAGGCCAGCTGGTCGAAGTAGCGGGTCCCCTCCCCGTTCAGCGTCAGGGTCCGGGCGCCCATGTCGGGGCTGGCGTCATGCGGAAAGGCCAGCGAGCCCAGGGCCGGGGCCAGCACCACGTCGAACCCCTCGAACAGCCGCGCCCACTGGCGCCGGACCGCCAGCTGCTCGTCCAGCAGCCCCATCCACTCGTGCGCCGAGGGCGAGCGGGCGCCGGGCCGGCCGCGGGTCATGGCGACATTGAGGATCGCGCCGTAGAGCATCTGGGCCTCGGCGAGATCCGGCAGCAGGTCGGTGTGGCGGTCGACCCGCGCGCCGGCGTCCTCCAGCCGGTCTGCAAGAGCGTGCAGCGCCCCGACGACCTCCTCATCCACCTTCGCCATCGGATGGGCGTCCAGGATCAGCACGCGGAAATCAGCCAGCCGCTCGTGACGCGGCGGCCGGAGGGCCAGGCTGTAGCCCACGGCTTCCTCCGGGGATGGTCCGGCCAGGACGCCCAGCGCCAGGTCGAGGTCGGCGGCGGTGCGCGCCATCGGCCCGACCACCGCCAGCGGCACATCGATTCCGTCGGCGCCCGGCGGCGTGTGTCCGCGCGGGGGCACGAGGCCGTAGCTCGGCTTGTGGCCATAGACGCCGCAGAAGGCGGACGGGATGCGGATCGAGCCGCCGATGTCGGAGCCGAACTCCAGCGGAACCATGCCGGCCGCCAGCGCCGCGCCGCTGCCGCCGGACGAGCCGCCGGGTGTGCGCGACAGGTCCCACGGGTTGTTGGTGCGGCCGTAGACGGGATTGTCGCTCTGCCAGTCGGCCAGCATCGGCGGCACATTGGACTTGCCCAGGATCACCGCCCCGGCCGCCTTCAGCCGCGAGACGCCGAGGCCGTCGACCGGCGCCTGCCAGTCGCGCCACATCTCCATGCCCCAGGTGGTCGGGGTCCCGACCTGCCAGTTGGCCTCCTTGATGGTCATCGGCACGCCGAGCAGCGGCGCCCGCTCGCCCTGCGCCAGCGCCGCGTCGGCGGCCCGGGCGGCATCGCGGGCCCGGTCGAAGTCGCGGACAACGACGGCGTTGATCGCCCCGTCGCGGGCCTCGATGCGCGCGATCGCCGCGTCGGCCAGTTCCAGCGCGCTGACCCGCCCCGCCGCCAGGGCGTCGACCAGCGTGGTCGCCGAGGCCTCGGCGAAGTCCTGCGTGAGCGTGTCGGACACGTCCGCCTCCCTGTCGTCGTCTGTTCTGGTTGCCTGATCGTCGCCCGCCGGGCGGCGCGATGTCCAGCCCGGCGAACGCGGGTCGGTCCCTCTGCTGACAGGACGGTGGCGGCAGGCGCCGTCAGTCGACGTCGGGCAGTCGCGTGCTGATCGGCGCATCCGGATCGGCCGGCGGCCGGACGGCGGCCGGAGGGGCCGGACGGGGCGGCGGCGGCGGGGCGGCGACCACGGGCGGCGGGATCACCAGCGGCGGCGGCGCGACCACAACCGGCGGCGGGGCGGCCACCGGAGCCGGAGCCGGCGTCGGCCTCGGCGCCACGGCGCGGGCCGGGGGGAGCGTCGCCGGCAGCGGCGATGGCGCGGGCGCCGCGGCCGGCGCGGGCGTGGCGGCGGTCAACGCAGGGTCCGTCAGCGCGGGCGCAACCGGCACGACCGGCGGCGGCGTCCCGGCGACCTGCGGAACCGGCGCGGGGGCCGCATCGGCCACTACCGGCGGAGCCACCACGGCCGGGGTCGGCCTCAGCAGGACCCAGGCGGCGCCGGCGGCGGCGATCAGGGCCGCTGCGGCGGCGGCGGCGAGCAGCGGAAGGCGGCTCTTGCCCAGCGGCGTCGCCTGCGGCGACGGGGCGGCGCCATCGACCGGCGCGCCCAGGGCGGCCAGCTGTTCGGGCGTCAGCATCGGCCGGGCGCCCGTCGGCGGGGCCAGGACCGGCGCTTCAGCGCGCGCGGGTTCGGGCGCCGGCGGACGCGGGGCCGGCCGGGGCATCGGTCGGGGCTGCGGCGCGGCGCCCAGCGGCATCGACTCGGGACGGATGGTCGGCCCCGTCGGACGGGCCGGCCGCTTCTGGATCGGCTGCAGCGGCGCGGCGAACGGCGCCTGCGGGGTCGGCGCGGCGGCCGAGCCGGTCAGGATGCTGGACGGACGCTGCGGCGTCGGCTCGGGAATCGGCCGGGGTTGTGGCTTGGGCGTCGGCGGCGGCGCGGGCATGCGGATCGGCTCGGCGCCCGCCTTCGGC
>JBIKII010000241.1:0-3441 GCA_044361705.1 Caulobacter sp.
CATGACCGACACCATCACCCTCACCGCCGCCCACGACGGCTTCGGCTTCTCCGCCCTGCACGCCGCCCCTGAGGGGCCGCGCAAGGGCGGTGTGATCGTGATCCAGGAGATCTTCGGCCTCGACCCTTACGTCCAGGCCGACGTCGCCCGCTGGGCCGCGCGTGGCTATGAGGTGGTCGCACCCTCGATGTTCGACCGTCAGGGCGGCGGCTTCACCGCCGAGCATGACGACGCGGGCGTGCAGGCCGGCGTCGCCAGGGCCATGGCCAACGGGCCTGACAACGCCATGGGCGACATCCAGGCCTGCATCGACTTCCTCAGCCCCCGCGGGCCGGTATTCATCGTCGGCTACTGCTACGGCGGCACCATGGTCTGGCTGGCCGCGTCCCGCTGCAAGGGCCTGAGCGCCGGCTCCAGCTACTACGGCGGCCAGGTGGTCGGGATGGCCTCCCTGCCCCTCTACTGCCCCGTGATCGTCCACCTGGGCCGCAAGGACGCCCACATCCCGGCCGACACCGTGAAGGCGGCGCTCGAAACCGCGCAGCCCCAGGTCCCGGTCTACATCTACGAAGCCTCCGGCCACGGCTTCAACAACGACGGTCGTCCCGACTCCGACCCCGCCGACGCCGAGCTGGCGCGGCGACGCACGGTCGCGCTGTTCGAGGCCAACGGGGCGGGCTGAGCATGGGCGAGCGCGTCCTCCTGACCACCCGCGCCGGCGAGCGGCTGGCGGCGTACCACGCCCCGGCGCGGGAGGCCCGGCGCGGCGGCCTGGTGATCCTGCACGCCATCTGGGGCGTGACGCTCCACATCCGCGACCTCGCCGACACCCTGGCCGCCCAGGGCTACGAGGTCATGGCGCCCAGCCTGCTGGACGGCGAGGCGCCCTTCCCCGAGCACAACGTCACGGTCGAGATCCTGCCGGAACGGCTGGCGCTCGGCGAGGCGACCGGCTGGGGCCAGACCTGCACCGGCAGGGTGCAGGCAGCCGTCGACGCGCTGGAGGGGCCGGTGTTCGGCATGGGCTTCTGTTTCGGCGGCTCGACGATGTGGGCGGCGGCGGCGGTCTGCGACGGACTACAGGCGGCGGTCTGTTTCTATGGCGGCGATATCGCCAACCACGTCGATCTGACGCCGAAGGTCCCGACCCTTCTGCATTTCGGCAAGACCGACGAGAGCATCCCGCCTGCCGATGTCGAGGCCATCGCAACGGCCCATCCGGACCTGCCGCTGTACCTGTACGACGCGGGCCACGCCTTCGTGGCGCCGGGGGCCGGCCATCACGCCGACAGCGCCCGCCTGGCCATGCTGCGGACCCTGAAGCACTTCCAGCGATCCGGCGGGACGAAGGGCGAAGTCTAGGACGCCGCGCCCAGCACCCGTCCCGCCACGGCGTCCAGGCGAGCGACCACTGCCGGATCGCGCGCTTCCGGCGCGGTGATCACCGCCCAGTCCAGGCAGCTGTCGATCGGCGAGGCGGGGCGTTCGGCCGGCAGGGCGCGGGCCAACTGCTCGACCAGCGCCTTCGCCCGCGTGGTGTTGGCGTGCATGACCTCGAGGATGTGCCCGACCTCGACCGGCGCCTCGCCGACACGCCAGCAGTCGTAGTCGGTGACCATGGCGATGGATGCGTAGGGCAGCTCCGCCTCGCGGGCCAGCTTGGCCTCGGGCATGTTGGTCATGCCGATCACGGCGCAGCCCCAGGACCGGTAGAGCTCGCTCTCGGCCCGGCTGGAAAACTGCGGTCCCTCCATGGCCAGATAGGTCCCGCCCTCGACCACCGACGCCCCCGCGGCGCGGCCCGCGGCGGCCGCGAGCGATGCGAGGCGCGGGCAGACCGGGTCGGCCATGGACACATGGGCCGCGAGGCCGGGGCCGAAGAAGCTGCTCACCCGGCTGACGGTGCGGTCGATGTACTGGTCCACTGCGATAAAGGTCCCAGGCGGCAGGCCTTCGCGCAGCGAGCCGACCGCCGAGAGCGACAGCACGTCCGTGCAGCCGGCCCGCTTCAGCGCGTCGATGTTGGCCCGGGCGTTGATATCGCCCGGGGGGATGCGATG
Organism: Caulobacter sp.; assembly: GCA_044361705.1. Lineage (GTDB taxonomy): Bacteria > Pseudomonadota > Alphaproteobacteria > Caulobacterales > Caulobacteraceae > Caulobacter. Next base: position 2,061 of record JBIKII010000241.1, read on the forward strand.
CCCCACGCCGTGGCGGGGCAGGAACACCAGCCGCGTCGTTCCGATGCGTCCGGTGACCAGATCGTCCGACGGCGCCCCGAACGGTCCCTCGATGCGCAGCGTCTCGCGGTCCTCAAGCCCGTCCAGCGCGTAGAGCCCCGAACCGCCGATGATCCCCAGTGTCCAGCCAGTCATGCGTGTCTCCCCCGGCGGTCGTTATCGCCGCCCGCGCGCGGTTTGGCTAGGATCGCCGCCATGCGCGCCGCCGCCGTCATCGCCGGTCTGATTCTGTCGGCCGGCGCCGGGACGCCGGCCCTGGCGGGCGATGTCGCCTGCTGGTTCGAGAACGGCGCGATCGTCGTCCCGGCCAGCGTCGGCGGCGTGGCCGGCGACTGGCTGCTCGACCCGTCCGCGCCGCGCACGCAGCTGCACAACACCCGGGCGGCGATGGAGGGCCTGGCGGACGGCTTCATCGCCGAGGGCCGCCTGGCCGGGCTGGCGCTGCCCGCCGTTCCCGTTGCGGTGGCCAATCTCGACGGCCGGGCGCCGGGGTTCGTCACGCCCATCGCCGGCGTGCTCGGCGCCGACGTGCTGGCGGCGTTTGTCATCGACCTGCGGTTCGAGCCCTGCCGGGTGCGGCTCTACGCGGGGCGGGCGCCACGGGCCCGGGGCCGCTCGCTGCCGCTCGAGACCGTGGGCGGCGTCCCCGCGGTACGGGCCGCCGTCTCGGACGACCGGCAGGCCCGCGCCGGACTGTTCGCGGTCGACTGGAGCTCCCGCGCGGCGGTGCGGCTGTCCCGGGCCTCATTCAGGCCTTCGCGCGAGGGGATCGATCCGGCCCGCCGTGACCAGGCGACGGCACGACTGCGGGCGCTGTCGCTGGACGGACAGCTTTACGAGGAGCTGTCGGCCGGCCTGGCGGCGGACCTGGACCCGGGCCTGACCGGAACCCTGGGCGTGGATGTCTGGTCCGGCTGGACCCTGCGACTGGATATCGCCGGCGGCCGGCTGACGCTGCTGCCCAAATGAAGAAGGGCCCGGGATTGCTCCCGGGCCCTTCAGTATCAACCTGGTTCGAAAGCCTAGTGGCTCTCGTTGCGCCAGACCCGGCGGTAGCTGGCGTACAGCAGGCCGGAGAACAGGAAGAGGAACACCAGCACCGCGGCGCCCATCTGCTTGCGCTCTTCCAGCTTGGGCTCGGCGGCCCACATCAGGAAGGCGGCGACGTCGGTGGCCTGCTGCTTGACGGTCGACTTGGTGCCGTCGTCGAAGGTCACCAGGTCCGCCGCCAGCGGCGGGGCCATGGCGATGAGACCGCCCGGGAAGTAGGGGTTGTAGTTCTGGCCGGGCGACAGGGTCACGTCAGCCGGCGGGGCGGTGTAGCCCGACAGCAGGGCGGCGA
>JBIKII010000096.1:0-11852 GCA_044361705.1 Caulobacter sp.
GTGGAACGAGTCCGTGCACCGACTCCCCTCCACCACGCTTCGCGTGGTCCCCCTCCCCGGCGGAGCCGGGGAGGATCACCGAGAGAAATCCCCCATGCCCCCCATCACCCTGGCCGAGGCCAAGGCCTTCCTGCGCGTCGCCGACGCCGCCGAGGATACGCTGATCCAGCTGCTGATCGCGGCGGCGACCGAGCGCGTCGAGCGGTCTGTCGGCCTGGTCCTCTCCGATCCGGCGCCGTCGCCGCTGCGGCTGGCGATCCTGATGCTGGTCGCCCACGGCTTCGAGCACCGCGAGGGAGAGGCGCCCGCCGCGCTCGTCGAGCCCTGGCTGGCGCCGTACCGGAGCGCCCGGCTGTGAGCATCGCGTCATTGCGCACCCTGGCGGTGCTGGAAGCCCTGTCGCAGGCCGAGACCGTTTTCGGCGGCCGCTCGCGGACCTGGACCGAAGTCGCCGCCGTGTGGATCGACCTGCGCCCCGCCGGCCACCGCGAGGCCGGCGACGGCGCGACACGGCCGATCCTGACCGAGACCGCCGAGGCGGAGGCCCGCACCGGCGTCGCCGCCCGCGGCATGCGGCTGAAGGCCGGGGGCGAGCCCTGGCGGATCGTCGCGGTGCAACCGGGCCGGCCCCGCCCCGGCCGCATGATCCTCAAGCTGGAAAGAGCCTGGCCATGAGCCCCGACCTGGCGCTGCACAGGGCGCTGCTCGACCACCTGCGCGCCGATGCGTCGCTCAAGGCCCTGCTGGGCGATCCCGCGCGCGTTCACGACGAACCGCCGCAAACGCCCGTCTATCCCTATGTGGCGCTCGGCCGCGCCGAGACCCGTCCCTGGGGCGGGCTGGACGGGGAGGGGATCGAGCATCTGCTGACCCTGACCTGCGCGTCGCACTTCGACGGCGCCGAGGAGGTCAAGGCGGTGATCGCCGCCCTGCGCACGGCCCTGCACGGGGCCGCGCCGAGCCTGGACAGCCACCGGCTGGTCAATCTGCGCGTCACCTACGCCGACGTCTTCCGCGCCCCGGGCTGGCGGCCCCTCTACGGCGTGCTGCGGATCCGGGCGGTGACCGAGGCGCTGTAGCGATCTCCCTCCCCGCATGGGGAGGGTGGCTCGGCGAGCCGCAGGCGAGACGAGACGGGTGGGGCGAGCAGTGATCCCCGTCTGGCGCTGATCGCGACCATCCCTTGCCCCACCCTGACCCGCTTCGCGGGTCTGTCCCTCCCCACGAGGGGGAGGGAGGAACCAGGAGAACTCCCATGACCGCCCAACGCGGAAAAGACATCCTGCTCAAGATCGGCGACGGAGAAGAGCCCGAGGGCTTCGTCACCGTCGCCGGCCTGCGGGCCCGGACCATCTCGCTGAACGCCCGGACTATCGACGCCACCGACAGCGACAGCGCAGGCCGCTGGCGCGAGCTGCTGGCCGGAGCGGGCGTGAAACAGGCCAGCGTCAGCGGGGCCGGCATCTTCCGTGACGCCGCCAGCGACGCCATGATCCGCGAGGCCTTCTTCGCCCAGTCGGCGCGGGCCTGGCGGCTGATCATCCCCGACTTCGGCCAGCTGCAGGGCCCGTTCCTGGTCGCGGCGCTGGAGTACGCCGGCGAGCATGAGGGCGAGGCCACCTGGGCCCTGACCCTGGCCTCGGCGGGCGAGATCGCCTTCGAGGCGCTGGCGTGATCGCGGCCAACGCCGCCCGGGGCGAGGTGGTCGTTCCCCTGGCCGGGACGCCGCGTCGGCTGTGCCTGACCCTGGGCGCGCTGGCCGAGCTGGAGACGGCGTTCGCGGTCGACGGCTTCGCGGCCCTGGCCGACCGCCTGCGGACGCTTTCGGCGCGGGACCTCGCCTTCGTGCTGGGCGCCCTGCTGCGCGGCGGCGGCGAGGCTGGAGTCGACGTCTCGGCCATCGACTTCCGTGAGGCGGCGCAGGCCGTGGCGGCGGCCTTCACGGCGGCGGCGCGATGACGCCCTGGCCCGGCCTGCTGCGCCTGGCTGCCCTGCGCTTCGGCGTCGGGCCGGGCGCCTTCTGGCGACTGTCCCTGGTCGAGTGGCGGGCGCTGGTCGACGCGCCTGTCGACACCCTCAACCGCGCGGCGCTCGACGCCCTTGCCCGCGCCTGGCCGGATGACTGACCCCGATGACCTTCGAAGACGACGGCCTCGCCGGACTGCCCCGCCAGGCGGCCGAGGCGGCCGCGGCGCTGGAGGCGCTCAAGGAACCCGCCGCCCGCGCCGCCGCCTCCATCGACGAGGCCTTCGCGCGGGCGGGCGAGAGCCTGGCCCGGTCGCTGGGCCGCGCGGCTGCGGATGGCGAGATCTCGATGGCGGAGCTGGCCCAGGCGGTGCTGGCGGCGATCAACGCCGCCGCGCGCGGCGGAGCCGGCGGCGGGCTGGGCCAGGCGCTGACGGCCGCGCTCGGCGGCGGGGCTTTCAGCGGCGCGCGGGCAGGCGGCGGGCCGGTGACGTCCGGCGGCGCCTACCTGGTCGGCGAGCGGGGCCCGGAGGTGTTTCGTCCGGCGTCGGCGGGCTCGGTCGAGCCGGCCGTCGGCGGCCTGACCGTCAATGTGACGGTGCAGGGCGAGGGCGGCGCGCCGTCGCTGCTGCGGTCAGAGGCGCAGATCGCCCAGGCCCTGGCGCGGGCCGTCAGCCTGGGCGCGCGGCGGCTTTAGTCAGATCGAGGCCGCCGGGGGCGGGCCGTAGCGGTTGTCGCCCGGATCGCCCAGGGCCACGCCCTGCCAGATCAGGAAGACAAGGTTGATGACGCCGGCGGCGAAGAACATCAGGGCTGACCCGCCGACCGCCGTGAGCACGGCCGCGACGGTTTCGCCCTCGCTCGCCCCCGAGACACCGGCGGCGATGGCCGTGATCGCGATCGGGAAGATCGAGGCGATGGCCACCACCCAGGCGACCAGCGGAATCGCCGCCAGCCAGCCGGATTTGCCCATGTCGTGGAAGCGTTTCACCGAGACAACGACCCCGCTGTAGGTCGCGACCAGCGTTGCGATGCCCGTCCAGCCGAGCAGAATGTGCACGCCGGCCAGCACCAGGACGCCGATCCAGTAGGTCTGCCGGCCGATGCGGCCGTCCGGCGAGAAGAAGACTTTCACCCAGTTCATTGAAACCCCCTTGGCCCTGAACGGAGTCCGAGGTCACACCGCCCGCGCCCGGGCGTCAACATACGGATCGTTCATGCCCTTCCATGAAGTCCGCCTGCCCGCGCGGCTGGCGTTCGGGTCGACCGGCGGCATCGAACGCCGCACCGAGGTCGTCACCCTGGCCAGCGGCTTCGAACGCCGGGCCACGCCCTGGGCTCACGCCCGCCGGCGGTACCTGGTCGGCGCCGGCGTGCGCTCGCTGGACGACGTCGCCGTGCTGGTCGCCTTCTTCGAGGCCCGCCGGGGGCGGCTGCACGGCTTCCGTTTCAAGGACTTCACCGACTTCCGGTCCTGCGCGCCGTCGGCGGCGATTTCACCGCTGGATCAGACGCTTGGCGTCGGGAGTGGAGATCGGCTGACGTTCCCGCTGATCAAGCGGTACGGCGACGTCGAGCGGCCGATCCGCAAGCCCGTCGCCGACACGGTGCGGGTCGCCGTCGATGGCGTCGAGACCGAAGCGGTGACGGTCGATCCCGCGACGGGCGTCGTCACCTTCGCCGATGCGCCGCCGGAGGGCGCGGCGGTGACCGCCGGCTTCGCCTTCGACACGCCGGTGCGCTTTGACACCGACCGCCTCGACGTCGGCCTCGAGGGCTTCGAGGCCGGCCGCGTGGTCGCCGTCCCGCTGATCGAGATCAGGGTCTGACCCATGAGAACCGTTCCCGCCGAACTGGCGGCCCGGATCGAGTCCGGCGCCGCGACCCTTTGCCATGTCTGGCGTCTGACCCGCGCCGACGGGGCCGTCAGCGGCTTTACTGACCATGACCGCGACCTGCTCCACGAAGGACTGCTCTGCGTCGCGGGGGGCGGCTGGACCGGTGGCGCGGCGGCCTCGGGGCTCGGGGCCGGCGAGGCCGGCGCCATGGTCGCGGCCGGGGTCCTCGACGCCGACGGGCTCGATCCCGCCGATCTCGCCGTCGGTCTCTACGATGGCGCCACGGTGGAGTGCCGACGGGTCGACTGGTCCGAGCCCGACCTGTACGTCTCGCTGTGGACCGCCCGGATCGCCCGGGTACGCCGCGACGGCGAGGCCTTCACCGCCGACCTCGAGGGGCCGCTCGCCCAACTGGAGCGGGTCGCCGGCCGCAGCTACGGTCGGCTTTGTGACGCCAATCTCGGCGACGACCGCTGTGGCGTGGCGTCTGATCATCCCGACGCCGCGGGCGGCTGCGACAAGCGGTTCGAAACCTGCCTGGCCCGCTTCGACAACATCCTGAACTTCCGGGGCTTTCCGGCAATCCCCGGCAACGACTTCCTCAGCCGCTGGCCGACGAATGGCGAGCGCCATGACGGGAGCAGCCGTCGTGGATAGGGCGCGGATCGTCGCCGCGGCGCAGGGCTGGCTGGGCACGCCCTATCGCCATCAGGCGTCCGTGAAGGGTGTCGGCTGCGACTGCCTGGGCCTGGTGCGCGGCGTCTGGCGCGAGCTCTACGGCGAGGAGCCGGAGATCGCGCCGCCCTACCGCCCGGACTGGGCCGAGACCGGGCCGGCGGAGACCTTGCTGGCCGCCGCCGGCCGGCATCTGGTTCCCGCGCCGCTGGACGGCTTCCGGCCGGGCGACGTGCTGCTGTTCCGCATGAGTCCCGGCGCCTGCATCAAGCATTGCGCCATCGTCTCGCAGCGCCGGCCCGGCGATCCCGAGCCGCGCATCATCCACGCCTACTGGGGCCGTGCGGTCGTCGAAAGCTGGCTGGGCCCCTGGTGGCGGCGCCGGCTGGCGGCGGCCTTCGCCTTCCCGAACATGAGCGACGAAGACCCATGGCGCAGCTGATCCTCACCAACGTCGGCAGGGCCCTGGGCGGCAATGTCCTGGCCAGACTCGGCGGCATGGCCGGCCGCGCGCTGGACCAGTACGCCATCGCCTCATTGCAGCCGGCGCGGCAGGCCGGCCCGCGGGTCCAGGAGTTGCACGTCATGTCCGCCGCCGAGGGCGCGCCGATCGCGGCGGTGTTCGGTCGCGCCCGGATCCCGGGCCATGTCATCTGGGCGGCGCGCTTCCGGGAGAAGCGCGTCGAGCGGCAGGCCGGCGGCGGCAAGGGCGGGCCGAAGACCGTCGAGTACCAGTACAGCCTCTCGTTCGCCGTGGCGCTATGCGAGGGGCCCATCGACGGCGTCGGCCGGGTCTGGGCCGACGGCAAGGCCATGGACCTGACCGGCGTCGCCATGCGCCTGCACCCGGGGCGAGAGGAGCAGACCCCCGATCCGCTGATCGAGGCCGTCGAGGGCGCCGCGCCGGCCTATCGGGGCTGCGCCTATGTAGTCTTCGAGGACCTGCCGCTGGAATCGTTCGGCAACCGCCTGCCGCAGCTGTCGTTCGAGGTGTTCCGCCGGCCGCGCGGGGGCGGAGCCGCGCTCGAGGACCGGCTGACCAGCGTCTGCCTGATCCCCGGGGCCGGGGAGTTCGCCTACGCGACCCAGGCCATCCAGCGCCGCGACGGGTTGACCCGGTTCGGCGTCGAGAACGTCAACAATGTCGAGGGCCGCCCCGACCTGCTGGTCTCGCTCGACCAGCTGGAGGCGCAGCTGCCGAACCTGCAGGAGGTCACGCTCGTCGTCGCCTGGTTCGGGACCAGCCTGGACGCCGGCGCCTGCACGTTCCGGCCGGGAGTGGAGCAGGCCTCCAAGTCGACGCTGACCATGACCTGGCGGGCCGGCGGCGTCAGCCGCGGCGCCGCGCATCTGGTCAGCCGGATCGCCGGAGCGCCCGCCTATGGCGGCACGCCGGCCGACGCCAGCGTGGTCCAGGCCATCGCCGAACTGAAGGCGCGCGGGCTGAAGGTGACCCTCTGCCCCTTCATCCTGATGGACTGCGCCGGCTACCCGTGGCGCGGCAGGATCAGCGGCGACGCCGCTGATATTCCGGCGCTTTTCGGCTCTGCGGCGCCATCCGACATCACCATCGCCGGCGGTCAGATCAATCACGACTGCGCCGACTGGGGCCTGCGTCGCATGGTGCTGCACCAGGCGCGGCTGGCCCAACTGGCCGGCGGCGTCGACGGCTTCCTCATCGGATCGGAGCTGCGCGGGATCACCACCCTGCGCGACGGGTCCGGCGGCTATCCGGCGGTCACGGCCCTGCGCGCCCTGGCCGCCGACTGCCGCGCCATCCTCGGCCCTGCGACGGCCATCGGCTATGCCGCCGACTGGACCGAGTACTTCGGCTGCCAACCGGCGGACGGGTCCGGCGACGTCGCCTTTCACCTCGATCCGCTGTGGGCCGACGACGACATCGACTTCGTGGGCGTCGACTTCTATCCGCCGCTGGCCGACTGGCGCGGCGAGCCGGACTTCGGGGCGATCGACGTGGCCGGCGGCGAGGGCTTCGACTGGTTCTACGCGACGCCGGAAGACCGCGAGGCCGGCGTGCGCACGCCGATCACCGACGGCGCCTGGGGCGAGCCGTGGGTCTTCCGCCCCAAGGACCTGGTCGGCTGGTGGAGCCACGCCCACCATAATCGTCCCGGCGGGGTTCGAGACGCGACGCCCACCGCCTGGATCCCCCGCTCCAAGCCCATCCGCCTGATCGAGTTCGGCTGCCCGGCCGTCGACAAGGGCGCCAATGCGCCCAACCTGTTCATCGACCCCAAGAGCACCGAGAGCGCGCTGCCGCCATTTTCGACCGGCCTGCGCGATGACCACGCCCAGCGCCGGACGCTCGAAGCGGTCCTGGCCCACTTCGACGATCCGGCCGCCAATCCGGTCTCGGCGATCTACGGCGGGCCGATGATCGAGGCGATGAGCGCCTGGTGCTGGGACGCGAGGCCGTTTCCGGACTTTCCGGCCCGGGCCAACGTCTGGGCGGACGGACCGAACTGGGCGCTGGGCCATTGGCTGAACGGCCGCCTGGGCGCCGCGCCGCTGGCCGACCTCGTTGTCGAGCTGGGCCTGCGCGCCGGCGTCGAGATCGATCCGGGCGACGTCGGCGGGGTGGTCACCGGCTATGTGGTGGATCATCCGTCGCGGCTGCGCGACGTGCTGGAGCCGCTGGCCGGCGCCTTCGCCTTCGATCTGGCCGAACGGGATGGCCGGGTGACCCTGGTCGCTCGCGACGGCTTACTCGCGACGACCGTCGCGGAGGAAGATCTGGCGCTGCCGGACGACCAGCGGTCGCGGCGGGCTGCCCGCACACTGGAGGCGCCGAGCGACGCCGTGCGACTGCGCTTCATCGACGAGACGGCCGAGTACCAGGTCGGCGGGGCCACGGTGCGGCGCGACCCGGCCGGCGCCGGCGATGTCGCCCGGGCCGACCTGCCTATGGTGCTGACCCCGGCCCGGGCCGAAGGGATCGGGCGGCGGCTTCTGGCGCGCGCGGGAGCCGCCGTCGAGGACGCCGAGGTCTGCCTGTCGCCGCTCGACGCCCTGCGTCTGGAGCCCGGTGATCGCCTCCAGCTGCCGGGCGATGATCGGGCCTGGCGGGTCGAGCGCATCGACCTGGACGAGCAGCCTCGCGCCGCCCTCACCCTCGCCGAACCGGCATCGTCGGGGGACGGCGTCGACGGCGGCTGGACTCCGCCGCCGCCCGCCGCGCCTGCGGCGCCGCCGGTGCTGCACATCCTCGACCTGCCGCCGCTGCCCGGCGCCGAGACCGACAGCCGGCCGCTGGTCGCCGCCGCCGTCGAGCCCTGGCGCGACCTCGACATTCACGCCGGCGCCACGGTGGACGCCGTGAGCGTCCGCGCCGGCCTCCAGCAGCCGGCGGCGGTCGGCGAGACGCTGGACGACCTGCCCGCCGGACCGCTGAATCGGCTGGACCACGCCGGGCGGCTGACCGTTCGCGTCGAAGGCGCGACGCTGGAGAGCCGGCCGCTGGCCGCTGTGCTTGCGGGAGCCAATGCGCTTGCCGTGCGCGGCGCGTCCGGCGAATGGGAGATCATCCAGTTCCTGACCGCCGAGCCGGTGGCCGCCGATGTCTGGACCCTCTCGGGTCTGCTGCGCGGCCAGGCCGGCAGCGACCCGGCCATGGCGGCCCTGACCCCCGCCGGCGCGTCCGTCGTCCTGCTGGGGGAAGGGCTGGCCCGGGCCGGGATGGCCCTGTCCGAGCGTGGCCTGCCGATGGTCTGGCGCGCCGCGCCTGCCGGAGGACCGCCGGGCGGAGAGGCGATGACGCAGGTCGAGGCCGTATGGCGGGGTCTCGCCGATCGCCCGTGGAGCCCCTGTCACCTGCGGCGGGTCGACCTCGCCGACGGCGACATCCTGTTCAGTTGGATCCGCCGGGCGCGGCTGGGCGGCGATCCGCTCGACGGCGATCCGCCGCTCTCCGAGGAGCGCGAGGCCTACCGGCTGGCGATTCTGGACGACGAGACCGTGGTGCGGAGCGTCAGGACCGATACGCCGACTTTCCTCTGGACCGCCACGATGCAGACGGCGGACTTCCCCAGCGGCGTGCCCGACCGGGTGGCCCTCCGTGTGGCGCAATTGTCGGCCGTGTTCGGCGAGGGCGCGACAACCACCCGCAGCCTGTAGCATCCGCCGCCCGGACGCTCTATTTCATGCGGCGTAGAATCCGCTGCGAGGGGCCTTTGGCGCGCGATCCGTATCTCGAACTCGGTGTACCGCGGACGGCGAGTTCGGATGAAATCCGGAAGGCCTTCCACAAGCTCGCCAAACAGTTCCACCCTGACGCGAACCCCGGCGACTCCAGCGCCGAGGAGCGGTTCAAACGTGTGTCCGGCGCCTTCGACATCGTCGGCGACCCCGACAAGCGCAAGAAGTTCGACCGCGGCGAGCTGGACGCCGATGGCCACGAGCAACATCCCGGCTTCGGCGGCGGCAGCCCGTTCGGCCCGGGCGGCGCCTCCGGCGGTCGCTATCGGCCCGGTCCCGGCAGCCCCGGCTTCGAGGGCGTCGACATCAACGACATCCTGGGCGAGGCCTTCGGTCGCGGCGGCGGCCGGGGCGGCTTCGGCGGCTTCGGCGGCGGCGGCAAGGGCGGCGACCTGCGCGCCCATCTCGACATCGATATCGAGGAAGCCATCCGCGGCGGGAAGAAGCGCATCGCCTTCTCCGACGGCCGCACGCTCGAGGTGAACATCCCGAAGGGCGCCCAGGAGGGCCAGACGCTGCGCCTGAAGGGGCAGGGGTCGCCCGGCCGCGCCGGCCCTGGCGACGCGCTGATCGAGATCGGCTTCAAGCCGCATGCGATCTATCGCCGCGAAGGCGACACCCTGCATATGGACCTGCCCGTGTCCGTCCCGGACGCCGTTCTGGGCGGCAAGGTCGAGGCGCCCACGCCCGACGGGCCTGTGAATGTGTCGGTGCCCAAGGGCGCCAACAGCGGCGCGCTGCTGCGGCTCAAGGGGCGAGGCTTCGTCAACCCCAAGGGCCAGCGCGGCGACCTGGTCGCGCGCCTGATCGTCACCCTGCCGGAAATCGCCGACCCGGCGCTCGAAAAGTTCGCCGAACAGTGGCGCAAGGAGCGGCCCTACTCGCCCCGCAAGCGATAGAGGGCCGTCCACGCGTGACACGCTGTCGCGCGGGCTCCATAAATCTTCCATTCAGCCGGCATTCAGCGTTGGCGCTCTAAACCCTCGGGCATGAACCGCTTTGTCGCCCTCTTCGCAGCTGCCCTGATCAGCGTCGGCGTTCCCGCCGTCGCCGAGGCGCAGGGCCGTGGACGCGACGACGACAGCGAGCAGTACCGGCTGCCGGGCCGCGGCGGCAACTCCCTGGGCGACGGCTGGAGCCCGCGCGAGAGCGAGGCCCGCGAGGGCGTGCGCGGCGGGCGGCTGGTGTCGCTCGAGACCGTGATCCGCAACATCGCCCGCTCCAATCCCGGCCAGCTTCTGGACGCGGGCCTGGAGAACCGTGGCGGGCGACCGGTCTATCGCGTCCGCTGGCAGACCAACGACGGCCGTCGCATCGACTTCATCGTCGACGCCACGACCGGGCAGATCATCGGAAGGAACTAGGCGTCCATGCGTATCCTGCTGGTCGAGGACGATCCGGACCTGTCGCGTCAGCTCAAGCTGGCGCTCGGCGACGCCGGCTATGCCGTGGACCACGCCGCCGATGGCGAGGAGGCCCACTACCTGGGCGAGGCCGAACCCTATGACGCGGTCATCCTCGACCTGGGCCTGCCCAAGATCGACGGCGTGTCCGTGCTGGAGCGGTGGCGGCGTGAGAACATCGCCATGCCGGTGCTGATCCTGACCGCCCGAGACAACTGGAGCCAGAAGGTCGCCGGGTTCGACGCCGGGGCCGACGACTACCTGACCAAGCCGTTCCACACCGAGGAGCTGCTGGCCCGTCTGCGCGCCCTGCTGCGCCGGTCCGCCGGCCACGCCACGCCCAACCTCGCCTGTGGCGGCCTGAGCCTCGATCCGCGCTCGGCCCGGGCCAACGTCAACGGCGAGCCACTGCGGCTGACCTCGCTCGAGTACCGCCTGCTGCACTACATGATCATGCACCAGGGCCGGGTGATCAGCCGCACCGAGCTGGTCGAGCACCTGTACGACCAGGACTTCGACCGCGACTCCAACACCATCGAGGTGTTTATCGGTCGCGTGCGCAAGAAGATCGGCCCCGACCGCATCGAGACCGTGCGCGGCCTCGGCTATCGTCTGACCCCGCTCGAGGGTGAGGCGACCGAGTGAAGCGACCCCGCCTGCCCGGTCTGAGCCGCCGCTCACTGGTCGGGCGGCTGGTTCTGCTGGCCGCGGGCTGGAGTCTGATCGTCCTGATCGTCACCGGTCTGGCCCTGACCGCCTTCTTTCAGCAGGCCGCGTTGCGTCGGTTCGACCTTGGTCTGGTCGACCTGACCCAGGGTCTGAACGCCGGCATCAGCATCGAGGACGGCAAGGTCATCGCCCCGCCGCTGACCGACACCCGCGCCTTGCGGGTCTACTCCGGCCGCTATTGGCAACTGGCCGAGCATGCGCCGTCCGGCAAGGTCCGGCTGATCGTCCGGTCGCGGTCGTTGTTCGACCGGGACCTGAAGATCCCCGAGGCGATCGTGGCCCAGGTCGCCGCCAATCCCGGACAACAGATCTTCTATGAGGCCGAGGGCCCCCTCGGTCAGCCGCTGCGGGCCAGCGCCATGCAGGTGACCATCGGTGATCGCATGGCGCCGGTCATCATCATGGCCGCCGAGGACCGCTCGCCCGTGGATCGGGAGGCGCGTCGCTTCGCCCTGCTGACGGCCGGAGCGCTGATCGTCCTGGGCGGCGGCATCCTGGCCGGCGTCTTCCTGCAGGTCCGCATCGGTCTGCAGCCGCTGTTCCAGCTTCGCCGGGAGGTCGCCGACGTCCGCAAGGGCAAGGCGGAGCGGATCGAGGGCGAGTATCCGAGCGAACTCAATCCCCTGGCTACGGAACTGAACGCGCTGGTGGCGCACAATCAGGACGTGGTGGAGCGTCAGCGCACCCACGTCGGCAACCTCGCCCACGCGCTCAAGACCCCGATCTCGGTGATGCTGACCGAGGCCGTGCAGCAGCCCGGCCAACTGGCCGACGTCGTCACGCGCCAGGCCGACGCCATGCGCGGCCATGTCGAGCACCACCTGCGCCGCGCCCGCGCCGCCGCCCGGTCGCAGTCGCATGGCGAGCGTACGCTGGTGGAGCCGGTCGTCGACGAACTGGCCGTGACGCTGGAGCGGATCTTTCAGGAGAAGGGCGTCGAGATCGACTGGCGCTGCCCCGACGACCTCTGCTTCCGCGGCGAGAAGCAGGACCTGATGGAGATCGTTGGCAACATCATCGAGAACGC
>JBIKII010000097.1:0-11804 GCA_044361705.1 Caulobacter sp.
TCTACGGCATCATCATGGGCGGCTGGGCCTCGAACTCGAAGTACCCGTTCCTGGGCAGCCTGCGCTCGGCGGCGCAGATGGTATCCTACGAGGTCTCCATCGGCTTCGTGATCATCACCGTCATCCTGCTGGCCGGGACGATGAACCTGACCGAGCTGGTCGAGAAGCAGTCCGGCTGGTTCTGGAACTGGAACGTGTTCGGCGGCGGCCTCGCCAACCTGCCGATCGCGCTGGTGATGATCCCGATGATGGTCATCTTCTACATCTCGGCCCTGGCCGAGACGAACCGGCCGCCGTTCGACCTTCCCGAGGCCGAGTCCGAGCTCGTGGCCGGCTACCAGGTCGAGTACAGCGCCGCGCCCTACCTGCTGTTCATGCTCGGCGAGTACGTCTCCATCGTGCTGATGTGCGCGATGATCTCCATCCTGTTCTTCGGCGGCTGGAACCCCGGCTTCCCGACGGACTTCATGGCGACCTGGGCCCCCACGCTGCAGAGCTTCGTGCTGCTGCTGGTGTTCAGCGCCAAGGTGGTCTTCTGGTTCTTCATGTTCGCCATGGCCAAGGCCATCGTGCCCCGCTACCGCTACGACCAGCTGATGCGGCTGGGCTGGAAGGTCTTCCTGCCCACCTCGCTGGTCGGGGTGTTCCTGGTCGCCGGCTACAAGGTCTTCCAGAAGGTGTACCTCTGATGCGTACCGCCGCGCCGCTTCTGCTCGCGCTGGGTCTGGCGGCTTGCGCCACGACCGAGAGCGGGGTCTCGACCTACACCCTCGGCCGGGGCCTGGTGAACTATGACGCCATGGTCAGGGCCAAGGGCGAGTGCGCCACGGCCGGCGGCGAGGTTCGTCCCAAGGGCGTCCAGGGCGAGGATCCCGCCCAGATGTCCAACTACATCTGTTTCATCCCCAACAAGGCGGCCCAACCATGATGCAGCGCATCGGACAGGCCCTGAAGGGCGCGGCGCTCCTGGAGTTCGGCAGCGCTTTCGTTCTGGCCATGCAGTACATGATGGCTCCCAAGAAGACGGTCATCTATCCCAACGAGCGGGGCCCGCAGTCGCCGCGCTTCCGGGGTGAGCACGCCCTGCGCCGCTATCCCTCAGGGGAAGAGCGCTGCATCGCCTGCAAGCTCTGTGAGGCCGTCTGCCCGGCCCAGGCCATCTACATCGAGGCCGAGCCGCGCGAGGACGGCAGCCGCCGCACCACGCGCTACGACATCGACATGGTGAAGTGCATCTACTGCGGCCTGTGCCAGGAGGCCTGCCCGGTGGACGCCATCGTTGAGGGGCCCAACACCGAGTTCGCGACCGAAACGCGCGAAGAACTCTACTACGACAAGGAGCGGCTGCTGGATAACGGCGACCGCTGGGAACGCGAAATCGCGAAGAATCTGGAACTGGACGCCGCCTACCGATAAGGGAGGCGCGCGATTCACCGGTCCGTTTGAGAGGGGTAAGGGGCCCACATGGCTCTGCAGGCGATAGCCTTCTATCTGATGGCGACAGTGACGATCCTTGCGGGTCTCGCGGTCGTGTTCGCGCGCAACCCGGTTCACTCCGTGCTGTTCCTGATCACGGCCTTTTTCAGCGCCGCGGGACTGTTCGTGCTGATCGGCGCGGAGTTCCTCGCCATGCTGCTCATCGTCGTCTACGTCGGCGCGGTGGCGGTGCTGTTCCTCTTCGTCGTCATGATGCTCGACGTCGACTTCACCCAGCTGCGCGAGGGCTTCGCGCGCTACCTGCCGATCGGCCTGCTGGTGGCCGGCGTCCTGACCGTCGAGATGGTCATGATCGCGGTGAACGTGGCGGTGAACGGCGCGGCGGGCAAGAACCTCGCCCCGCAGGCCGCCGCACCCGACCTCACCAACACCGAGACGATCGGCCGGGTGCTCTACACCGACTACGTCTACATCTTCCAGGCGGCCGGCCTGGTGCTGCTGGTGGCCATGATCGGCGCCATCGTCCTGACCCTGCGCCACAAGTCGGGGATCAAGCGCCAGAGCATCCCGGCCCAGAACGCGCGGACCCCCAAGACCGGCATGACCATCGTCGACATCAAACCGGGTGAGGGGATTTCCGAATGAGCCTCCTTCGCCAAGGCTTCGGAGGCCAAGGCCTCCACCTCGCAAACGGCTCCGCGGGACTTGTCCTGCGTAGCTCCGTCAGGAGCGAAGCAGGATGATTGGCCTCACTCACTACCTCACCGTCGCGGCCATCCTGTTCACGATCGGCGTCTTCGGCATCTTCGTGAACCGCAAGAACGTCATCGTCATCCTGATGAGCATCGAGCTGATCCTGCTGGCGGTGAACATCAACCTGGTCGCCTTCAGCGCCTTCCTGCACGACGTGGTCGGGCAGATCTTCGCGATGTTCGTCCTGACGGTCGCTGCGGCCGAGGCCGCCGTCGGCCTGGCCATCCTGGTGACCTTCTTCCGTAACCGCGGCGACATCGCCGTGGACGACGCCTCCGTGATGAAGGGCTGACCCGTTGCAACAGCTCGTCACCCTCCTCGTCTTCGCCCCGCTGGTCGGGGCGATCATCGCCGGCCTCTTCGGCCGCCGGATCGGCAATGTCGCCTCCCAGTCGGTGACCACCGGCCTGCTGCTGCTGGCCTGCGGCCTCAGCTGGTACACCTTCGGCCAGTGGACCTGGGGGCATATGGAGCCCTTCACGGTCGCCATCGCGCCGTTCATCAACATCGGCGACTTCCAGTCGGCCTGGTCGATCCGCATCGACGGTCTGTCGGCGGTCATGCTGGTGGTGGTCACCACCGTCTCGGCCCTCGTCCACCTCTACAGTTGGGGGTACATGGCCGAGGACGACAGCAAGCCGCGGTTCTTCGCCTACCTGTCGCTGTTCACCTTCGCCATGCTGGCGCTCGTCACCGCCGCCGACTTCATGCAGCTGTTCTTCGGCTGGGAAGGGGTGGGGCTGGCGTCCTATCTGCTGATCGGCTTCTGGTTCAAGAAGCCGACGGCGAACGCCGCCTCGATCAAGGCCTTCGTGGTCAACCGGGTCGGCGACTTCGGCTTCGCGCTGGGCATCATGACGGTGTTCTGGGCCTTCGGGACCATCCAGTTCGCCGAGCTGTTCCCGCTGATCGCGGCCGGCGCCAGCAAGACCTGGACCTTCATCGGCCATGACTGGCCGCTGGTCGACCTGGCCTGCGTGCTGCTGTTCATCGGCGCCATGGGCAAGTCGGCGCAGTTCTTCCTGCACACCTGGTTGCCCGACGCCATGGAAGGCCCGACCCCGGTCTCGGCCCTGATCCACGCGGCGACCATGGTCACCGCAGGCGTCTACATGGTCTGCCTGCTGTCGCCGATGTTCGAGTACGCGCCGGTCGCCAAGCAGGTGGTTACCCTGATCGGCGCGGTCACCGCCCTGTTCGCCGCCACGGTCGGCCTGGCCCAGAACGACATCAAGCGAGTCATCGCCTATTCGACCTGTTCGCAGCTCGGCTACATGTTCTTCGCCGCCGGCGTGGGCGCCTACGAGGCGGCCATGTTCCACCTGTTCACCCACGCCTTCTTCAAGGCGCTGTTGTTCCTGGGCGCCGGCTCGGTCATCCACGGCATGCACCACGAGCAGGACATGCGGAAGATGGGCGGGCTGTGGAAGTACATGCCCTTCACCTACGCGGTGATGACCATCGGCACGATCGCCATCACCGGCGTCGGCATCCCGGGCGTCTTCGGCTTCGCCGGCTTCTACTCCAAGGACACCATCATCGAGGCCGCCTTCGCCGCGGGTCAGCACAGCGGCTATGGCCTCTTCGCCTTCGTGATCGGCTTGTTCGCCGCCGGCCTGACGGCCTTCTACAGCTGGCGCCTGGCCTTCATGACCTTCCATGGCACGCCCAAGTGGGGCGCCGACGCCCATCACGCCGACGAGCATGGCCACGACGCCCATGCCGCGCCGGCGGCGCACGACGACCACGCGCACGACGCCCACCACGAAGATCACGGCCACGGCCACGGTCACGACCACAAGCCGCACGAGAGCCCGCTGATCATGCTGATCCCGCTGGCCGTGCTGGCCATCGGCGCGATCGCCGCCGGGTTCGTGTTCGTCGGCGACTTCGTCGGCCATCACGAGAACGAGTTCTGGCGCGGCGCTATCTTCACCGCCGCCAGCAACCACGTGCTGCACGAGGCCCACAACGTCCCGACCTGGGTGAAGTGGTCGCCGCTGGTCATCTCGACCATCGGTCTGCTGATCGCCGTCTGGGTCTATCTGCTCAACGAGGGCATGGGCGCGCGGCTGGCGGCAAGGCGCGGCCCGCTGTGGACCTTCCTCTACAACAAGTGGTTCTTCGACGAGCTGTACGAGGCCACCTTCGTCCGCGCCGCCCGCTTCCTGGGCGACGTGTTCTGGAAGGTCGGGGACCAGAAGATCATCGACGGCCTGGGTCCGGACGGCGTCGCCGCCGTGTCCCGCGCGGTCGGCAAGCGGACGGGTCAGCTACAGACCGGCTACGTCTATCACTATGCGTTCGTGATGCTCCTCGGCGTGGCCGGGCTGCTCTCCTACGCGCTCGTCGAATGGTCTCGGTGAGGGGCACGCCAGGATCATGACCGGAATTCTCTCCCTCATCACCTTCCTGCCGCTGGCCGGGGTCGCCGCGATCCTGCTGCTGAAGGTCCTCGGCCAGTCGGGCGAGCGCGCCGACAACGCCGCCCGCTGGATCGCGCTGGTCACCACGCTGGCGACCTTTGCGCTGTCCATCCTGCTGACCGTTCGGTTCGACACCACCAACCCGGGCTTCCAGTTCCTGGAGGAAATCCCCTGGTTCGCGGGCCTGAGCTACCGCATGGGCGTGGACGGCATCTCCGTCCTGTTCGTGCTGCTGACCGCGTTCCTGCTGCCGATCTGCATCGTCGCCAGCTGGAAGAGCGTCGACAAGCGCATCCAAGAATACATGATCGCCTTCCTGGTCCTGGAGACCCTTGTGGTCGGCGTGTTCTGCGCCCTGGATCTGATCCTGTTCTACCTGTTCTTCGAGGCCGGCCTGGTCCCGATGTTCCTGATCATCGGCATCTGGGGCGGCAAGAACCGGGTCTACGCGGCCTACAAGTTCTTCCTCTACACCCTGCTCGGGTCCGTCCTGATGCTGGCCGCCGTGCTGACGATGATCGGCGTGGCGGGCACCAGCTCGATCCCCGAGCTGATGCAGTACAAGTTCGCCGACTGGCTGCAGCCGTGGCTGTGGGTCGCCTTCTTCGCCAGCTTCGCGGTGAAGATGCCGATGTGGCCCGTGCACACCTGGCTGCCGGACGCGCACGTCGAGGCGCCGACGGCCGGTTCGGTCATCCTGGCGGGCATTCTGCTGAAGATGGGCGGCTACGGCTTCATGCGCTTCAGCCTGCCGATGTTCCCGGACGCCAGCCAGATGTTCGCGCCGCTGGTCTTCGCCCTGTCGGCCATCGCCATCGTCTACACCTCGCTGGTCGCCTTCCGTCAGACCGACATCAAGAAGCTGATCGCCTACTCGTCCGTCGCCCACATGGGCTTCGTGACCATGGGCATCTTCAGCGGCAACGTGCAGGGCGAGCAGGGCGCCATCTTCCAGATGCTGAGCCACGGGGTGATCTCCGGCGCGCTCTTCCTCTGCGTCGGCGTGGTCTATGACCGCATGCACACCCGCGAGATCGCCTTCTACGGCGGACTGGTGAACCGCATGCCCTGGTATGCGGCGGTGTTCATGCTGTTCACCATGGGCAACGTCGGCCTGCCGGGCACGAGCGGCTTCGTCGGCGAGATCCTGACGCTGACCGGCGTCTACCAGGCCTCGACCTGGACGGCGCTGGCGGCCACCACCGGCGTGATCCTGTCGGCGGTCTACGCCCTGTCCCTCTATCGCCGCGTCGTGTTCGGCGAGATGACCAATCCGGCCCTGGCCCAGATCTCCGACCTGGACCGCCGCGAGGTGCTGATCTTCGCGCCGCTGATCGTCTCGACCCTGTACCTGGGCCTGCAGCCCGACGTCGTCTTCAACATCACCGGCGCCTCCGTCGAGGCGCTGGTCGGCGCCTGGCGCGCCGCTGTGGCCGGGTGAGCCGCCGATGACCTCCGAATCCTTCTCGCTCCTCTGGCCCGAGATCATCCTCGCCGTCTCGGCGATGGTCCTGCTGGTCGCGGGCGCCTTCCGCGGCAAGGGCGGGGTCGTGTTCAACGGCCTGGCGGTCCTGGCCCTGCTGGTCGCCGCCGCCTTCGCGATCCACGGACCTGAAGGCCGGGGCTTCGCCGGCGGCGTGATCGTCGACGACCTGTCGGCCTTCGCCAAGGCGGCCATCTACGGGGCAAGCGCCCTCTCGCTTGTTCTCTCCGACCGCTGGCTGGCCCGGCGCGGCGAGGACAAGTTCGAGCTGCCGGTCCTGATCCTGCTGGCCGCGCTCGGTATGGGAATCATGGTCTCCGCCGGCGACCTGATCTCGCTCTATATCGGCGTCGAGCTGCACTCGCTGGCGCTCTACGTCCTGGCCGCCTTCCGCCGCGATGACGCCAAGTCCTCGGAAGCCGGCCTGAAGTACTTCGTGCTCGGCGCCCTGTCCTCGGGCCTGCTGCTCTACGGGGCCTCGCTGATCTACGGCTTCGCCGGCTCGACCCAGTTCGACGTCATCGCCGCGGCGGTCGACGGCGGGGCGGGGCAGGGCATCCTGTTCGGCCTAGTGTTCCTGATCTGCGGCCTGGCCTTCAAGGTCTCGGCCGCGCCTTTCCACATGTGGACGCCGGACGTCTACGAGGGCGCCCCGACCCCGCTGGTCGGCTTCTTCGCCGCCGCGCCGAAGCTCGCCGCCATGGTGCTGCTGGCCCGGGTGCTGCAAGAGGGCTTTGGCGGCGCCGTGGAACAGTGGCGGCAGGTCATCCTGGCCATCGCGCTGCTCTCGGTCTTCGTCGGCGCCTTCGCGGGCCTGGCCCAGAAGAACCTCAAGCGCCTGTGGGCCTACAGCTCCATCGCCAACATCGGCTATGCCCTGATCGGCCTGGCCGCGGGCGGCGAGGCAGGCGTGCAGGCCATGCTGATGTTCATGGTCCTCTACATGGTCGACGTGACCGGCTTCTTCGCCTGCATGACCGCGCTGCGGCGCGACGGGCGGCAGATGGACACGATCGACGACATGGCCGGCCTTTTCAAGGAGAAGCCCGGCATCGCCCTGGCCATGACCGCCTTCTCGCTGTCGGCGCTGGGCCTGCCGCCCTTCGTCGGGTTCTTCGGCAAGTTCTACGTCTTCAAGGCGGCGCTGGACGCGGGCCTGGCCTGGGCGGCGATCCTCGCGCTGGTCGGTTCGGTCGTGGCGGCCTTCTACTACCTGCGCCTGATCAAGGTGATGTGGTTCGACGCGGCCCCGGGCGCGGTGGAAAAGCCGGCCTTCAGCGCCCAGTCCATCGCCATCGGCGCGGCGCTGTTCTCGTTCCCGGTCGGCCTGGTCGCCCTGATCTGGCTGGACCCGGTCTCGAAGGCGGCTGCGGCCGCGCTCGGCTGACGCGGGTTCTGACCGGTTGACGCCGTTCGAGATCATCGTCTTCGACGAGATCGACTCCACCAACGCCGAGGCGGCCCGTCGCGCGGCGCGGGGCGAGGCCTGGCCCGTCTGCCTGGTCGGCCTGCGCCAGACGGCGGGACGCGGGCGGCGCGGCCGGGCCTGGGAGACGGCGACCGGCAACCTGGCCGCGACCTTCCTCTACAGCTCTGACCGGCCGCTCGCGGAGGTGGCGCAGGTCTCTTTCGTCGCCGCCCTGGCGGCGGCCGATGTCATCGACCGCTATGTGTCGCCGTCGCTCGTCTATCTGAAGTGGCCCAATGACCCGATGATCGCCGGGGTGAAGACGGGCGGCATCCTGCTGGAGTCGGGACAGGTTCCGGACTGGCCGGCCTGGGTCGCCGTCGGCATCGGCATCAATCTGGCGTTTTCGCCGGAGCAGTCCGAGCGCCCCGCCACCAACCTGGCCGCCCACCGCCCCGGCGGCGCCCCACCCGTCCTGGAGGCCGTCGAGCATCTGCGCGACGCCTTCCAGCGCTGGCTGACCACCTGGACCCGCGAGGGCTTTGAGCCAATCGCGCAGGCCTGGACCCGGCGCGCCCACGGGCTGGGCGAGCCCTGCGTCGCGCGGCTGGCTGATGAGACGGTGGAGGGCGTCGCCGAGGGGCTGGATCCCGACGGCGCGCTGCGTCTGCGCTTGCCAGACGGAATGCTGCGGCGCATCACGGCCGGCGACGTTTTTTTCGGAGCTTTGTGAATGCTGCTGGCGATCGAGCAGGGCAACACCAACACGCTGTTCGCCGTGCATGACGGCTCGACCTGGATCGCCCAGTGGCGCAGCGCCACCGAGAGCACCCGTACCGCCGATGAGTACGCTGTCTGGCTGTCGCAGCTGCTGGAGATGAACCGGCTCAGCCTGAAGCTGCTGACCGGCTGCATAATCTCCAGCGTCGTGCCGCAGTCGATCTTCAACCTGCGCAACCTGTCGCGCCGCTATCTGAACGTCGAACCGCTGATCATCGGCGAGAACGCCGACCTGGGCATCGACGTTCGGATCGACAAGCCGTCCGAGGCCGGGGCCGACCGGCTGGTCAACGCCATCGGCGCCCACATCGTCTACCCGGGCCCCTTGGTGGTCATCGACAGCGGCACCGCCACCACCTTCGACATCGTGGCCGCCGACGGCGGCTTCGAGGGCGGCATCATCGCGCCCGGCATCAACCTGTCCATGCAGGCGCTGCACGACGCGGCGGCGAAGCTGCCGCGCATCGCCATCCAGCGGCCCGAGCGCAACCGCGTGGTCGGCACCGACACGGTGACCGCCATGCAATCGGGCGTCTTCTGGGGCTACATTAGCCTGATCGAGGGGCTGATCAGCAAGATCAAGGCGGAACGGGGCGAGCACCTGACCGTTGTCGCCACCGGCGGCGTCGTCTCGCTGTTCGAGGACGCCACCACCATGATTGACCACTACGATCCCGACCTGACTATCCGCGGTCTGCTCGAGATTCATCGCCGCAACCAGCGGCTGGCGACCTGATGACCCCACATGAAACCGACGAACTCGTCTTCCTGCCGCTGGGCGGGTCGAACGAGATCGGGATGAACTTCAATCTGTACGGCTACGGCCCCGAGGACGATCGCAAGTGGATCGTCGTCGACCTGGGCGTCACCTTCGGCGACCAGACCACGCCCGGCGTCGACATCATCCTGCCCGACCCGACCTTCATCGAGGAGTATGCCGACGACATCCTCGGCATCGTGCTGACCCACGCCCACGAGGACCACATCGGGGCCGTCGCCTGGCTGTGGCCCCGGCTGAAGGCGCCGGTCTACGCCACGCCCTTCACCGCCTATCTGCTGCGCGAGAAGCTGCGCGACGCCGACCTGCTGGACGAGGTGGACATCACCGAGGTGCCGCTGAGCGGCAAGTTCAGCCTGGGACCGTTCGACCTGGAGCTGGTCACCCTGACCCACTCCATCCCCGAGCCCAACGGCCTGGCGATCCGCACGCCGCTGGGCACCATCCTGCACACCGGCGACTGGAAGATCGATCCCGACCCCATGCTGGGCGAGGTCACCGACATCGAGGCCATCCGCAAGCTCGGCGACGAGGGCGTGCTGGCCATGGTCTGCGACAGCACCAATGTCTTCGTCGACGGCTCGGCCGGCTCGGAAGCCGACGTGCGCGTGGCGATGAACAAGCTGATCGCCGGCCTCAAGGGCAAGGTGGCGGTGGCCTGTTTCGCCTCCAACGTCGCCCGCATGGACACGGTGATCCGCGCCGCCCAGGCCGCTGGCCGCAAGGTCGTGCTCGCCGGACGCTCGATGCACCGCATGGCCGGCGCCGCCCGCAGCGTCGGGCTGCTGAAGGACATCCAGCCGCTGCTGGACGACCACCTGGCCAAGAACGTGCCCGAGGACCAGATCCTCTACCTCTGCACCGGCAGCCAGGGCGAGCCGCGCGCGGCCCTGGCCCGCATCGCCGAGGGCAACCACCCGCACATCCGCATGTCGCAGGGCGATCATGTGATCTTCTCCTCGCGGGTCATCCCGGGCAACGAGATCCCGATCCGCAACCTGCAGAACAAGCTCGCCGACCGGGGCGTGCGGCTCTACACCGAGCGCGACCACCCCGGCATCCACGTCTCCGGCCACCCGTGCCGCGACGAGCTGGCCCAGATGTACGCCTGGGCCCGGCCGCAGATCGCCGTCCCGACCCACGGCGAACGCCGCCACCTGCTCGAGCACGCCGCCTTCGCCCGCGACCTGCAGGTCCCGCAGACCGTTGCGCCGCGCAACGGGGACATGGTCCGCCTGGCCCCCGGCCGCGCCGAGATCATCGACGAGGTGACCGCCGGCCGGCTCTACATCGACGGCGGGGTGATGACGCCCGAGAACGGCGAGGCCCTGCGCGAGCGTCGCCACGCCGCCTTCAACGGCATGCTGGTCGTATCGGTGGTGCTGAACGCCAACGGCAAGATCGTCGCCGGCCCAACGGTGAAGGCCGTCGGCCTGCCGGGCGATGACGAGTATTCGGTCGAGGAAGCTGTCTACGACCTCGGTGAAGACGCCGCCCAGGCGCTCAAGCGCATCCCGGCCGAGGAGCGCGGCCTGGACGAAACCGTCGAGACCGCCCTAAACCGCGCCGTCAAGAAATCCGCCCACCGCATCTGGGAGCGCCGCCCGGTGGTCGAGACGACGGTGCTGCGGATCTGACGGCCCGTTGACGACACCCGGTCTCTGACCCACTTGAAGGGCATGGATACCCCCCAGCCGCCTTCAGATGATCCGCGCCGCGACCCGCCGAGGCCTTGGGGCTCCGCCGAACCCGCCACCGCGGTGCAGCCCGCGCCGGAGCTGGAGCCCGAGGACACCTCGCTCGGCATCAAGTGGGCCGAGAACCGGGCGCTGTTCCTGGTCCTCGCCCTGACCGGCGCGGCCTTCCTGATCCAGATGTGGATGCGGTCGCCGGCTGGTCCCGGCTACGGCGTCGAGCTTCTGGGCGCCTTCAGCGCCGAGGCGCTCGGCCAGGGTCGCTGGTGGACGCTGCTGACCTCGATGGTCATGCACGGCGGCTTCCTGCACCTCCTGATGAATCTGTCGGCCCTGCTGCCGTTCGGGATGATCCTGTCGCGGCGGCTGGGTCCGAGCCTGGGCGGTCAGCTGAAGTGGCTGGTCTACTACCTCGGCGCCGGCCTCGCCGGCAGCCTGGCCTGGCTGCTCCTCAGCCCCGGCGGCGGGGCCGTGGTCGGGGCGTCCGGCGCCATCTTCGGCCTGTGGGCGGCGGTGATCCGCCTGCCGCGCGAGGGCGTAGTCCTGCCGTTGCTGTCGATGGCCGTCGCCCGCCAGATGACCGCGCCGATCATCGCCAACGTCATCGTCGCGGTGGCGTTCGGCCTGACCGCCGGAATGGGCGAGGGCGTCGCCGGCATCGCCTGGCAGGCTCACCTGGGCGGCTTCGTTTTCGGCCTGCTGACCATCGGTCTCTTCGTGCCGCGACGGCAGGCGTAGCAAGGGCAGGGCAGGCGGTGTAGACCACCGCCGACAGCAAGAGGCATCCGGAGTCCGCACCCATGATCGGCAAGCTCAACCACGTCGGCGTCGCCACCCCCTCGATCGACGAGTCGGTGAAGATGTACCGCGACCTGCTGGGCGCCACCTCGGTGACCGACAAGTGGGCCATGCCGGAGCAGGGCGTCTGGGTCTGTTTCGTCAACCTGCCCAACAGCCAGATCGAGCTGATCGAGCCCTATGGCGAGAAGAGCCCGATCCACGGCTTCCTGGCCAAGAACCCCAAGGGCGGCCAGCACCACATCTG
>JBIKII010000242.1:0-3408 GCA_044361705.1 Caulobacter sp.
CAGCTCGCCCGCCGCGATCTGGCCGGTGGCGCTGACCAGCTCGACGCGCGGCAGGCGTTCGTTGAGCAGTCCCGGACCCTGGAGGGCGTTGCGCAGCGCCATGTTGCCGACGGTGTTCTCGGCGCCGGAATCGAGGAAGGCCGTCAGCTTCACCCCGCCGATCTCGGCGTCGACGATGGTCAGCTGGCCGAACCGGTGGCGGGCGGGGACGATGACGACGTCCGGATCGACGGCCACGGGGGGCGGCGCGACCCTGGACGACCGCACCGACGGCGCGGACTCACCGCCGGACAGCAGGGAGAAGGCCTGCGCCTGGAAGTCCAGCAGCGCCCGGCGATTGGCCAGCACATCGACGCCCAGCAGGCCGTCCGCGCCGAGGTATCGGCCCTCCAGCACCGGCATCCGCACCCGCCGGGTCAGCAGTTCGCCGACCGCCAGCGCCTTCACCAGCACCGTCGGCGACGGCAGGACGCCGGCGATTCCGTGGACCGCCGCCTGGCCGACCACGGGCAGCCCGAGCGCCGATGCCACCTCCGTCGACAGCACAGAGCGGTTGGCGCCGGTGTCGACGACGAAGCGATACGGGCCGGCGCCGTCGATCAGCACGTCGACGAGCATCCGGCGGACCGCGTCGAAGCTGGCGCGCACCGCGCCGTCCTGGTCCGGCGGGGCGCCGGCCTCGACCGGCGGCAGGGCGGCTGACTGCAGGTTGACCTGCACCACGGCCCGCTCCGGCGCCGAAGCGCAGGCGGCCAGCGGCGAGGCCGCCAGCCCCCCGAGCACGACCCGCCGGCTGAGCTCCTCGTTCATCGCGTCCCTCGCCGACCGGCCCCCGGCTCTGCGGCCGGTCCGTCCAGAGGAGCGCGGCGCGCGGCGCGGTGCAAGGGGCGCCGCCAACGCGGTTGCATCCCCGCCCGCTCCTACGTAGCGATAGGCGACCACACTCCAGGGAGACGCGTCTTGACCTTCGCCGTCATACAGGGCCGGCCGGATACGCTGAACGCGCAGGTGCGCCGGTTCGCCCAGGCGCCGCTGACGCAGACCGCGTTCCTCAACAGCGTTCCCAAGTGCGGCACCCACCTGCTGCGCAACATCGTCCGCATGTTCGTGCCGGTGGAGCGCCACTACGATCGCGAGTTCATCCAGCTGCAGAACCTGGAGCAGCACCAGGTTGCGCTCAATCCGCGGCAGCCGGCGTTCAGCGTCGGTCATCTGATCTATGCCGACCTGGCGGCGCTGGCCACGCGGCACGCGCGGCACGTCATTCTGGTGCGCGACCCCTACGACTATGTGCTGTCGCGGGCCCGGTTCGTGTTCTCCGAGGAGTTCAAGCACCCGATGCTCGAGCCGCTGAAGGCGGCGGCCAGCGTCGAGCAGATGATCAACTTCATGATCTTCGGTGTTCCGGCCAAGGGACCGGCCCTGCGCGAGGTGTTCACCTTCAACGCCGTCGCCTGGATGCACACCGGGGCGGAGATCGTGCGCTACGAGGATATCGTCGCGGCGCTGAAGACGCTGGAGACGCCGGCCTCGGAAGCCTTCTTCCGGGATCTGCTGGGCAAGTTCGGCATCGCCCTGCCCCAGGACTGGCGCGAGCGGGTGAAGATCGGGTCGGCGCGGGAACACAGCGCCACCGACAGCGGCCAGCTGTCCGGCGTGCCGGACTTCCCCAAGACCCTGACCGACGGCCAGAAGCAGCTGGTCGAGTTCGCCGCGCCGGGCCTGCGGACGCTGCTCGGTTACAGCTGAGGCCGGTCGGAAGCGGGCTGCAGCGGCGCGTCGCCTGGTCACTGCGGGCTTCGACACGCACTCTTCGAGTGCTGCTCAGCATGACTATGGTGCGTAGCTATCTTTCCCAGTCATCCTGAGCAGCCGCGCAGCGGCGTGTCGAAGGACGCAAGCTGTTCAACACAACGCCCTCACGCGACGCGCGCGAGGACGCCGGCGGTGGTCTTGAGCCGGAAACAAACGAAAAAGGGCGGCGGAGCTTTCGCTCCGCCGCCCGATTTTCTTGGATCAGACCGACGCCTTAGAAGCGCAGCTTGATCTGGCCGAACACGCGACGGCCGACCACGTCGTACGTGGAGGGATCGGTGCCCGACTGGACGTTCGGGTTGTAGGTCTGCGGATCCTGGTCGGCGACGTTGTTGACGCCGAGCTTGAAGGCCACGTTGTCCGTCAGGGCCCAATCGGCCGAGACGTCCCAGTACCAGGTCGAGTCCGGGCTGGTGAACTTCTCACCCGGGAACTCGATGGCCAGACGGTTGTCCATGGCGCCGATGTAGCGACCGCGGGCGGCGAAGGTGAAGTCACCCACCATCCAGGCGGCGTTGACCGTCGTCTTCCATTCCGGGTAGCTCGTGCCGAGGCCCGAACCGAAGTAGGAAGCCGAACCCTTGAAGTCCAGCTCGACGGAACCGACGAACGGATCCTTCTGCTTGAACTCGAGCAGGTAGCTCATCAGGACGTTCAGGCGGACCGAACCCCAGTTGTCCAGGCCGAGCCATTCCATGTCGAAGCCGTAGTCGAACTGGAAGTCGATGCCCGAGGCCTTCTGGTAGCCGTCGTTGTTGCCGGCGAAGACGCCGTCCGGGTCGGACGGGTTGTAGATCCACAGGATGTCGCCGCCGGTCCGCAGGATGCCCTGACAGGCCGTCGTCGTGTTCGTGTAGGTCGGGTTGGTGCCGTAGTAGTTGAAGCAGGCAGCCGTGATCTGGTTCGGGGTCGGGACCAGGATGGCTTCGTCGATCTGGATGTTCCAGTAGTCGACGGTGCCGCGCAGGCGGCTCAGCCACTGGCTGTCCGACGGCGAGCTCCAGGCGAAGCCAACCGTGAAGGTCTTGCCCTGTTCCGGATCAAGCGCGGTGTTGCCGCCGACATCGACGCCGATCTGCGAGCCCGGGAGCTGCACATAGGTGTCGATCGCCGAGGCCGCGACGCCGAGGAAGTTGCCCGGCAGCAGGCAGAGCGCGCGAACCTGGGCGGCATTGGCGCCCGTGCGGGCGGCGGTGCCGACCGAGCAGGGGTCGAAGTACTGCGGCGCGCTGCCGCCCGAGGCGAACAGTTCACCGAAGTTCGGCTCACGCACCGAGCGCTGGTAGGAAGCGCGGAAGCGCAGCTCGTCGACGACCGACCAGTTCAGCTCGATCTTGTACGAGGGCGAACCACGCGAAGCGCGCGAGGCGCCGGTGATGCGGTCCTGGAACTCCGACCAGCTGTAGCGGTAGCCGAGCGACAGATCGATGCTCTGGGCGAACGGGGCGTCCTTGACCAGCGGGATCAACGCTTCAGCGAAGATGTCGGTGAAGGAGTTGGTGCCCGAGTCGGCCGACTGGGTGTTGAAGCCCGAGATCGGACCGGAGGCCGCGCCCGGATCGAACAGGTATTCGAAGCCGCGGTATTCGGCGC
>JBIKII010000100.1:0-11734 GCA_044361705.1 Caulobacter sp.
CGATTCAGCGCCAGCATATTGTAGCCGAAGCTGCTCTGCAGCGCGGTGAAGCGGTAAAGCTGGTTGAGGACGACGTCGCCCTGGGCGTCGCGCTTCAGCTCGATGACGATCCGCATGCCCTGGCGGTCGCTCTCGTCGCGGATGTCGCTGATGCCCTCGATCTTCTTGTCGCGGACCAGTTCGGCGATATGCTCGACCAGGCTGGACTTGTTCACCTGATAGGGGATGGCCGTGATGATGATGGCTTCGCGATCCTTGCGAAGCTCGCCCACGGTGGCCACGCCGCGGATGATCACCGACCCGCGGCCGGTCATCAGGGCGGTGCGCGCCGCCGTGCGGCCGATGATCTCGCCGCCGGTCGGGAAGTCCGGCCCCGGCACGATGTCGAGGATCTCGTCCAGGCCGATATCGGGATTGTCGATCAGCGCGAGACAGGCGTCGACGACCTCGCCCAGGTTGTGCGGCGGGATGTTGGTGGCCATGCCGACGGCGATGCCGCCCGCGCCGTTGACCAGCAGGTTCGGAATGCGGGCCGGCAGGACGGTCGGCTCTTCTTCCTTGCCGTCGTAGTTTTCCTGGAAGTCGACGGTGTCCTTGTCGATGTCGGCCAGCAGCGCAGTCGCCGCGTGCGCCATCCGGCTTTCAGTGTAGCGCATGGCCGCCGGCATATCGCCGTCGACCGAACCGAAGTTCCCCTGACCGTCGATGAGCGGCAGATTCATCGAGAAGGTCTGGGCCATGCGGGCCAGCGCGAAATAGACCGACTGGTCGCCGTGCGGGTGGAAGCGGCCCAGCACGTCGCCGACCACGCGCGCCGACTTCGAGTACGGCCGGTCCGGCGTCATGTTCAGGTCGTGCATCGAGTAGAAGATGCGCCGGTGCACAGGCTTGAGCCCGTCGCGCACGTCCGGAAGCGCACGGCTCACGATCACGCTCATGGCGTAGTCGAGATAGCTGCGCTTCAGCTCGTCCTCGATGGCGATGGGGGCTACAGCCCCCCGCCGTCCGTCATCCGGAGGGGTCTTATTTTCGTCGGTCAAGTGCGGGATTTTGCTATCAGAATCGGACCCAATACGTCCTCCCGTTAGTTAACATCCAAGACCCGCGGACGCCACCTTCGGGCGCCGTTTTCAGCCCTGCAGGAGAGTCTTTCCATGCGCCTTGTCCCGATCGTCCTCACCGTCGCCGCCATCGCCCTCCCCGCGCTCGCCGCGCCGGCCTCCGTGACCGTCAACCTGAAGGGCCCGGCAGGCGAGGACATGGGCCGCGCGACGATCACCCAAGGCGCACGCGGCGTGGTTCTGCGGGTGGACGTCAAGGGCCTGACGCCGGGCTGGCACGGCCTGCATTTCCACGAGAAGGGCGACTGTTCGACGGCCGACTTCAAGTCGGCGGGCGGCCACGTCCATGATGCGGCCGACGTCGTCCACGGCTTCCTGGCCGTCGGCCATAATGACGCCGGGGATCTTCCCAACCTGCACGCCGCGGCCGACGGGACGGCCATGGCCGAGGTGTTCACGCCCTTCGTCTCCCTCGCCGCCGGCAGCGACAAGCCCGGGCTGCTCGACGCCGATGGATCAGCTCTGGTCATCCACGCCAAGGCCGACGACTACGCCAGCCAGCCGATCGGCGGAGCCGGAGACCGCGTCGCCTGTGCGGTGATCGGCGCACGCTAGAGCACCGCTTGCCGCCGGACGCTCCGTTTGGCAGGTTGCCGGAATGCCCTTCACGCCCGGCGACCTCGCGCCCTTCTTCTTCGCGCCGAGCCCCAACAACCCGCGCTACAACATCTCGAGCGTGGCGGGCCGGTACGTCGTGCTGGCCTTCCTGCCGCCGCTCGCCGACCCGGCCGCCGCCTCGGCCCTTTCGGCGATGGCGGGAGCGCGCGCCCTTTTCGACGACAGCCAGCGGTGCCTGTTCGGGATCCTGAAGACCCCGGAGGACTTCGCGGCGGCTCGCGACGATCTGCCCGGCCTTCGCTGGCTCCACGACATCGACGGCGTGGTCAGCGGGCCGCTGGCGATGCCGGAGCCAGGCTGGGTCGTGCTCGACCCGACCCTCCGTGTGCTCTTTACGGCGCCGCTCGCCGCAGGGCCCGAGGTCATGCGCCGCCTCGCCGCCCTCCCCCTGGTCGAAGACCACGCCGGAACACCGCTGAATGCGCCCGTGCTGATCGCGCCTCGCGTGTTCGAGCCCGCCTTCTGTCGGCGGCTGATCGATTACTACGAGGCGGCGGGCGGCGAGCCCTCGGGCTTCATGCGCGAGATCGACGGCAAGACCGTGGTGGCCATGGATCCCCGCCACAAGAAGCGCTCCGACGCCATCATCCATGACGAACCGCTGCGCGAGCAGGCCCGCCTCCGCATCCGGCGGCGCCTGACGCCGCTGATCCAGCGGGCGTTCCAGTTCGAGGCGACCCGAATGGAACGCTACATCGTCGCCTGCTACGACGCCGAGAGCGGCGGCTATTTCAGGCCCCACCGCGACAACACCACCAAGGGGACGGCCCACCGAAAGTTCGCCGTCTCGATCAACCTCGACGCCGAGGCGCACGAGGGCGGCGACCTGCGCTTCCCGGAGTTCGGCGGGCGCACGTACCGTCCGCCGACCGGCGGGGCGGTGGTGTTCTCCTGCTCCCTTCTGCACGAGGCGACGCCCGTAACCAGCGGGAAACGCTATGCCTTCCTGCCATTTCTCTATGATGAGGACGGCGCGCGGCTGCGTGAGGCGAACAACGCCTTCCTGGGCGAGGGAGTCGGCGAGTATCGCGCCGGTGAGCCTGAGCCGGCCGACCAGCCCTAGAGCGTTTTCCGATCCAGGTGGATCGGTGAAATGCTCTAGTCCTTTGTATTGACGCATTTTCTGGCGGCGAACCGGTGTCCACTTCGCCGAAAAATGCTCTAGGTCTGGATCTGACGATCAGCAGCGGCGCGGACAGCCGCGCGTCGCTCGGACAGCGCCACCAGCGCCACCCCGACCAGGGTCGCACCGCCGCCCAGCACCAGCTGTAGCGTCAGGGTGTCGCCCATGAGGGGTCACTCTCCCTGGCTCCCGCCGCTGAACCAGCCAGAACAGCAGGGCCGTGGCCCCGACGGTGGAGGCCAGGCCCGCCCAGACGATGGTCGTCCAGACCAGCCAGCTGGCCGACATCGCCTTGGCGACCACGTCCCCTTCGAACGCGAACGAGGCCGCCAGCAGGACGGGCGCGGCCACGACCGAGGTCAGGGCCTGCATCTTCAACGGCGGCACGCCGGGCATGCGCCGCACCAGCACCGTACCCAGCGCCCACAACGCGCTGGCGATCAGGCCCAGCGCGATGCCCGGCAGGTCGGCGACGCCATGCGGGTCGAGGCTCATCCAGGCGACGCCCACGAAGGCGACGACCATGCCGGCCAGGGCCGCCGGCGCCATCCGCTCGCCCAGCATCCGCCAGGCGAAGAAGGCGGTCATCGGGATCCACAGTTGCAGCGCCACGACCATCGGGCTGAGGTTCTCGATCAACGAAAAGCCCCAGTAGATCAGGCCGAAGTGAAGCGGCCCGCACAGCAGGATGATGGGCAGGATCTGCTTCCAGGGTGGAAACGGCGGACGGAGGAACGGAGCGAGCACGACCAGCGCGACGCCAAAGCGCAAGCCGCCAACCAGCAGCGGCGGCAGTTCGTCGGTGGCCAGCTTGGCGGCGGCGTTGTTGATGCCCCACACCAGCAGGATCGCACCGATGGCGCCCCACTCGGCGAGCGAGAAGGCCGACCTGTCGGAGCCAGTGGGAGTCGCGGGGGCTGTCACGGGCCGCTCATGGCACGGGGCGGACAGGCGGTGAACCCCTCCTGTCGATCCCGTTCGCAACGTCGGCGCCCGGCCGCTAAGGAGCCTGCGTCCGCCCGGACCGGCCGGCGCCGAATCTCACTCCGCGAAAGCCGTCCGCCCCCCTAGAACGGAATCTCGTCGTCGAGGTCGGCCGAGAAGCTCTCCTTCGGGCCGGACGGCTGGCTGCGGCCGCCGCCGCCGGAGTAGCCGCCGAAGTCGCCATCGTCGCGGGACGCGCCGCCGCCGGCGCCGCCGTCACGGCCGCCCAACATGGTCAGCTCGCCGCGGAACTTCTGCAGCACGATCTCGGTGGAGTACTTCTCGACCCCGGTCTGATCGGTCCATTTGCGGGTCTGGATCGCGCCCTCGATGTAAACCGTCGAGCCCTTCTTAAGGTACTGCTCGACCACCTTGACGATGTTGTCGTTGAAGACGACGACCCGGTGCCACTCGGTGCGCTCCTTCTTCTCGCCGGTGGCGCGGTCGCGCCAGGTTTCCGACGTGGCGATGCGCAGGTTGGCGACCCGGTCGCCCGAGTTGAGGGTGCGGATCTCGGGATCGGCGCCCAGGTTGCCGACCAGAATGACCTTGTTGACGCTGCCCGCCATGGGGATCTCCTTCACGCGCCCGGCGACCTTGGCCCCCTCATTCGCGAGGCCCGACGATCGGACCTCCGGGGCGCGCCGGAATCTGACGCCCAAGCTAGCGGGCGTTAACAATTCGTGAAAGTATGTTCATGAAATGTTCCTGTGCGCAACTCCGAGTTTTGTTGTCGCACCACAGGATTGGAAACCCGCCTACTGAACGGCGCCGGGCATCACCAGGCGGCCGTCGCCGGAGCGGACCAGCATCAGGTACTGGTTGCCGTTCCACTTCTGGGCCCGGAAGATCCCGCCGCGGCGCAGGTGAATGAAGCTGCCCTGATAGGCGCCCATCATCTCGGCGTTCTGGCTGCCCAGCCGAAGGAAGCGCACGCGCATGCCCTCCAGCTGAGCGGCGCACTTCTCGATCGTGTCGACGTTGCGGGCCACGACGTTGAACTTGTAGCCGCCATCCGGGAGGACGCCCATGTGGTAGCAGACGCCGCGATCCGTCGGCGCCTCGAAGGCCTTCTCGCAGGCCGAGAGGCCGAGAGCCGATGCGGCGAGGACGGAGAACAGAGCGATGCGATGCATGGGACGAGCCTAGACCTTAAACTGAACCGGGCTCAACCCACCGGCGGGATGGAGCAGTTGGCGCCTTGCTCCACCAGCGTGCGGAAGCGGCGATTATCCGGCGAAATCTCGACCTTGTCGCGCACCAGGCGCAGCGTCTGCTCACCCCAGCGGCCGTAGGTCGCCCCGCCGCGCTTCTCGCACTGGCCGGCGAACAGACTCTGGACGCAGCTGTTGAGGTCCATGGCCCCGGCCTGAGACCAGCTGCCGCCGGCATAGCGCCAGCACATCGATCCGGAAGCCGCCGGCTGCGACGGCTCGGCGGCGTCCACCGGGGTCGGCTGGACCGGCGCGGTGGCGACCGGCTTGGGCGGCAGCGGGGCCAGGATCGTTCCCGCCGAGTCGGCGGCGGCCAGGGCCCCCGTCTCGTCGACACCAACGTCCAGGGCGCCGGTGGCGACTCCGTTGCGCTGCGCGCACTCGGTCAGGGTGATCTCGCCCGCGAACTGCCCGGCGACGAAGCAGCGGATCGGACGGGTCGGGTCCAGCCTGGTGTCGTCATCGCGCCCGGTCTCAACGACCAGGCCGCCCTGGGAGGCCGGCGGCGGCTCGGCCGGAGCCTTGCTGCCCCGCATGATCGTAACGGCGATGAGGATGCCGAGCAGCAGCGCGACGCCGCCGCCGACGGCCAGGACGATCCGGCGATCCTTGAAGAAATCCATGGCTGAACCGCTAGCGCGCGGGGACGACGCTTTCAAGTGCGCGTCAGTATCCGCCGGTCAGACGGTCCAGCGCCGCCTGGTAGTTCGAGATCTGGTTGGTCAGGTAGGCCGGAGCCGTCCCTCCTGCCCCCGGCGCGGCGGTGACCGCGGGCTTGGCCGCCGTTTCGAGGGTGCGGTAGGCGTCGCGCACGCGGGTGAGCGACTTGGCGATGGCGGCGATCGCCGCGGCCACGCCGTCCTTGGAGTTTAGGTTCAGGTCGATGTCGAGCCCGATGCCGAACACCGGTCCCTTGCCGTCGGCAGAGACACTCTTGCCCGCGTCATTGATGACGGTGTTGCGCACGACGCCCGGCGCCAGGCCAATGGCCTCCAGCGCGTCGCTGCCGCCCTTGCCGGGCAGGATCTCGACCGAAGCCGACTTCAGTTGCGGGCTGACCTTGATGCGACGGTAATCTCCGTCCGCAACGACCTCGACCTTCACCTTGAAGCCCCCTGCGCGCTCGATCTTCTTGGCCAGGGTGTCGAGCGTGTCGTTGGCCTCGATGGTCACGGCCGACAGTCGCCCGCCCTGCGTCGTGCGGATCTGGAAGCTGTCGCCGGCTCGCACCGAGGTCGCCGAGACCAGCTTCTGGGAGTCCGCGAACAGCAGCGCCCCCTTGGGCAGGCCCAGCTTGTCCAGAGCGCTGGCGCCCGTGGTGTCGACGGCGATGGACGTTGCGGTGGCCATGCCGTCCTTGCCGGTCACCCGCTGCGCCTCGACGGCGCCGGAGGTGACGTCGATCTTGGCCAGGTAGCCGTCCCTGGTCGAAATCGGCATGGCGCCAGGCTGATCGGCGCTGGCCCCGCCGGCGACCCAGACCTTGCCGTCGGCCACGGCCACGGCGGTGACGGTGTCGTTCCCGGTCCCGCCGAAGTAGGCCAGGTTGTCGCCCGCTGTGCTGGACAGGTCGGTCGACAGCCGGGCGGCGAAGGCGTCCTGCGCCCCGTTGTAGGCCCGGGTGACGCCGCTGACGTCTAGGGCGCCGTTGGACGTCGTGCCGGCCACCCAGAGATAGCCGCCATCCATCCCGAGTCCCTTGATCGTGCCGCCGCCCATCTGGCCCAGGTCGCGCGTCGCGCCCGTGGTGAAGCTGGCGGCGGAGGTGTGGGTGGTCGAGGTCACCTTGGCAGGATCGGTTCCGCCGTTGTGCGTCCCGTAGTCGGCCGAGGTCACGCTGGGGACGCCGTTGGTGGTGGTCGTCGTGGTGATGTTGGTAAAACCGTTGTCGTCTGTACGGACGGTTTCGGTGACGCTCGGCGTCACCGTGAAGCTTCGCAGAACGCCGCGACCGTTCTCCACCCCGGCGACGGTCACCGTCGAGCCGTTGACGACCATGCCGCCGACGCTGTCCTCGCCCACCGAGCCGAACTGGGTGGTGAACAGCGTCTTGGGCGCGCCTTTTGCGTCCGGCGCGACGGCCATCAGGTAGTTGTCCCAGCCGCCGATGGTTCCGCCGCCGCTGGGCAGCGACGACTTGGTGCGGCCGGCGACATAGACGACGCCGTTGTCGCCAAACGCGACCTCGGTGGCCTCGTCAGCCTCCAGCGCCCCGCGGCGCTGGGTCCACATCTCGTCGCCCTTGGCGTCGAACACGGTGACGAAGCTGTCGCTCTTGCCGCTCGCCAAGGTTGAATTGATCGGCCCGTTCACCGCACCGTTCAACTCGCCGGTGACGCGGCCGGCGATCGCCACCCGGCCGTCCGTGGCAATGCTCAGCGCCAGGCCATCGGCCTGGTCGGCGGCGCCCAGCGTCCGCGCGTACATCAGCTTGCCGGCGCTGTCGTACTTGAGCAGCGCCACGTCGCGTTCGCCCTTGACGGTCTGGTTGTCCACGGTGCCGTCGACGTCGGCCAGCACATAGAGCGAACCGTCCGCCCCGACCTTGCTGGCCCGCACGGTCTCGATCGTGCCTTCCAGCGTGCCGGACGAAATCTTCGAGCCCGCGGCCCCGACCGTGGCCCCGTCCAGCTTGACCAGGGTGCTCTCGAACTTGCCGTCGTCGGTCTTGGTGTCCTTGTCCGGATCGGGATTGCCGGCGTAGGTCGTCACATAGACCGCCGGCGTGGTCGCGGCGGCCGAGAAGGTCAGCTGCTCGGTAGAGTCGCCGCTGATCTTGAGCGAATAGTCGTCGGCGATGGCCGGCAGGGTGACGGTGGTGCCGCCCGTCGTCACCTTGCGCGGTTCGCCGGGCGTGCGCTCGACGCTGAAGCGGGACTGCAGTCCGGCCGCCGACAGCTTGTCGTTGATATGGGCGGTCACCGCGCCCATCGTTCGGGTTCCGGCGATTTCCGACAGATCGACAGCGATGTTGTGCGTGACGTTGCCGCGCTTGACCGTGATGTCGAACTTCACGTCGCCCTGGAAGGCGGCGACAGCGTCGCTCTGGGCGCCGGTGTGAATCTTGCCGGTCTTGTAGTTGTAGATCGCCCGGGGCACGCCGACCTCGGACTTGTTGGTGATCATGGTGTCCCCGCGGGTGATCCGCATGGTCTCCATCTTCAGCTTGTCGGTGTAGCTGGTGATCTCGGTCAGGCCGCGGGTGAAGACCGACGCCAGGCGATTGGTCTCGGCCTGGGTGATGCCGGTCGTCTTGGCGCGTTCGGCCAGGCCGTTCAGCGCGTTGAGGCCCTGATACAGGGCAAAGAGCTTCTTGTAGTCGCTGCTGGCGCCGGGCAGGTCGAGTTGGGCGGCCCCCTCGTCGACGAAGCGGCGCCCGGCCAGGGCCTGCTTGACCAGTTCATTCGACTTGAGGGCGGTTGAGGTCGTCGACCACGGCGGCGTCGGGGCGTACTTGGGCTTGCCATTGACGATCGTGCCCGCACCCGTCCCGCCCGCGGAAGCAAATCCGCCGGTGCGCGCCTGGTAGTACCCCAGGAGGGAGCTGCTATCGATCGAGATGACCATTGGGGCCCTGGACGGAGTTCCGCGCCGAAAGCTTGCCCGACAAGGGCTGAGGAGTCGTTAAGGCGGGGTCAGGCGGCGATCAGGCCGGCCCTGGCCAGCTGTTCGCGCGCCGCGGGGGCCAGGGCTGCCCATTCGTCCCGCAGGATGCCGAGCATCACGACGTCGCGGGGCGCGCCGTCCTTCAGGACATGACCGAGAAGATAGCCTTCGCGCCGGAAGCCGACAGCCGTCTGGATCTTCATGGCCGCGTCATTGTCGGCCATGACCTCGGCCCAGACCTTGTGCAGACCAAGATCGCCAAAGGCGCGGTCTAGACCGAGCACCTGCGCGGCGCGTCCAACACCCCTTCCCCGCGCTTCGCGGTCGCCTACGAACCAGTTCCACGCGGCGCGTCGGTGATGTCCGGAAAGCCCGGTAAGCGTCAGTAGCCCGGCCGGCCGGCCTCCGCGCTGGATCATCCAGCCCCGCAGGTCAGGATCGCTGGACAGCTGCGCGAACCACGCGCGGTGGGCGTCACGCCCTGAGACGTCGGCGTCGGACATCCAGCGCGCCACTTCAGGCTCGCCGCGCCACTGATAGAGAAGCTCCTCGTCGTCGGGAGCGAGATCACGCAGTTCGATCATGCAGACGCTCCGCCCCGCAGCGGTCTACGATAGCGGCGCGTCGCGGCGGAACCGTGACGCGCCAGCCTCATCAGCTCTTGAACAGCGACAGGACGATCTGCGGCTGCTGGTTGGCGATCGACAGCGCCTGGGCGCCGAGCTGCTGCTGCACCTGCAGGGCCTGCAGTCGCGCGCTTTCCTTGGCGAGGTCGGCGTCGACGAGGCTGCCGATCCCGGTGTTGAGCACGTCCGTCAGCTTGGAGACGAAGGTGTTGTGCGCCTCGATCTGGCGGGACTGGGCGCCCAGATCACCAAGCGCCTGGTTGACGTTGCTGATCGATGTGGTGAGCGCGGTCTGGATCGAGGCCGCCAGGGTCGCGGTGGTGATCGAGGACGTGGCGGCCATGGTCACGAAGGCGCCGCCCAGAGCCATGTTCTTGCCCGAGAGCGTAATGTAGGAATTGGCGTCGGCGTTGGCGAGGAAGCGGATGCTCGCGCCCAGAGAGCCGTCCAGCAGGTTGGCTCCGTCGAACTCGGCATCATTCACCACCTGGGTGATCTGCCGAAGAAGGGCCTTGAAATCCGAGTCGAGCGCGGTCCGGGCCACGGCGTCCAGCGACGGGTCCATCGCGGCCGTGACCTTTTCCTTCATCTGCAGCATCAGGTCAGAGACCGTCTCGCCGGCCGTCATCGCCACATCGGCGATGGACTGGGCCCGATCGAGGCTCATCTTGACCGCGCTCAGGGCGCCGAGATCGGCGCGCTGGGCCTGGGCGATGCCCCAGACGGAGGCATTATCCTTGGCCCCCTGAACCTTCAGGCCCGTGCTGATGCGGTTCTGAACGCCGGCCATGTCGTCGTTGGTCTTGTTCAGATTCTGTAGCGCGACCAGGGCTGACTGGTTCGTATGGACGCTGATCGCCATGGGCTTCTCCTAGCAAGGCGCTTCGCAGGGCGAGACGACTCACCAAGCCGCCTCACAGGCCAAGCTGGCTGGAGATCGTGTGCGTATGGTTAACGACCGTAAACCATGATGGCCGCCACGGCCTGGGCCGTGTCGGGCAAGGGAGTCGGTGCGCTGCGGCAAGACGCCGCGAGCGGCTGGCTCAGGACCTCGAGTTGACGATATCGCCCGGATCGTAGGTGGGATCGTCCTTCAGCCGCAGGACCTCTTCACGGGGAAGTTGCCGAACGACCTCGCCCGTGCGGCGATCGAGAGTCTTGTAGACGATGGCGCCGGACTGCTCGTCTTCTTCGATGACGAGACGCAGATCCGCCGACTGCGGCGCGGCGCCTTGCAGGGGCCTTTGAGCGTCGGTGCGGGCGACCGGCGTGGGCTGGAAGGCGCCCGTGGATACGACCGGCGACAGTGGTGCGATGGCTTTCATCTCTCCCTACGCCGGCCTCTGCCGACCGACGTCTCTCTGAACATGCGCATGGCGAAGGCCTTGCGACCTTCGCCGGCGCGGCCGGGGCGGACGGCGTTGGCCGCCCGCCCCTTTTGCGTTGCCCCTAGCGGAACAGTCCCAGCAGGGACGACGTCGAGCTGTTGGCGATCGACAGAGCCTGCACGCCGAGCTGTTGCTTGGTTTGCAGGGCCTGCAGCTTGGCGCTTTCCTTCGCGAGGTCGGCGTCAACCAGGTTGCCCACGCCGGCGTCGAGGCTGTCTTGCAGCTTGCCGACGAAGGTGAGGTGCGACTCCAGCGACTTCGAGCCGGTGCCGAGCTTGGCCAGGGCCGAGCCGACGTTGGTGATCGAGGTGCTGACGGTCGTGACCATCGTCGCCGCGATCGTTGCCGTGCTGAGCGAGGCCGTGGCGGCGACCGTGACGTTCGCGCCGCCGAGCGCCAGCGACTGCGCCGCCACCGTGATCTTGGAGGTGCCGTCCGCGTTGGCCAGAGCCGTCACGGTGTTACCCGAAGCCTTGATCATGTTGGCGCCGTTGAAGTCGGCGTTGGTGACCGCTTTGGTGATCTGGTCACGAAGCGCCTTGAAGTCTTCGTTCAGAGCCGTGCGGCTGGTGCTGTCGAGCGTCGTGTCCGACGCGGCCAGGGCCTTTTCCTTCATCTGCAGGAGCAGATCGGAAACGGACTCGCCGGCGGCGATCGCGACGTCGATGGTGGATTGACCGCGCTGGAGCGAGTCCTTCACGGCGTTCAGGGCGTTGGACGTGCCGCGCTGGGACTGGGCGATAGCCCAAACGGCGCCGTTGTCCTTGGCCGAGGCGACTTTCTTGCCGGTGTTGATGCGGCCCTGAACGTTGGCCAGTTCGTTGTTGGTGGCGTTCAGGTTTTGCAGCGCGATGAGCGCGCCGTTGTTCGTGTTAACGCTGTTCAGCGCCATGACGATATTCCCTTTCCAGGTGTCCGACGTCGTTTTGACGGCCGGGGGCCTTTTGCCCACCTGACTGGGAAGCAATCGCCGGGCCAAACTGGCCGAACGAGCAAGAAGCTTCAAGTAGTTGAAATTACTGTGTTATATGTCTGTTAGGGATGACGCCGCCCG
>JBIKII010000336.1:0-3378 GCA_044361705.1 Caulobacter sp.
TAGAGATGCTAGCCGATTGGGGCGCAACTGGATCACTTTGTGAGATCCTATGGGGCGTTTCAGAATCAGCACCAAATACAGGAATTAACACAGTTTTTACAGCTGTTTCTGGCGCAGTATTTACTTTCCAAGTATTGCCAATGTGGCCATCAGCTGGTGGAACTGCACCAGATGCACAAACTGTATCTTTGACATTCCAAGTTATTGGAGTGCCAACAGAAAACTTCGCTTAACAATTAGAAACGGGAGCACTAATGAAACTACCAATTACAATTTCATACAACTCAGGCGACGAAGCAACTTACACAGCCCAACCGCCTGAGTGGCAAAAGTGGGAACAAAAGACTGGGAACATTATTGGTCAGGCTCAAGAGAAAATGGGCATTTCTGATTTAATGTTTTTGGCATACCACGCACATAAAAGAGAAGCTGCTGGTAAAGCAGTTAAGCCTTATGAAGCATGGTGTGAAACAGTTACCGATGTAATAGTCGGTGATGCTTCCCCAAAAGCCACAGAGAAGGAAGCCTAAGTAGATTATTGGTTCAGTTGGCAATAGCCACACAGATACCAATGAGTGAATGGGTTGATGCAGACGACATATACACCGCGATAGATATATTGGAGGCAAGAAATGGCAGTTAGCACCGAGCCTCTGATAGTTTATGATAAAAAAGAACTTAATCAAATTGCTAAAGTATTAAGAAACATGAGCGATATTGCTATTACAGAAACCAAACGCAGAGTTGGCGAATTGGCTGAAAGAGAATTAAGAGAAATTAGAAACATTGCTAAATCTCGCGGCAAGGTTGCTGATCGTGTTGCTCAAGGTGGTAAAGTCAAAAAGTCATCATTACTTGGTGAAATATCTTTTGGATTTGCAAGCCAAAAATTTTCAGGTGGAGCAACAACTCAATTCAACACACGCAAAGATGCTAAGGGCAACCGATTAGGTATTGGCGCAGGTCATGAATTTGGTTCTAATAAATACCCACAATTTCCAAGATGGTCAGGTGGAATGAGTAAAGGTGCAGGTTCAAGAGGTTGGTTTATTTATCCAACTGTCAGACATTTACAACCAACCATTATTAAAGAGTTTGAAGATATAATTTTGGATATTAGAAAAGAGTTCAACGATGGCAAGTAGAACCTTAACCCTTGCGTTAGCTGCTGATATTGATAATCTCAAAAAGGGATTAAGTGATGCAGAAAAGTCAGTCAAAAACTCTCAAGAAACTATTTCAGATTTTGGTAAAAAGGCTGCTTTAGCATTTGCTGCTGCTGGAGCGGCTGCTGCTGCATTTGCAATATCAGCTGTTAAAGCCGCTGCTGAGGATGAGAAGTCAAGGAAATCATTAGAGCAAACAATCAGGGCTAATACTCGCGCAACCGATGAACAGATAAAGTCAATTGATACTTACATAACTAAACAATCCATTGCTACTGCAACAACGGATGATGTTTTAAGACCTGCCCTATCTCGCTTAATTAGATCCACTCAGGATGTTACTAAAGCGCAGGAATTGTTAAGCCTTGCTCAAGAAATTAGCGCGGCAACTGGCAAGCCATTAGAGGCAGTTACAAACGCATTAGGCAAAGCCTACGATGGATCAAATACTGCACTAGGTAAGTTAGGTCTAGGAATAGATGCTGCTACCTTAAAAACTAAATCATTTGATGATATTACTAATGAACTAAGAAAGACCTATGGCGGATTTATTGCCAATGAATCAACTAACGCTGAATTTAAGTTTAGACAATTAACAATTGCTATGGATGAAGCAAGGGAACAAATAGGAGCTGCATTACTTCCTATCTTTGTAAAGTTTGCTGATTATTTAATTCAAACAGTCGTTCCTAACATTCAGGCATTTATATCTGGATTAACTGGTGATAATTCTGTTGTATCTGGTATCACAAAAGCAACCGAAGGCGCATTCAAATTTGGTGAACAACTTAGATCGACAATAGGTTTTGTAATAAGTATTAAAGATGAGTTGCTTATATTGGGTGGAGTTATCGTTACAGTATTTGCTGTTAGTAAAGTTATTGCATTTGTTACTGCTATTGGCACATTAATAACAGCTATGAAAACATTAAGAACAGCAGCAGCAGGAGCAGGAATTGCAACTGCATTCGCTACTGGTGGAGCATCTGTTGGAACAGCAGCAGCAGCCTTAGCAGCTGTGGCGGTTACTTATGGTTTATCTAAATTTGCAGCTGGTGGAGATGAAGGTGATACTGGTTTTGGTGGCGGTGGATTTGGTCAATTAAGTGGTTTAACTGCTGGCGGTTTAGGTGGTGCTACTGGCGGAGCAGGTGGCGGTGGCTTTGGTGGTGGTGGTGGTGGTGGTGGTGCTACTGGCGGTGGCGGTGCTGGTGCAGGTGGTGCTGGTGCAGTCGGAGCAACTAACTTAAAAGATTTAGCAGACAAATTATTGAGAGTTCAAGATCAATTTACAGATTTAACTTTCCAAGTTGCAACAGGTGGAATATCTAAATCAGCTGCTCAAAAACAATTTGATGTTTTGCAAGCTCAATTTAGAGTATTAGAAAAGCAAGGTAAAACAATTGCGGAGAATCCCAACATAGTTATCAATGTATCAGGTGCATTAGATCCTGAGGGAACTGCTAGAGCTGTTGCAAATCAATTGAATAGTCAGGCTGCAAGAAGCGTAACCGCGCTTAGGGATAGATAATGTCAGATTTTACGCCTGACTGGAAATTAACTGTCGGTGGTGTTGATTACACTAATATCGCTATTTCTGATGTTCAGCATCAGGCTGGCAGATCAGACATTTATCAGCAACCGCTTCCATCATATTGTCAAATAACCTTAGTTGCATTGAATGGGCAAACATTACCTTTTGACATAAATGACAGTTTAGATTTACAAGTCAAAGATAGTTCAAATACGTATGTAAGTTTATTTGGTGGCGATCTTACGGATGTAACAGTTCAAGTCAGAAATACTGGTGCAGCAGCCACAGTTATTGAATACACATTATTGGCGATGGGTTCACTTGCTAAATTAACCAAAGAAATTTGGGATGACAACATTCCGCAAGACGAGGATGGCAACCAAATCTATGACATTTTATCAAGCGTATTACTTGGAACTTGGAATGATGTGCCAGCAGCTACACAATGGGCAACTTATGATGCAACAGAAACTTGGGCAAATGCAGTTAATTTAGGATTAGGCGAAATAGATCAGCCAGGCCTTTACACAATGCAGCATCAACCAAATACAACCGACACGATTTACAACATTGTTTCAGATATTGCCAATTCAGCCTTTGGATATATTTATGAGGAAAACAATGGCGATATTGGATATGCAGATGCTGACCACAGACAAAACTATCTTTTAACAAATG
>JBIKII010000244.1:0-3354 GCA_044361705.1 Caulobacter sp.
TCCCCGATGCGCGCCGCCGCGCGCATGACGCGAGACTCGTGGACCTCGCCGCTCAATCCCGCCCGCAATTCGCAGATCGGCCGCAAGATTTCCGCCGGCGCGGATCTCTACGCCAACGTCACGCGCCGCTATGGCAAGCCGGACTGGCACATCGACGAGATCACGGTGAACGACCACAAGGTCCGGGTCCGCCCGACCGTGGTCTGGGAAAGCCCGTGGTGCCGCCTGATCCAGTTCGACCGCGACATGGCCGACATGCGCCGCGCGGGAAAGCTGCAGCTCGATCCGGCCGTGCTGATCGTGGCCCCGATGTCGGGCCACTACGCGACGCTGCTGCGCGGCACGGTCGAGGCCTTCGCGCCCGACCACGCCGTGTTCATCACAGACTGGTCAAACGCCCGCGACGTTCCGATGATGGAAGGCCGCTTCGACTTCAACGACTACATCGACCACATCAAGCTGATGCTCGAGGCCCTTGGGCACCGGGCGCACGTGGTGGCCGTCTGCCAGCCAGGCCCTCCGGTTCTGGCGGCCGCTGCCCTGATGGCGGAAGAGAACAACCGCTATCGGCCGCGCACCATGACCTTCATGGGCTCACCGATCGACGCGCGACTCTCGCCGACGGTGACCAACAAGCTGGCCGAGGAACGGCCGTTCACCTGGTTCCAGTCGAGCATGATCTACAACGTGCCGGCGCCCTATCCGGGCGTGGGCCGGCGCGTCTATCCGGGCTTCGTGCAGCTGGCCAGTTTCATGTCGATGAACCTGGAGCGCCACAAGGACGCCCACCGGCGCTACTTCGACAACCTGGTCGCCGGCGACGGCGACAGCGCCGACAAGCACGTCGCCTTCTACGACGAGTATCTGGCGGTGATGGATCTGACCGAGGAGTTCTACCTCGATACGATCGACAAGGTGTTCCAGTCCTACGCCCTGCCCAAGGGCGAGCTGATG
Source organism: Caulobacter sp. (assembly GCA_044361705.1). Lineage (GTDB taxonomy): Bacteria > Pseudomonadota > Alphaproteobacteria > Caulobacterales > Caulobacteraceae > Caulobacter. The sequence goes on from JBIKII010000244.1 coordinate 955, forward strand.
CACCGCGACCGGCTGGTGAACCCCGCGGCGATCACCGACATCGGCCTGATGACGGTCGAGGGCGAGCTGGACGACATCTCCGGCATCGGCCAGACCCAGGCGGCCCACGACCTCTGTCCGAACATCCCCGCCGACATGAAGCTGGACCACGTCCAGCAGGGTGTCGGCCACTACGGCGTGTTCAACGGCAGGCGCTTCCGCGAGGAGATCTTCCCGCGCGTGCAGGACTTCATCCGCCAGTGCGATCCGGACTTCTGAATCGGGCTTTGCGGGACGCACGTCCCGGCTTAAGCACGGGATGATGAACCTGTTCGGACGATCCGGCTTCAGCCACGGCGACCGTATCGAGGCGGCCGGCCAGCCCGTTCGCCTGTCCGTCAACGCGCGCGCGCGGCGGATCAGTCTGCGGGTCGACCGGGTCAAGCGGGAGGCGATCGCCACCGCGCCGAGCGTCCGCCGGCTTGGCGAGGCTGTCGCCTTTGCCCGCGAGCGTGCGGACTGGATCGCCGACCAGCTCGCCGACCTGCCAAAAACCACCCCGCTGCGGCCCGGCGCCGCGCTCACCCTGTTTGGACGGCCTGTCCACCTCGTCGCGGGCTCCGGCCGGGCGAAGCTGGCCGAGGGCCCGGATGGCTTTACCATCACCGCGCCGGACGACGCGGCCTACGGCGACCGGGTGCTGCGCCTGGTCAAGGCCGAGGCGCGACGCTGGCTGACCGAACGGACCGTGGTGTACGCTGCGGCGCTGAACCAGCCTGTACCGCAGATCGCCATCACCGACACCCGCGGCCGCTGGGGCTCCTGTCGCCCGACCAGCGCGCGCGGGCCGGCCGCGATCCGCTACAGCTGGCGGCTCGCCATGGCGCCCGCCGATGTGGCCGACTATGTGGTCGCCCACGAGTGCGCCCATCTGATCGAGGCCAACCACGGCCCGCGTTTCTGGGCGCTTGTGCGCCAGATAAATGGCGACCCGGCCCCGCATCGCGGATGGCTCAAGCGCGAAGGCGGCCGTCTTCAGGCCGTTGGGCGCAGCCCGGCGCCCTAGTAGGGAATATCTTCCGGAATCCTCGTCGCCGGCCCCCTTGGCTCGGGCGGTGGCGACGGACGATCCTGGTCGCCGCCACCCATGCCGAGCGTAGACAGGATGTCGCCGATCGCGTCGCGCGGCGCCTCGACCTCAACCACGCCGCCGGGGATCGCCTGGGCCTTCAGCCGCGGCAGGGCCTGGGCCATGAAACTGCGCCAGATGGTGGCGGGAGCGCCGCCGCCGGTGACGCCCTTCATCGAGGTGTTGTCGTCCTTGCCGGTCCAGACGGCCGTGACGAAGCCGCCCGTGTAGCCGACGAACCAGGCGTCGCGATAATCGCTGGTCGTGCCGGTCTTGCCGGCAATGTCGTAGCCGGACACCTTCGCGCGCTTGCCGGTCCCGCTGGTCACCACCTCGCGCATCATCTGGTTCATGTACTGCAGCGACGGCGAGCCGATCACCGAGCGGCGCGGCCGCTTCTCCAGATTGCGGTCATAGAGCACCCGGCCTGTGGCCGTGCGGATGCGCTGGATGCCGTAGCCCTTGGCGAAGAAGCCGCCGTTCGAGAAGGCCGCGTAGGACTGCGCCATCTCCAGCGGGTTCACCTCGACGGCGCCGAGCGCCATCGACGGCGCCAGCTGGATCTTGCTGGTGATCCCCAGCCGGCGGGCGACGGCGGCGACGTTGCTTGCGCCGACCTCGTTGGCCAGCCGCGCCGCGACGGTGTTGACCGACTGGGCCAGGGCCGTCTGCAGGGTGATCGAGCCGAGGTATTTGCCTGTGTAGTTGCGGGGCTCCCAGCCGCCGATGCGGACCGGCTCGTCGACGACGACCACGGCCGGGGTCCGCCCGGCTTCCATTGCCGCCAGATAGACGAACGGCTTGAACGCCGATCCCGCCTGGCGACGGGCGCTGGTGGCGCGGTCGAACTGGCTTTCGTTGTAGTCCGCCCCGCCGACGTAGGCGCGGATTCGGCCCTCGCCGTCGATCGCGACAAGCGCGGCCTGCTGGACGCCCTGCCCCTTGGCGCCCGCGACACCGCTGCGGACGGCGGATTCGGCGGCGGCCTGGATCGGCAGGTCCAGCGTGGTCTCGACGATCAGGTCCTCGGTCGGCTCACCGACCAGGGCGCGGACCTGGGCGTCGACCCAGTCTGTGAAATACTGCGCCCGCTGGTTGGCCAGCACGGCGGAGACCCGAACCGGACTGCGGAAGGCTTCCGCCCGTTCTTCGCTGGTGATCGCGCGAGTGTTGACCATCTCGTCGAGCACGATTGTGGCGCGGCGTGCGGCGCGGTCGGTCGCCGATACCGGGCTGTAGCGCGACGGCCCCTTCATCATCCCGGCCAGCAGGGCCGCCTCGCCGATGGTCAG
>JBIKII010000245.1:0-3350 GCA_044361705.1 Caulobacter sp.
CGCGCGGGCGGAGAGGACGCCATTGACGCTGTCCTCGATCGCCAGGCACCGCCCGGGCGCGACACCGAGCGCCGCGGCGGCGTGCAGGAAGACGTCCGGATGCGGCTTGGCGCGGGCCACCAGATCGGCCGAGTAAACGTGCGGATCGAAGGCCCCCAGGAGGCCGGTCAGCCGGAGCTTCTCGCGCAGGAAGGCCGCGCCCGAGGAACTGGCCACGGCCTTCGGCAGATCCAGCGCCCCCACGGCCGCGCCACAACCGGCGACCTCGACCAACTTCGTCTGGCAGGCGTCCCAACGCTGGACGTGAGCACGATGCAGGAAGTCTTCGGGAAGCGGCCGGCCTGTCCGGTCGAGGCAATCCTGCTCGAGCGCCTCGCGAAACGCGGCGTCGTTCAGGCCGAGAAAGCGATGGCGATACTCTTCGGGCGGGTAGACCAGGCCGCAGTCCGCCAGCAGGACGATCTCCACCTCGATGGCGAGAATCTCGGAGTCCACGAGGACTCCGTCACAGTCAAAGATCACGGCGGCGGGCGATTGCATGGCCACGCATAGCAAAAGGGCCTCCCGATCCGGAAGGCCTTTGGCATTCAACTCTGGTTTCGCACTGTGGGTCCGCGGGACTCCGCCGGGCCGACCTCGGGGGAGGACGTCAGGCCCGGCGGCGTTGCGCGGCGCGGATCACAGGCTGGCGACGTTGACGACGCCCGAGGTGGCGGCGGCGAGGGTGATGATCAGCGGCAGAACGGCGAGGGCCAGGCTGGCGAGCATGCTGAACTTGTGAACGGACTTGGTCGACATGTTTAAATCCCCTTGGATCGATGTGGTCGCGGGAAGTCCGCGTCCGGTGATCAGGGGTATAGGCAAGTGTTCGTACGCATACCCGTTAAGTATGGGTCATGACTTCGATTTAAGCTTATGACCGGATTGTAAGGTGATTACTTGGATGTAATGTTTGGGGGCATAACAGGGATGGCCCTAGCGTCGGCAGTCAAGACCGCTTTTCCGGCGAAGGCCGGGACCCAGATCCAGCTACGGTGTTGGGCCCTTCGCGCGGCTTTCGCACTCCAGGATCTGGACCCCGGCCTTCGCCGGGGAAACGGAATGGGGTGGGCGGGGCTCGCCACTGCCTCCTAAGGCTTCTCCGTGGGTGTCACGAGGAAGTGGCCGCGCAGGGCGGCGATCGGCGCGGCGCGCTGGTCCTGCCAGGCCTCGACATGGACGTTGGCGATGCGCCGGCCGACCTTCTTGATCTCGGCACGGGCATAGGTGGTCAGCGGCCGGCCGGAGCGCAGGTATTCGATCGACACGTCGATCACCCGCGGCTGACGCGCCTGACCTTCCTTGACCAGCAGCTGGGCCATCGCCGTCATCTCCATGAAGGCGCCCAGCACCCAGCCATGGATCGCCGGCAGGACCGGATTGCCGATCAGGTGCTCGCCGAACGGGAGGATGGCGGTCATCTCGTCGCCGGCCAGTTCGATCCGCAGGCCCAGGAACCGGGCGTATGGGATCCGCGCCAGCATGGCGTCGACGGTTTCGGCGGGATCGCTCATTTCGGCTTACCGTCCTTGAGATTGGCGCCGAAGCCGCGGCCGCCGCTGGAATCCAGCATGAAGGCCGCCTGCGCCGCGGCTACCGGATCCGACGGGTCCACGTCGTAGGCCACCGCCCGCACGAAGGCGACCGAGCGGGTGACCTTGTAGCAGCTGGCCTTGGCGAAGATGTCCTTCCCCGGTTCGGCGGGGCGCATGTAGTCGATACGCAGGTCCAGCGTGGCGATGGTCTTGAATTCGGTCAGGCCGGTATGCACCGCCTGACCGCAGGCGTGGTCGAGCAGGGCCGTGACGACGCCGCCGGCGATTACGCCTGTGTCCGGGTCGCCGATGAGTTTCTCGTCATAGGGCACCCGCAGAGTCGCGCCGTCGGCGTCGAGCGAGATGGTCTCCATCTTCAGGGCGATGGCGTGCGGACTGCCCTGGTTCATGGCGTTGACGAAGTTGCGCATGGCGTCGAGATGATCACTCATGCGTCGGGTTTAGACGTCGCGCGTTCCCATATCCAGATGCTGAAGCCCGAAGCCCTGCTGCACCCGACCCCGGCCGGCCTCTATTGCCCGCCCGGGGACTTCTACATTGACCCTGTGCGGCCGGTGGCGCGGGCGGTGATCACGCACGGCCACGCCGACCACGCCCGCGCCGGCCATGATCACGTGGCCGCAACGCCGCAGACGCTGGACATCATGGGCGTGCGATACGGCGAAGCGTTCGCCGGCGCTTCACGGCCGCTGGCCTATGGCGAGACGATCGAGCGCGACGGCGTGGAGATCACCCTGGTTCCGGCCGGACATGTGCTGGGCTCGGCCCAGGTCGTCGTGCGCTGGAAGGGCATGACCATCGTCGTGTCGGGCGACTACAAGCGCCGGCGCGATCCGACCTGCGCGGCGTTCGAGCCCGTGCCCTGCGACGTGTTTGTCACCGAGGCCACCTTCGGCCTGCCCGTGTTCCGCCACCCGGACGCTGCGGACGAGGTCGCGCGACTGCTGATGTCGCTCGAGCAGTTTCCGGAACGCGCCCATCTGGTCGGCGCCCTGGGCAAGGCGCAGCGGGTCATCGCCCTGATGCGGGAAGCCGGACACGACCGCACAATCCATGTCCACGGCGCGATGGAGGGGCTGAACGCCCTCTACGCCCGGCACGGCGTGGACCTTGGCCCGCTGGCCTCGGCGACCGATGCGACCGGCAACCTGGCGGGCGAGATCATCGTCTGTCCGCCCTCCGCGCTCGCCGACCGGTGGAGCCGGCGCTTCGCCGATCCGGTCAGCGCCTTCTGTTCCGGCTGGATGCGCGTGCGGGCCCGGGCGCGCCAGCGCGGCGTCGAGCTGCCGCTGGTGATTTCCGATCACGCGGACTGGGACGAACTGACCGCGACGCTTGAGGAGCTCTCTCCCGGCGAGGTCTGGATCACACACGGTCGGGAGGAAGCCCTGCTGCGCTGGTGCGCCCTGCGGGGACAGGCGGCGCGGGCCCTGGCCCTGGTCGGCTACGAGGAAGAGGACGAGGGCTAGATCCGGGCAAGGTTTGGCGCGCGTTTCGACATCGCTGACGCCGGGATCGGCAGGCACAGCGTCAGATGGCCCGGCGGGATTGCGCCACCCTGCTGTCCCCGCCCGGCGACAGCCTCGACGCGTGCGTGGACTGGCGCCCTGACCGGTCACATGGTTTGTTGACCTTGCGGTCCATTGCGGATCGCGGGGAGAGCGTCTCCGGATGAGCCGAAAGCCGCGAAACGACTATCGCACCCTCAATGCCGACGAGATCGTCGTCACCGTCAGCCGCCTGGTCGATCGGGTC
>JBIKII010000101.1:0-11591 GCA_044361705.1 Caulobacter sp.
AACGGCTCCCAGCGCAGGCGGTCGCCGCCGGCCTGCAGCGCCCGGAACGCGGCGTTGACCAGGGCCACGTCGGCCTCGTCGCCCTGGCTGATCACGCCCAGCCGCGCCAGCATGGCGTCGCGCAGACTGTTGCGATAGGCGCCATTGAAGCTGTTCAGCGCCTCGACCAGCGGTTCGGACTCCGACACCAGCGTCAGACAGGACGCCAGCTGCTGCAGGTTCCAGAACGCCGCCTCCGGCTGCCGGCCGAAGCTGTAGAGACCGGTCTGGTCGAAATAGGCGGCGGTGAAGTTGGGGTCGTTGCGCGGCAGGAAGCGCCAGGGGCCGTAGTCGAAGCTCTCGCCGGTCACGACCATGTTGTCGGTGTTGAGCACCCCGTGGATGAAGCCGGCGGCCATCCAGCGGGCCGCCAGGCGGGCCGTGCGCTGGACCACCTCCCCGAGCATCGCGGCGGCGGCGTTCGGCGCGCCGGCGAGATGAGGAAAGTAGGCCTCGATGCAATGCTCCACGAGCCGCGCGATGTTGTCGGCTCGCTCCAGGTACGCATGCCGCTGGAACGTGCCGAAGCGGATGTGGCTATGCGAAAGCCGCACCAGGACGGCCGATCGCGTCGGGCTGGGCTCGTCGTTCCGCTCCAGCGCCTCGCCGGTCTCGATGAGCGAGAAGGCCCGGCTGGTGGGAACGCCCAGCGCCTCCAGAAGCGTCGCGGCCAGCACCTCGCGCATGCCGCCCTTGAGGGTCAACCGGCCATCGCCCTGGCGGGACCAGGGCGTGCGGCCCGACCCCTTGGTCGCCAGATCGAGCAGACGGTCGGTCCCGGCCTCGCGCAGCTGGGCGAAGAGGAAGCCGCGCCCGTCGCCGAGGTCAGGGTTGTAGGTCCGGAACTGATGGCCGTGATAGCGCATGGCCAGCGGCCCGGGCTGATTGCCCGGCAAGGCCTCGAAACGGCCGAAGGCGGCGATCCACTCGGGATCGGTCAGGGACTCGAGCCCCACGGTCGATGCGGCGCGGTCATTGCGATGGCGCAGGATCGTGGCCGGAAAGTCCGCCGCCGCGACCGGGTCGGCGAACTCGGGACCGAGCTTCATGAACAGCGGGTCGGGACTATAGGCGGCGGACACGGGCATGCTCAGGAGATGACCGCCGCAAGCGTCGCACGCAAGCCCGGCCGCGCGCCATCGCGCCGGATAGCCTGGCCCGCCCGGGGGTGCTCGCGGGAATTCTGACGGGCCGGTCGGCCGGTCGCTTCACCCAGCGTCAACGAACCTCGTTTTTTGACGGTCATGCTGTCACATCACCGCCACGAAACCGCCATTTCCGTTGCGGGGCAAGGGATTGACGGTTGCGCATGTTTCCCGACGCGACGTAGGTGGCGCCGTGCATGTACGGGGGCCGGAGCGCCCCCGTTTTTGCACGATGAACCGCGCGGGCTCCCCACCAGCGCAACAATCACGGGACAGGAAATGCGTTTTTCACAAGTTTTGCGCGCGTCGGCATCCGCCGTCGTGCTTTCGTCGTTGATCGCCGGCGCCGCTTACGCCCAGGACACCGACGCTGAAGAAGCCACCGTCGACGCGATCATCGTCACCGCCCAGAAGCGCGAGCAGAGCCTTCAGGACGTGCCGATCGTGGTCACCGCCGTCAGCGAGCAGCAGCTCAAGGACGCCGGCATCAAGGACATCAAGGACCTGACCGTCCTCACGCCCGGCCTGCTGGTCACCTCGACCTCCAGCGAAACCGTCACCACCGCCCGCATCCGCGGCGTCGGCACCGTCGGCGATAACCCCGGTCTGGAAAGCTCGGTCGGCATCGTGATCGACGGCGTCTATCGCCCCCGCAACGGCGTCGGCTTCGGCGACCTGGGCGAAATGGAACGCATCGAGGTCCTGAAGGGCCCGCAAGGCACGCTGTTCGGCAAGAACACCTCGGCCGGCGTCATCAACGTCATCACCAAGCAACCCTCGTTCACCTTCGGCGTCGAAGGCGAGCTGACGGCCGGCAACTACGGCCAGCTGGGCGCCGCCGCCTCCATCACCGGCCCGATCATCGAAGACAAGCTGGCCGGCCGCCTGTTTGTCGTGAAGCGCGAGCGTGACGGCTTCTACGACATCCGCACGGGCGACGGTCCGCGCACCAACACCGAAGACGCCAACCAGGACTTCTACAGCGTCCGCGGCCAGCTGCTGGCCACGCCGACCGACACGCTCGATATCCGCGTGATCGCCGACTACACCAAGCGCGACGAAGTCTGCTGCGCTGGCGTCGCCACGGTTCGCAACCCGGTCCGCCAGGGCTTCATCGACACGCTCTCGGCCTCGGACACCGGCGTCCTGAACCCGCTCGATCCAAGCCAGCGCCTCGCTTACGCCAACCGCGACACGACCCAGGAGATCGAGGACAAGGGTCTCTCGGCCGAAGTCACCTGGGACACCCCCTGGCTGAACGAAGCCACGCTGACCTCGGTCACCGCCTGGCGCGAGTTCTACAACCTGAGCGCCCAGGACAGCGACTTCTCGTCCGCCGACATCTGGTACCGTCCGACTGACGGCCGCAACTTCGTCACGTTCGAGCAGTTCAGCCAGGAATTCCGCCTCGCCGGCCAGGCTGACCGCCTGAACTGGCTGGTCGGCGTGTTCGCCGCCAAGGAAAAGCTCAGCACCGGCCAGACCCTGCTGTTCGGCGACGACTATCGCTCCTACTTCAGCCTGATCGCCTCCAACGGCGCGACGCAGGCCGCCCTGCCGGGGACCTACTACGTCTCGGGCACCGGCCAGAACGACCAGCACCAGCAAGAGTCGGAGAGCCTCGCGTTCTTCACCAACAACTCGTTCGAGATCACGGACGCGCTCGAGCTGACCGTCGGCCTGCGCTACACCCGCGAAGAGAAGACCCTCGACACCCAGTACAACAACCTGGGAACGGGCCTGCCCTGCTTCGCGCTGAGCCTCTGCGTGCCCTGGACCGACTCCAACTTCAACAATGCCGACAACAAGCAGTCGCGCACCGAGAAGGAGTGGAGCGGCACCGCGAAGCTGGCCTACCGGCTCAACTCCAACCTGATGGGCTACCTCTCCTACGCCCGCGGCTACAAGGCCGGCGGCTTCAACCTTGACCGCGCCCGCAACCTGGTCTCGACCACGGTCGCGCCCTACTACACGCTGAACCCGAACACGGCCTTCGAAGCCGAGTTCGTCGACAGCTATGAAGCGGGCGTGAAGAGCACGCTGTTCGACCGCTCGCTGCTGCTGAACCTGTCGGCCTTCATCCAGAACTACGAAGGCTTCCAGCTCAACGCCTTCACCGGCGTCAGCTTCATCGTCACCTCGATCCCGGAAGTAAACTCGAGCGGCTTCGACGCCGACTTCGTGTGGTTCACGCCGGTCGACGGCCTGCGGTTCCAGGGCGGCGTCACCTACGCCGACACCGAGTACGGCGACTTCGTCGCGCCGGCCGGCGCCTCGCTGCTGCTGCCCAGCAGCAACATGTCGTTCGCGCCGCTGTGGTCGGGCTCCTTCTCGGGCAGCTACGAGCGTGACCTGGGCGAAAACTTCATGGTCCGCACCAGCCTGAGCGCCAAGTTCACCACCGAGTACAACACCGGCTCGGACCTGAACCCGCTCAAGATCCAGGAAGACCTGACCTTGTTCAACGGCCGGATCGCCTTCGGGACCAAGGACGAGAGCTGGTCGCTGGAACTCTGGGGTCAGAACCTGACCGATGAGGACTACTACCAGGTCGTCTTCGACGCGCCGCTGCAGAACGTGACCAGCGCCACGCCCGGCGCCCTGCCGACGGTCAACGCGCTGAACGCCTTCCTCGGCGCGCCGCGCACCTACGGCGTCACCCTGCGGGCCCGCTTCTAGGCCTGACGGACACGTCAAACGAATGGGGCGGCCCGGAGCAATCCGGGCCGCCCTTTTTCGTTGGCCCGCAGGCCGTCCGTATCGAAGACCGGCCCTCAGGCGAGGGCGGCCCTCAGCTTCGCGCCCGTCTCCTCGATCGCCGCCGGCACGCCCGCGCAGAACGGCGACAGGGTGTAGAAGTCGTGGACAAAGGCGGCGTACTCGACGTGCTCGGCCCTGGAGCCGGCGGCGTTCATGGCCGCGGCATAGGCCTTTCCCTCATCCTTCAACGGGTCGAAGCCGGCGGTGACGATCAGGGCCGGCGCGACGCCCGCCAGGTCAGCCTTCACCGGCTCGGCGCGCGCCTGATCGGGGTGCCCGCCGGCGGCGAGGTGGTTGCCGAACCACTCCATGACCTCGGCCGTCAACAGATGGCCAGTGGCCAGGTCCCGGCGCGAGGCGGTGTCCTGGTCCATCGCGGTGGCCGGATAGAGCAGCAGCTGGAAGGCCAGCTTTCGCGCCGGATCGCCGCGCAGGTCCAGCGCCACGCTGGCCGACAGGTTGCCGCCCGCCGAGCAGCCGCCGACCGCGATGCGGGCCGGGTCGAAGCCGATCTCGGCGGCATGGTCGAAGGCCCAGCGCAGCGAGGCCAGGGCGTCGTCGTGCGCCGCCGGGAACGGGTGCTCCGGCGCCAGGCGATAGTCGACCGACAGCACCCGGACGCCGGAGGCGGCCGCCAAGCGTCGCAGGAAGGCGTCATGGCTGTCGAGGTCGCCGATCACGAAGCCGCCGCCGTGGAAATAGACGATCCCCGGCCCGGTCGCCGGAGCGCCTTTCGGCGTGTAGAGCCGCGCCTTCAGAGGTCCGCCGCCGCCGCCGACCTCGAGGTCGCGAACGTCCAGATCAGTGGGGGCGCCGGCGTCGACCCCGACCCGCTGGGCTCGATAGCCCTCCCGGATCATGGCGGGCGGCAGGCTGCTGAGCGGCGGCATCTCGACAGCATTGGTCGCATCGAGCAGCGCGCGGAAGCCGGGATCCATCGTCATCGTCGTCATCTCCATCAGACCGTGACCACGCCGCCGGCCGGCAGGGTGGCGTAGAGGCCCTGAACGAGGGCGTCACGCCGCTCGAGCGTGGCCCGCTGGTTCACATAGCCCTTGTCGGTGATCTCGCCCGCGTCGATCGACGGCGGCTCGGTCATGATCACGAACCGGCCGACCCGCCGGGACGACCCACCCGCCGTGGCGTTGAACGCCGCCAGCTTCTCGGTCAGCAGCGCCGTCACCTTCTCGAGCGGCGTTCCCGGCCCCTCGTCGGCCGCCAGGGTCTGCATGCCGGCCATCGACGGCCAGAACAGCGCGCCGATGAACGGCTTGTCCTGACCGCAGATCACCGCGTCCATCACCCACGGGCTGCAGGCGGCGACCAGGTCGGGCCGCAGGGTGCCGACGCTGACCCAGGTGCCGCTGTCGAGCTTGAAGTCCTCGGTCACCCGCCCGTCGAAGACCATGCCCTGTGCCGGGTCGTTGTCGTCCAGGAACTTCGCGGCGTCGCCGAGCTTGTAGAAGCCCTCCTCGTCAAAGGCGGCGGCCGTCTTCTCCGGGTCGTTGTGATAGCCGGTGGTGACCGTGGGCCCCTTCACCCGGACCTCGTACTTGGTTCCGTTGGGGACGAGCTTGATGGTCACGCCCGGCACCGGCAGCCCGACCAGGCCGACCTGTTCGGTCGCCCAGTGGGTGACGGTGACGCCCTGGGTCTCGGTCGCGCCGTACATGGTGGTCAGCGGAATCCGCTGACCCGTCTCGGCGATGGCCAGCGCCTGCAGCCGCTCGTTGACGTCGTTGGACAGCGTCGCGCCGCCGTAGCCCATGTAGCGCAGATTCCTGAAGAACGAGGCGCGGAGGACGGGGTCGCGCTCCATGGCCTCGGCCAGCATGCCGAAAGCGATCGGGGCCGATCCAAACACCATCGGCGAGACCTCATAGAGGTTCTTGATCGTGGTCTCGAACATGCCGGGGATCGGCTTGCCCTCGTCCAGGTGCACCGTGCCGCCGCCCCACAAAACGCCGTTGAAGCCGATGTTGCCGGCGCTGATGTGGCTCCAGGGCATCCACTCCAGGCTCTGGGGGACGACATCGGGATCAGCCTCCTCGGCGCGCAGGCCCTCGCCGCCGGCGATGGTCGCCGACATCATGCCGAAGGTCTGGGGCACGCCCTTGGGCATGCCGGTCGAGCCGGAGGTGAACAGGTACTTGGCGACGGTGGCGTGATCGAGGGCCTCGCGGGCGGCCTCGACCGCGGCGGTCGGCTCGGTCGCCAGCAGGGCCGACAGCGGGATGGCCCCCTCGCCCTCGCCATCGGCGGTCACGAACACCAGGCCGGGATCGACCTCGCGCAGGGTCTGGAAGGCCCGTTCGAACATCGCGCCGGCCTGGGCGAAGACGACCTTGGGCCGCACGACGGCCGCGCAGTGCTTCAGCTTGGCGTGGTCGGACGAGATCAGGCTGTAGGCCGGGCTGATCGGGGCCACCGGCACGCCGGCGGTGTAGCAGCCGAGCATGACCAGGGCGTGCTCGATGGAGTTGGCTGACAGCACCATGACGCTGTCGGCGCCGGTCAGGCCGCGGTCGAGCAGCGACTGGGCGATGCCCTCGGCGGCGCGCAGGGCTTCGCCGTAGGTGACCTGGCGCCAGGGCCCGTGGCCGGGCTCGCGCTGCTTCATCCACGGCCGCTCAGGGTGAGCCAGCGCCTTGTCGCGCAGCAGATGGGCGATGGAACGTGGGCCTTCGCCCGGCGCATGGTTGGAGCGGACGAGGATCGAGCCGTCCGCGCGGCGTTCGACCGTGACGTCGGGCCCCTTCTGCGGCAGCGGCTTGAAGGGAACCTTGGAAGCGGACACGGCGGCGGACGCCGCACCATCGGCGGGGGTCATGGTCGGGTTCCTGGAGCGTTTGTTATCGTTGTTCTCTTGAGACTATCGTTGCCCTTGGGGGAGTCAAACGAGCGGCGACCCATCACAGCCCCTTCAGCCAGTCGAGCAGCAGGCGGGTGACCTCCTCCGGCGCCTCCTGCTGGGTCCAGTGGCCGACGCCGGGCAGGACATGGGCGCCCTGCAGGCCAGGCAGGTGCGGGGCCATGAAGTCGACCGGGTTCACGCCCGGGATCATCTTCAGCACCAGGTCGCGATCGCCGCCGACGAAGAAGGACGGCTGCTCGATCCTGCGGTCCTTGAACCCCTGCAGCCAGTCGAAATCCCGCTCGTGGTTGCGGTAGCGGCTCAGCGGCCCGAAGAAGCCGGAGCGGTGGAACTCGGCCGTGAAGTAGTCCTCGTCTTCCTTCGTCAGCCAGGCCGGGAACGGCTGGGGATCGGGCAGCCGGTCGAGCAGGGCCGCGCCGTGTGGCTTGTCGACCGGCCAGGTCCCGTCGGGCGCATCTCCGCTGATGGCGTAGTAGAACTTCCGGATCGCCGCGCGCGGATCGCTGCCCAGCTCCGCCTCGGCCGGGCCGACGTCCTGGAAGTAGATCTGGTAGAAGAACCGGCCCTTGTCGGTGAAGGCCGCCTTGATCACGTCCAGGAACTGAACCTGCGGCACGCCGGTGTAGGGCACAGACAGCCCGGCCACAGCGCTTACGCGATCCGGCCGCGTCAGGGCGGTGTTCCAGACGATGGGCGCGCCCCAGTCGTGGCCGATGAGGACGCCCGTGCCGTCGCTCGACAGGTGTTCGATCACCCCGGCCACGTCGACGGTGATCCGCTCCAGGCTGTAGTCCTCGACCCGGCCCGGCTTGTCGGACCCGCCATAGCCGCGCACGTCGATGGCGCAGACGGTGAAGCCGGCGGCTGCGATGGGCGCGATCTGGTGGCGCCAGCTGTACCAGCTCTCCGGAAAGCCATGGACCATGACCACCAGCGGCCCGGAGCCCTCGACCACGGCGCGCAGGTTGATCCCGTTGGTCGGAATGGTGACGAAGTTGGTCATGGCGTTTCCCCGGTTTTGCATCAGACGATCACGGTCGACGCCGGGTCAGGCAAGCGCCGGATGGGCCCAGAGTCTTCATCGCGGTTTTCGCTCTGTCCTTTCGGTGTCCGGCCGGCCGATCCGGCCGGGCTTCGGAAGCATTTTACACCCTGTGCGAAAGGCGGGGAGAAACGCACGAAATCCTGCGGAATCTTCGCCAGTTCCCAGCAGTTCTGCCAATTCGAGGGTCGCCCCCTCAGCCATTGCGCCAGGCCCGGACGGCGACGGCGCGGCCTGAAAACGGCTCCGGCGCGGGGGGCGGATTGTCCCGCAATGTCCCGCCCTGTCTCCAGAGTATATGTCTCCGGAGTCTCGCCTTTCGGAACGCCGCATGACCGCCAGCCACCCCCTCGACCGCCCGGTCTGGAACGCCTTGACCGGCCGCCAGGCTGACTGCGCGCTGGGAGGCGGAGCCGCTCGAAGGTTCGCGCCGGACTACGGCCCGCTGACCGGCGCGCGCGACGCCTCTCCTGAGAGCCAGGCCGCGCTCGCGGCCCTGCCCTGCGACGAAACCGGCCTGTGGACGCTGGAGGCCGAGGCGGTGGCGCCGCCGCCGGGCATGGTCGTAAGCCACAGCGCCGACTGCGTGCAGATGGTCGCCGACGGCGCGGTGGCGGCGCCGGACCCGAACTTCGCCTTCGTCGACCTTGGCGAGGCGGACGCCGCCGAGATGCTGGCGCTGGCCACCCTGACCCGCCCCGGCCCCTTCGCCGCGCGGACCGGCCGGCTGGGCGCCTTCATCGGCGTGAAACAGGACGGCGTCCTCATCGCCATGGCCGGCGAGCGGATGCGCCCCCTCGGCTTCACCGAGATCAGCGGCGTCTGCACCCTCCCGGACCACCGCGGCAAGGGCCTGGCCGGGGCGCTGATCCGCGTCGGGATGGGGCGGATCAAGGCGCGGGGCGAAATCCCGTTCCTGCACAGCTACACCAGCAATAGCGCCGCCATCGGACTCTACGAGAGCCTGGGCTTCCGGGTCCGGCAGGCGGCGGTTCTGACGGTTCTGATGCGGGCTGGGTGAGGGGTGCGAAAAACAATCTTTGATTGTGGCGTGATATTTGCGTTCTATTTTCGCGAGTCGCCTGTTAGGCTTCCCCAATGAGCGATCCCAAGCCGCCAGGCGTCGAGTTCGATGCGGACTACGACGAGCGTTCAGCCGCAGCGGATGCCGATGCGGCTGCCGGGCGTGTCGTGCCGCACGAGCGGGTCAGCCGGTGGCTGCAGTCCATCATCGATGGAAAGCCCGAACCCACGCCATTCTCTCACTTGTCCCTGGAACGCGACCCCACCGCGCCGGAGTCAGCCCATGACTGAGCCAAGGCCCCCCGGACTCGAGGAAACCCCGGCGCTGTTCGATGCGGAACTTGAGCCCGCACCGCCCCTGTCCGACGAGGAAGAAGCTGCGCTACTCGAAGCCGAGGCGGACGCCGACGCCGGACGCGTTGTTCCGCACGCGGAGGTCGCCAAGTGGATGCAGACGATCATTTGACGGCAATCCCCAGCCAATGCCCAAGGCGTGGCTCGAGTAATCTGGAGCCGGCGCGGCCTGGCCAGCCTGAACGCGATCTTCGCCCATCTGAATGACTCGAGCCCAAGTGCAGCAGTTACGGCCTTCATCGCCATTTGGGCCGCTGCGGCTTCGCTCGACCAGATGCCCGACCGTGGTCGGCCCGTCGGCGGAAGCCGCCGCGAGCTGACCCATATCCGGCCCTATCTGATCCGCTATCGCGTGAAGGGGAACCAGCGTCGAGATTCTCGAAGTCCGCCACGCCGCCCGCAAGCCGGAGTGACCTACCCCACCAGCCGCTCGCGCCCTTCCCAGTACGGCTTCCTCAGCTCCCGCCGCAGCACCTTGCCCGAGGGGTTCCGCGGCAGGGTGTCGGCGAAGTCGATGGTCTTGGGGGCCTTGTAGCCGGCGATCCGGGTGCGGGTGTGGGCGATGATCTCCTCGGCGGTGGCCGTGGCGCCGGGCTTGAGGACCACCACGCCCTTGACCGCCTCGCCCCACTTGTCGTCGGGCACGCCGATGACGGCGGCGTCGGCGACGGCGGGGTGGCTGAACAGGGCGTTCTCGACCTCGGCCGGATAGACGTTCTCGCCGCCGCTGACGATCATGTCCTTCACCCGGTCGTAGATGTAGAGGTAGCCCTCGTCGTCGAAGTAGCCGGCGTCGCCGCTGGAGAACCAGCCTTCGGGACAGATCGCCTCCTTCGTGGCGTCCGGCCGGTTCCAGTAGCCCTTCATCACCCCCTTGGCGCGGATCTGCACCTCGCCGACCTCGCCCGGCTTGCCGGCCTCGCCGGTGGGGGTCAGCACCCGCACGTCGAAGCCCGGCCAGGGCTTGCCGCAGGAGCGCAGCTTGTCGCGCTCGGGCGCGTGGTCCTCGGGCGGCAGGAAGGTGGCGCCGCCGATGGTCTCGGTCAGGCCGTAGAGCTGGGTGAAGTCGCACCCGAACCGCGCCTGGGCCTGGCGCAGCACCGCCTCGGAGATCGGCGAGGCGCCGTAGAACATGCGCTCCAGCCGGCTGAAGTCAGCGGTCTCGACGCCGGGCGTCTGCAGCAGCAGGTTGATGATGGTCGGGGCGAGGAAGGCGTAGTTGATCTGTTTGTCCTGCAGCAGGCCGATGATCTCGACCGGATTGACCTCCCGCGTCAGGATGTTGCGCACCCCCTGCAGGGTGGCCAGCAGGCCGCAGTTGGTGCCGGCGACGTGGAACAGCGGCATGACCACCAGGTTGGTCTTGCCGGCGTCGTACTTTGCCCAGCCGGCCTCCAGCGCCAGGCCGAACAGGGCGATGAAGTTGGCTTCCGTCAGTTGCACGCCCTTGGGCAGGCCGGTGGTGCCGCTGGTGTAGAGCTGGACGACGTCGTCATCCATGTCGACCGGCAGCATCGGGTCGGTGGCCGGATAGGCCCCGATCCAGTCGCGGAAGGCGGGCCAGCGCGGGTGGCCGGGCTCGAACTGCACCAGGCCGTGGACGTCCGGCAGGTCGCTCATGATCATGTCGACCACGCCGCCGAAGTCCTCGCCGACGAACAGCATCTTCGCCCCGGCGTCCTTGAGAATGAAGGCGACCTCCGGCGGGGCCAGCCGCCAGTTGACCGGCGCCAGCGTCACGCGCGCCTTCACGCAGCCCATCCACAGGACGAAGAAGTCGTCGGTGTTCTTGGCCAGCACCCCGACCCGGTCGCCGGGCTTCAGGCCCTGGGCCAGCAGCGCGTTGGCGCAACGGCTGGCGGCGGCGTCGAGCTCCGCGAACGTCGTCGTCCGCCCCTCGAACCAGATCGCCTCGGCGTCGGGCCGCAGGCGGGCCTGCAAACGCGGAATGTCGGCCACCGAACGGATGTCGGCCATGCTGGTCATGGGTCGTTCCTCTCTGTCCGCGCCTCTGGCGGGCGCTGGTCGTAGGGCGCAAGATGCCGCAAATCGTCCGAGCGGCAATACGCGAAAGCTCAAACGCCCCCCCGGTATCGCACCATGCAAGCAGGTCAACCGCCGCCGACGCTTGAAAGCCATGAGGGTACAATTGTCCCTCTGACCGGCGAGTTCAGCCAACTGATGCCCGATCTCCTGTGGATCATCCTGCTGGCTGCATTGGCGCTCGCCACCTGCTGGCTGGCGTTCCGATATCTCGCGCGCTCTCACATGAATGCCGAGCGCGCCCTCCAAAAGCAGAAGGCCGCCGGACGGGTGTCCGACGGCCTCCAATAGTCAGAACGTGGAGGCTGAG
>JBIKII010000246.1:0-3317 GCA_044361705.1 Caulobacter sp.
CGACCTCGCCGCATCGGTCCTGGTCCTGGGCATCGACCTCACCGCCGCGTCGACGACGTCGTTCACCTGGCCCTGCACCACCGGCCAGACCCTGGCCCAGTCGACGCTGACGAACTACGGCCCCCGCGTCGTGACCCGCAAGACGATGACCTCACGGTCCACGTCGCCGTTTCCGCTGATCCTCACCCCCCGCCACCGCGGCGCCGCCGCGCCGATGGTCGACATGCGCGGCCACGACGACTTCACCCTCATGGCCCTGGTCCAGGTCACGACCCTGGCGAACAGCCCCATGACGAAGGCCGAACTCCCGACGCCGACGACCGCGCAGCCCGGCTACGCGATCGCCCTGAACGCCTCACGGCAGGTCACGATGACCGTCGCCAACGCCCGCCAGGGCGCCCAGACCCTCACCGCGACGTGGGCGCTGACCTCCGGCACCGACGCGATCGCGTTCGCGTCCCGGGTCCGCGGCCAGCTGCGCATCACGACGTTCGGCGGCGGCACCGCGTCCCGGACGCTCAGCGCACTGGAAGCCAACGGCGCCCTGCGGTGCCGGCGGGACCTCACCGCGACCGGCACCATCCACGTCGGCGGGACCGGCGCCAACGGGCACTTCTACGCGACCGCCCTGTGGCGGGCCGCGCTAACGCCACAGCAGATGCGCGACATCGCCGCCCACTACGGCCTGCCGACGGCGTAGGCCCAGCGGACCCGTTCGGGACTGCCGCGGGGCGATACACCTCCCATGGCCACCGACCTGTTCGACCTCGTGCCCGCGCTCAAGCGGTCGGTCGCCGTCCCCGGGACGTTCGCGGCCCTTTTCCCGTCGTCGACCGACGAGGACCTCGCCCTGACCCTGCTCGACGGGTTCTCCGAGGCCCAGCTCGACGGGTTCTTCCCGGCGTACACCTCCGACGACGACGGCCTCGTGACGGAGGATCTCACCAGGGCGCAGCAGGCACTGGTCGTCATCTACTCCACGGTGCGCATCCTGCAGTCCGAGGTCCGCAACCGCCTGACCCACAAGCGGTACGAGGCCGGCGGGACCGTGTTCGAGGAGGACCAGGGCGCCTCGACCCTGGTCGAGCTGCTGCGCGACTACAAGGAGCGCAAGGCCGCGCTGCGCGCCCAGGGCCGCTCGGGGCCGGCGGGCAGCGCGTTCTGGATGGCGGACGCGTACCTCATGCGCGCCGCCGGCGCAGACGTCTGGAACTAGGCCGTGGCAGGCACGCGGGACGACTTCGACGCCGACGGATTCCGGGCGGGGATCAGGTTCGCGATGGGCATGGGCGCTCCGGTAGACACCGCGTCCCAGGCCGTGTTCCACTTCGCCCCGGCCCCGGCCGGTCCGCAGCCAGCCGACGGGGCCGGGCTCCCGTTCAACCCGTCGTCAGCCCAGTCCACGACCAACGCCCCCGCGGTTCGGGTCGC
Organism: Caulobacter sp.; assembly: GCA_044361705.1. Taxonomy (GTDB): domain Bacteria; phylum Pseudomonadota; class Alphaproteobacteria; order Caulobacterales; family Caulobacteraceae; genus Caulobacter. The sequence goes on from JBIKII010000246.1 coordinate 1,432, forward strand.
GTGCAGCGTCGAGTTCGCCCGGCAGGAGGGCGACCACGAGCGCGTCGGGTACGTCGTCCCGGGCCGGCTGCGGGTCCTTCTCCTGGACGAGGACTACGCGCAGGTCGAGGGGTGCTCGTACATGGTCCTGGGCGGCGACCGCTACGACTACCGGTACGAGGAGCCGCCCGCGGGGCTGTTCCAGGTCGGGATCCACGCCCTGGTGTTCGTGGCGAGAGGACAGCGATGAGGCACCGCACCAGGCACGTCCACCAGACGGTCGTCCAGCACCTCCAGGGCCAGCTCGCCGCGATGGGCTGGACCCAGGCCCCCGTCAACTACGGCACCACGCCGGTCGCGGTCCAGTCGGTCGAGCCGTACGGCGAGGGCGCCGTCCAGCCCGACGGGAACCTCGTGGCGATCACCCTGGGCGAGGAGTCCCCCGACGAGGAGGAGCAGCTCGGCGGCGGCCTGCTCACCGCGTCGTGGATGCTCTACGTCGACGTCATCGGGGCCTCGATCCCGGTGAGCGTCGCGATCGCCGACGACATGAAGGCCGCGCTGAAGAACCAGGCGATCGAGCTGCGCGACTTCACCTCCAGCCCGGCCGGGATCGCCGTCCCCGGGGCGCACGTGGAGTTCGACGAGGTCGGCATCGACATCCCGCCGTCGGCGTCGGGCGCCGACCGGCGGACCTGGCGGGTGGTGTCCGCGATGGCCCGGGTCCTCATCCCCGACGACACCGCGATGTCGCTGCGGGCCGCCACGTCCCCGATGTCTGCGGCCAGTGCCGCCGCGACCCGCGCATAACGCCCGCGGGCATCCCGAAGGAGGGGCCATGGCACCGGACTTCGCCCGCGGGCTGCTCATCGAGCAGCGCCGTCGGATGGTCGGCGGGATCATGGCCCACGCCGAGCAGTCCCAGTGGTGGCCGGACCTGGACCACGACGAGCAGCGGGCGTTCCGCGACAAGGTCCTGGGCTCGACCGGCGCGTACCACGACGTCGCCCTGGACTGCCTGAAGGCCGCCGCCGACGGCCCGTTCCCGACGGACCAGGCCCTGACGCTGATTCAGTCCCTGCATGAGCGCGCGGAGCGGATCGAGGCGCTCCTTGCCTGACCCGTTCACCAGCAAGCCGTCCTACCCGCGGCAGATGCGGCCGATGACCGCCGGGCGCCTGAGCAGCCCCGCGACCGGCCGCGGCCTGTCCATGTCCCGCTCCGGGGAGATGGTCACCATCCGCGTGAACTCCCAGCAGCTCGCCGCCGCATGGCGCCGCCAGGCCGCGCAGGTCCGCGGGAAGGCCAGGACCGCGCTGAAGGAAGCGCATGAGGAGATGGGCCGCCGCGTCCAGTCCCAGGCGATCCGCAACCTCGAGATGCGCCTGGACCCGCGCCGCCGCCTCGTCAACAGCGCCCCCAGCCGCCGCAACCGCGGCCTGCGCGCCGCGATGCGCGACGAGAAGACCGTCATCGTCAACCCCGAGGGCAACTACTGGGGCGTCGGCAACCCGGCCGTGTTCCGCGTCTACGGCGCGATCGACTACTACCGGGAGATCGAGCGCGGCGGCGGGTTCAAGGGGACCCTGTGGGGCGTGATGATCGACTTCCAGGGCCGCGCCACCGTCGGACCCAACGTCCTGAACTTCGACCAGCGCCGCAGGGCCGCCGGCAGCATCCAGTCCCAGAGGCTGCGCCAGCGGGCATCCCTGGGCGCCGGGAACGCCAACCGGCAGCAGGCGATCGCGGCCGACGCCGCCGCCGGCCGGCTCGCCGGCCTGGAGAGGAGGGTCCTGACCGGGCTGGGCGAGGGCAGGCGCCGCACCGGCCAGCCCTACGCCGACTGGCGCAGCAACATGCGGTCAGCTGCCGCGTCCATCAAGCTCAAGGACCCCGGCGACCGCGGC
>JBIKII010000102.1:0-11450 GCA_044361705.1 Caulobacter sp.
GGCCGCGCTGACGCTTCATACCCTTGAAATCTCTCATTTTTACCTTTGACCTGCACTGCGGCTGGTCCTGTTGCGGACCTTGCCGGCTGGTTCTGGAGACCTGTTCGGGCGCATTGGCCCGGCTTGTTGTTCTAGAAAGACGCTGTTTCCTAAGGTTCCCGCCCGGCTGTCCAGCGCTGCGAACCGGCCCACAAAGGCCCCGCGCGTCCGTCGTCGAGACTTTCGATCTTCGGCGATCTGGGAGGGAACGAGTCGAGATGTAACCCCTCAGCCCTATGTTTCCAAGGGGTTTTTCACGCCCGCGACAACCCGGTCGCGCAGGGCCAGGTCCTTGATCGTCCGCACCTGTGTCCCGCCCGCCTCGCGGAACAGGCGCTCGACGGCGGCCGACTGGGTGTGGCCGATCTCCACCGCGAAGAGGCCGCCGGGCTTCAGCACGCGCAGGATCTCGGGGGCCAGCAACCGGTAGGGATCGAGCCCGTCAGGCCCCCCGTCCAGCGCCAGGCGGGGTTCGTGATCCTTCACCTCCGGATCGAGGGTCTCGATCTCGTCGGTGGCGATGTAGGGCGGGTTGGAGACCACCAGGTCGAAGGTCGCGTCGCCCAGCCCCGCGGTCCAGTCGCCGCGCAGCAGCGCCACACGGTTGTCGAGGTCCAGGTTGGCGGCGTTCTCCCGTGCGACCGCCAGCGCCTCCTCGGAGATGTCGATCCCCAGCCCCTTCGCGGCTGGCCGCTCGGCCAGGATGGCCAGCAGGATGGCCCCTGAGCCGACGCCGAGGTCGAGCATGCTGAAGGCCATCGCCTCTGGAAAGGCCTTCAGGGCCTCATCGACGATCACCTCGGTGTCAGGGCGCGGCGTCAGCACATGCGGCGTGACGCTGAGCATGATCTTCCAGAAGCCCTTGCGGCCCAGGATGTGGCTGACCGGCTCCCGGCGCAGGCGGCGTTCGATATAGCCGTCGAAGGTCGCCATCTGCTCGCCCGACAGAAGTCGGTGCGGGTCGGTGATGATGTCCACCCGCGAGACATCCGCGGCCGCCTCGAGCATCAGGCGGGAGTCGATCACTGGCTGGTCTATGCCGCCGGCCTCCAGGCGTTCGCGGCCGGCCTTCCAGGTCTTCACCAGCGTGGTCATGGCTCAAGCTCCAGCGTGTCGCCCTCCGCCACGCGGCCGGCGGCGGTGGTCTGAACATAGAGGCCGCACAGCGTGTGGCCGTAGGTGTCGAACAGGGCCTTCACGACATCGATGTCCGGCTCGGCCGTCGTCGGATCGACGTGGGTGGCCGCGCAACGGACAATGGGCTTGAACACCGTGGTCGTCGCGCCGCCCAGCTTCAGTGTCCGGCCCGTCCACTGGTTCTCGACCCAGGGCTCCCAGCCCTCGACATAGAGGTTGCCCCTGAAGCGCAGCGGATCGAGCGGGCGGCCGATGCGCTGTTCCAGGTCGCGGACGCTGGCCAGGTTGATAATCGAGACGTGGCCGAGCGGGTGGTCCATGAATCGCCAGGTCCCCGGCGCGGCGATGACCTTCAGCGGCGCGTCGGCTTCATCGCCCAGCAGGGTCGTCAGCCAGGCGGCGAACGCGTCCCGGCCGGACTCCGTGGTGAGGTCGGCGTCGATGGCGGGCAGGCCGTCGGCGCGGGCCGAGAAGACGCCGCTCGCCGCGTCATAGGCTGTTCGCGCCTTCGCCACCTCGGCGATCCGCGCCAGGACGGCGAACTTCATCTTCGTGACCCAGGCGGGATTGGCCGGGTCGAAGCCGCTTGGACCAACCTCGACCGCATAGAGACGGTCGCAAGGAAAGCCCTCGCCCACAGCAAGATCGGCGAAGGCGAGCCGCTCGGGCGTGAAGCCCTTCACGGGGTGACGGTAGAGCGCGGCGACGGTGGCGGTCATGAACCTTCACTGCCTCAGGGACGCCCTCCCGACAAGCCGGGGCGATCCCGGTCAAGCCGTCTCGCAGGCGAGGGCGTGGAAGGTCGTGATGGCGCCGTAGACGCCCAGACCGATGCCCATGGCCGCCTTGTCGAAATCGAGCGCGTTCTGGGCCAGGAAGATCATGACCGCGCCGTCTGTCGGATCGGCCTGCCACCATCCCCCATAGGCGCCCGGCCAGGCGACCGTCCCGGCTCCGCCCTTGCCCCGCTGCACGTCCGCCCGCGCCGGGTCTGTTACGACCGCGACGCCGAGCCCGAACCCCTGACCCGAGAAGACCGGCAGCCCCATCATCTCGGCCGCCTCGACCTGCTCGGGCGTCAGATGGTTGGTCGTCATGCGGCGGACGGTCTCCACCTTCAGAAGGCGCACGCCGTCGACCGCGCCGTCGCCGACGAAGAGCCGCGCGAACTTCAGGTAATCGTCGATCGTCGACCACAGGCCTGCGCCGCCGGACTCGAAGGTCAGCGAGGCCGGGCGTTCGGCCAGGAAGGCGGATCCTTCGGGTGGATGGATGGGGCGGTGCTGCAGCCGGCCGGCGTTGTCGAAGCCGTACATCTTCGCCCGCCGGCCATGCCTCTCCGGCGGAACGATGAAACCGGTGTCCGTCATGCCCAGCGGCCGGAGAATGCGCTCGGCCAGCAGCTCGCCCAGGCTCTGCCCGGCGATGCGGCCGATCAGCAGGCCGAGCAGCTCGCTGGAGGCCCCGTAGTGAAAGCCCGCGCCAGGCTGGTCGATCAGCGGCAGGCCGGCGAGAGCGGCGATCCAGTCGTCCGGCGACAGGGGACTGTCGATGTCCATGCCGAGCGCCTGAGAATAGGCGGCGCCGATGGGGCCGGCATGGAAGCCGCCATAGGTGAAGCCGGCCCGGTGGGTCAGCAGGTCCAGCATGGTGATCGCCCGACTGGCCGCGATGGTGTCGTCCAGCGCGCCGTCGGGCGAGCGGAGCACCTGCATGTCCGCGAACTCCGGCGCCCAGCGGCTGATCGCGTCGTCCAGCGCGAACAGGCCCTCGTCGTAGAGCATCAGCGCGGCCGTCGCGGTGATCGGCTTGGTCATGGAGGCGATGCGGAAGATCGTGTCGCGCTCGACCGGCAGCCCGGCCTCGATGTCGCGCCGGCCGATGCCCGCCACATGGACGATGCCATCACGCCAGATCAGCGTGGCGGCGCCGGCGATCAGGCCCTGGTCGACAAAGGTCTTCGTGGCTTCCGTGATCGCGTCCATGTCTCGCCCCTGTTGTGGCGGGAATATAAAATAATCTTCCTATAAAATGAAAGGCCCCTAAAGTCCGGCCATGGCCAGCGACTCAGCAGAGGACTCGCCGCGGCGACGTCCCAAGGGCGACAAGCGTCTGCGCACACGCGCGCGCCTGCTCGACGCCGCGCTGGAGTTGACCCGCCGCGACGGCTTCGAGCGCACGACGTTGCAGGCCATCGCCGAGCACGCCGGCATGACCACCGGCGCCATCTACGGAAACTTCCGCAATCGCGATGAGCTGTTCATGGCCCTGGCGGAGCGCCAGTGGGCCCAGATCCGGCCCGTGTACCGGCCCGGCTGCAGCTTCGCCGAAATGATGGACTCGGTCGCCGAGGCGGTGATCGCCGCCGCGCCCGAGCGCCGGGCCTCCGCCGTCGGCGCGCTGACCTTCCGCGCCTACGCCCTGACCCATGAGGAGGTCCGCGAACGGTTCCGTGACGCCATGGCCCCCGGCTACGACGCCGGCGCCGCCTGGTTTCGCGCCAACTGGTCAGACGACGAGCTGCCGATGCCGGCGGAAATTCTGGTGCGGGTGATCAACAGCCTGATCGAAGGCCTGCTGTTCCAGCGCTTCCTGACCCCGGAACTGACACCCGACGAGGTCATCCGCGCCGCTTTCGCCGCGCTGGCGGGGCGGCAGGTCCCTGAATAACAAGAGGGTCTCGGGGGAAAATTCCGGCGAACAGATGCTCCCCTCTGGGGGAGCTGTCAGCCTGAAGGGCTGACTGAGGGGGTCTCGTGCCCACCCATGACCTCCTCCGGCCCGGCTTCGCCGAGCCACCTCCCCCGGAGGGGAGGATCAAGCAGTCCCGAGCTCCCTAGTTGAACTCGTCTTCCAGCGCCGACAGTCGGGCGGCCTGGTCCTCGGCGATCAGCGGCTTGATCACGTCGTCCAGCGCCTCGCCCTCCATGACCTTGGCCAGGTTGTAGAGGGTCAGGTTGATGCGGTGGTCGGTCACCCGGCCCTGCGGATAGTTGTAGGTGCGGATGCGTTCGGAGCGGTCGCCGCTGCCGACCTGGCTCTTGCGGGCGTCGGAGCGGGCGTCGTCCAGGGCCTGGCGCTGCATGTCGTAGAGCCGGGCCTTGAGGTTCGCCATCGCCTTGCGGCGGTTCTCGTGCTGGGACTTTTCCGAACTCGTCACCACCACGCCGGTCGGCAGGTGGGTGATGCGGACGGCCGAGTCGGTCTTGTTGACGTGCTGGCCGCCGGCGCCGCTGGAACGGTAGGTGTCGATGCGCAGGTCGGCATCGTTGATGACGATGTCGACGTCCTCGGCCTCCGGCAGCACGGCGACGGTCGCGGCCGAGGTGTGGATGCGGCCCTGGGCCTCGGTTTCCGGCACGCGCTGCACGCGGTGCACGCCGCTCTCGAACTTCAGCCGGCCGAAAACGCCGTCGCCGGTGATCGAGGCGATGATTTCCTTGTAGCCGCCCATCTCGCCCTCGGAGACGCTGTCGACCTCGACGCGCCAGCCCTGGGTGGCGGCGTAGCGCTGGTACATGCGGAACAGGTCGCCGGCGAACAGCGCCGCCTCGTCGCCGCCGGTGCCGGCGCGGACTTCCAGGATAGCGGAGGCGTTCTCGTCCTTGTCGCGCGGGGCCAGGAGAAGGGCGACGTCGCGCTCCATCTCCGGCAGGCGCGCCTCGAGACGCTCCAGCTCGTCACGGGCCAGTTCGGAGATGTCGGGGTCCGGGTCGGCGGCCATGGCCTCGAGCTCGGGCTTCTCGGCTAGCACCTTCTGGATGGCCTGGACCGCCTCGGCCACGGGGCGAAGCTCTGCGTGCTCCTTGGACAGCCGCACGATCTCGGCCCCGTCCGTGGCCGCGCCCATGCGCGCCTCGATCTCGCGGAAGCGGTCGAGCACCTGGTCGAGACGGGCCTGGGGAAGTCGCAAGGGAAGGTATCCGGGACAGCGGGCGGGAGGCGGAGGTCTTTACGGCCCCCGCCGCCGTCTGTCGACGGTCAGAGCGTCAGCCCGCCCGCGGACGCAGCGTCGGGGCCTGAGCTTTGAAGTCGGCCTTGGCCAGCTTCTTGCCGGCTTCAGGCTTGGCGGTCTCCACCGCAACGGCAGGGGCGCCGACGGCGGCGCGGCGCGGGGCCAGCAAGGTGTCGAGCCGGGCCTTGGACGCCTTGAACGCGGCCACGTCGCGAGGATCCTGCGAGACGCCGACCGAGATCTTGGCGCCGATGGGGTTCACGCGGACGCCGCGACGCCAGATTTCATAGTGCAGGTGGGGACCCGTGGAGGCGCCGGTCGAGCCGACGTAGCCGATGACCTGACCCTGGCTGACCCGCTGGCCCGGCTTGAGGCCCTTGGCGTAGCGCGACAGGTGGGCGTAGCCGGTTTCCCAGCCGTCGGCGTGACGAATGCGGATCCAGTTGCCGTAGCCGCCCCAGCGGCGGGCCTCGATCACCACGCCGTCGCCGGCGGCCAGCACCGGAGTGCCCATGCCGGCGCCGAAGTCGATGCCCTGGTGCATCTTGGTGTAGCCCAGGATCGGGTGGCGGCGGATGCCGAAGCGCGAGGTGATGCGGGCGCCGTCGACCGGCGTGCGCAGCAGCATGCTCTTGACGGTCTTGCCGACGCTGTCGAGGAAGGTCTTCTTCCCCTGCGTGTTGGTGAAGCCGTAGAAGCGCTGACCCTTGATCTCGGCGTATTGCAGGCCGCTGGCCTCGACCGTGCGGCCGCTCTCGCTGATCTTGCGGTCGAACACCAGGCAGAACGCATCGCCGGCCTTGATGTCCCGCGAGAAGTCGATCTTGTGGGCGAACAGCTTGGACGCCTCGGCGACGATAGCCGAATTGGCGCCGATGGCCGCCGCGCTTTCGTGGAACGAGCCGTCCATCTTGCCGCAGGCCACGGTAGTCTCGGCGCGGACCTTCTCTTCCAGTTCGCGCAGGCGCATGGCGCCGTCGAAGCTGCGGGAAACGGTGATGGTCTTGACCGCGTCGGTGCGCAGCGAGAGGCCGATCAGGCGGGCCGGTCCGCGGCGGTCCAGCGGGCGGGCGACCGAGGCGACGAAGTCCATCCCGGCCTTGATGTTGACGGTGTCCATGGCCTGGCTGAGGACGCCGACCACGTGTCGGGCCTCGGCGTCGCCCACGCCGCTGCGCGCGACGGCGGCGGCGAGGGTTTCACCGGGAAGGACCTCAACCTCGACATTGTGCCCGCGGCCGAACCCGGGCTGGGCCTCGGCTTCGGCGAAGGCGGCGTGCTGGAGAGCGGCCATGGCGGCCGGGTCGAGCGTCTGGCTGGCGGCGATCTCCGGGCCAGCCGTCAGTTTCCAGCCCAGACCAAGGGCCAGGAAGCCGGCGACGGCCACAAGGATCTTCGGCGCGAAGCGAAGCGTCGGGCGCCTGGGATCAAACTCCTGCATCGGTCCCCCATCGTTGACGATGCCGCAAGCGTCAGAATGACACGGCCGGGTAGCCCCCCAGCAACTGTCGAGCCGGTTCATGCCGGAACCGCCACATCAGGCGCAAGCAATATTCGGTGGTTCGGCGCATTTGTCACGCCGCCTCACCCCTTGGGCGCATTTCCTGGCAGGACTCGCTCGCCGTCTTCCTTGAGGAAGGCAACCGGCGCGTTGTCGAGGATCTCGAACACCCGCTCCGATGGCCGCGAAAGCACCGCGCCCTTCGGGCTCACCACAATGGGACGCTCGACCAGAACGGGGTTGGCGACCATGGCGTCCAGGATGGCGTCATCGCTCGCCGACGGGTCTGTCAGGCCCAGCTCGGCGGCCAGCGCTCCCTTTGTCCGCAGGATGTCGCGCGGCCCCAGCTTCAGCTTTCCCAGCAGGTCCTGCAACTGGGCCTTCGTCCAGCCGGCCTTCAGGTATTCGACCACCACGGGCTCGACGCCGCTCTCGCGGATGGCGGCCAGGGTGTTGCGCGAGGTGCCGCAGGCGGGATTGTGGAAGATGGTTACGGTCATGGCGTCAGGCCTCCTGTGCGGGGGACGAGGCGGCGTTCGTACCAGCCCTTCGAGCGATTCACGATGGCGACCAGGGTCAGCATGACCGGCACCTCGACCAGCACCCCGACCACCGTGGCCAGCGCCGCGCCGGAGGTCAGGCCGAACAGGCTGATCGCCGCGGCGACCGCCAGTTCGAAGAAGTTGCTGGCCCCGATCATCGACGACGGACCGGCGATGTTGTGCGGCTCGCGCGCCGCCCGGTTCATCAGATAGGCGAGGCCCGCGATGAGATAGACCTGGATCAGGATCGGCACGGCCAGCAGCACGATGATCAGCGGCTGGGCCAGGATCTGCTCGCCCTGGAAGCCGAACAGCAGCACCAGGGTGGCCAGCAGCGCCGCCATGGACAGCGGGCCCAGCCAGGCCAGCCCGGTCTGGAACGCGACCTCGCCATTGGCCAGGAGCACCTTGCGTGCGACCTGGGCGATGATCACCGGCACGATGATGTAGAGCCCGACCGACAGCAGCAGGGTCTCCCACGGCACGACGATGGCCGACAGGCCGAGCAGCAGCGCCACGATCGGGGCGAAGGCGAAGATCATCACCGCGTCGTTCAGCGCCACCTGGCTGAGGGTGAAGTGGGGCTCGCCCTTGGTCAGGTTGCTCCAGACGAAGACCATGGCCGTGCAGGGCGCGGCGCCCAGCAGGATCAGGCCTGCGATGTAGCTGTCGATCTCGCCGGCCGGCAGCCAGGGTCTGAACAGCATGCCGATGAACAGCCAGCCGAGCAGGGCCATCGAGAACGGCTTGACCGCCCAGTTGACGAACAGGGTGATGCCGATGCCGCGCCAGTGGCTGCCGACCTGCCGCATGGCGGAGAAGTCGATCTTCATCAGCATGGGGATGATCATCAGCCAGATCAGCCCCGCCACCGGCAGGTTCACATTGGCGACTTCCATGGCGCCGATCGTCTGGAAGGTGTCCGGGAACAGCTGTCCCAGGCCGATGCCTGCCAGGATGCACAGCGCGACCCACAGGCTCAGGTACTTCTCGAAGATCGACATGTCAGAGGCGTTCCTGTGCGCTGGCGCAGCGCGCGTTGGTCACGCGCAGCCCTCGGCCGCGCAATTCCCGGCCCGGGCCAGGTCGGACACCGGCCCGCAGATGGCCGGCTCGCCCGAGCAGCAGTCCTCCATCAGGAAGGTCAGCAGTCCGCTCATCGCCCCGAAGTCGGCCGAGTAGATCACCGACCGGCCCTCGCGACGCGAGTGGATCAGCCCGGCATGGGTCAGGATATTCAGCCCGGCCGACAGGGTGTTGGGCAGCGTGCCCGTCGCTTCGGCGATCTTGCCGGCCGCCATGCCGGCGTGGCCGGCCTTCACCAGCAGGCGGAAGACCTCCAGCCGCCCGGCGTGGGCCAGGGCGGAGAGGGCGGCGACGGCGTCAGTCTGTTCCATCATTCGAGAATAGAAGAATTTCCTGACGCCGTCGCGGCCCGTCACCCGCAACAGGCGGCCTGGGGCGCCGGCGCGGCCGCGGTCGCGGCCATCAGGGCTTCCGGCTCGGATTCGCCATAGGTCGTCGCCTCGCCATGGGTGTGGAAGGTCTCCCAGCGCACGCCGGACGGATCGACGACCCAGCTCTTGTCCGACCTGGCGTAGCAGCAGGTGGTGGCCTCCTGGTCGAAGGTCGTCTCACCGGCGCTCTTGAGCCGGGCGGCCAGATCGGACAGTTCGCCCACCGTGTCGGTCTGGATGCCCACATGGTCGATACCGGCGGCCCGTCCGCGCTGTGAGATGGCGAGGTTCACCCGGGGGTCTTCCAGCATCCATTTGGCGTAGTCGTCCTTCACCACGGCCGGCTGGGCGCCGAACAGGGTGGAGTAGAAGCCGATCGAACGGTCCAGGTCGTCGACGGCGATGTGAAGGTGCAGGCGCTTCATGGCGATCTCCTATAAATCGATAATTCGAGAAATATAGAAATATAGCTGAGCGTCAAGGGGGGCGCGCACCGATCGTCTGATCGTCAGGGCAGGGTCGCGGCGCCGGTCACCACCGCCGAGTCCGAGACATCGAACGGCATCATCGTCTCGGGCCGGGGCGGCAGGGGCGTGGACCCCGCCGGCCAGCCTTCGGACACGATGGCGTAGCGGACCTCGGCGGGACCGGAGGGCGGGAGGACCAACCGGATGGGCCCAGGGTCTCCCTGCCAGCGCAGGCGGGTCCAGACCTTGTCCGGCGGCGTGGCGCTGACCGGCTTCGCCGCAGGCTCCATCAGCGCCGTCCTGCCGTTCACGGTGACGGACGCCACCGGCCGGCTCTCGACATCGATCATCACCAGCCGCCCGCGCGCATCGCCTTCGACGACCACCGAGCCGTCCGGCGCGCGAGAGACGGCCAGCGGCGGTGGCGGGACAGCGCCCCTTGCTGGCGCGGCCCAGACGTCGCGGCGCTGGAAGGGCCGGAAGTCCCGCCGTGCGACCGTCCCGCCTTCGGCGGTCAGGACGCCGCGCGACCAGGCATCCAGCTCGGGCGTCGTGGAAATGCGCCAGGCCTTGCCGGTCGCGGTGTCGCTGACGTGGAACACGGCGGTGACCATCGGGTGGCGCCCGGTCCAGGGCTCGCGATAGCGGACCACGCCCACCAGGACGATGCCGATGGCCAGCACCCCCAACGCCGGCCACAGCGCCCGGTGGCCGTCGCGCGCCGCCAGCGGCCAGACGGTGAGGGCGCCCAGCAGCACGAACACGCCCAGGATGGCCGGGAGGTCGAGGCCCTGCGCCACGCCGTGGAAATAGGCCGCCAGCCAGCCGCCGCTGACGGCCGCCAGGAGGGCCAGAAGAATGACCCGCCCGACGCGCGCCTCGCGGCCCAGATTGGTCGCCAGCGCCGCGACGGCGGCCAGCGCCAGCGGCCAGGCGACGATGATCGCCACAGACGGCTGCAGCGCCTGCAGCGCCACGGCCAGCACCAGACCCAGGCCCAGAACGCCCGCCCAGGCCTGCTCGATCTTCACCGGCTTGCCGAACACCGCGCCGGCGAGACCCGCCGTCACCACCGCCAGCACGCCGCCGATCAGGTCCCACCCGCCGAACAGTTGGCAGAGCAATCCGCCGATCAGGGCGGAGACCACCGGCGGCCAGCGCCGCTCGCCGCGTCCCAGCATCGCGGGGACCAGCAGCAGCATGCCGACCGCGATGACCGCCAGCGTCGTCTCCCAAAGCGCCCACTGGGCCAGCAGCGGTCGCTGCTCGAGGAAGCCGAAGTCGACGCCTGTCACCCGCCGCGCCGTGTGCAGCGCCAGCGCCGCGCCGGTGAGCAGCAGGAGCGCCGCGCCGGCTCCCCGCGCCAACCCCGCCCGGGGCCAGGGCTCGCCCGGCCCGCGCAGGCGACGAACGGCGGCGGCGATCACGGCCGCGGTGGCGAGCCAAAGCAGCCAGCCGCCCCAGGCCGGATAGGCCAGGATGTGGTCGCCGAGGGTCTGGCTATAGACGGCGTCCGGCGCCTTGCCGGGCATGTCCGCGCCGGAAAACCGGCGGGTCGCCGCCAGGGTCTGGTCGCCGATATGCTGCACCGAGCCCTGGTCGAGGTTGGCCAGGGTGGCCGTGGCGGAATGGTAGTCGAACTGCCGGCCGATGAAGGCGAAGTTCAGGCCCGAGAGCCCGGCCGCCTTTGACACCGAAAAGTCGGTGTCGTTGGGCATGTTCTCGTAGAGGAACACCGCCAGCGAGTTGCTGAACGGCGCGCTGGCGGCCTTCGCGAAGCCGGCGATGATGGCGCCGTTGTCCGGGCCGGTCTGGAACATGTTGGCCCGGCCCCCGTTGCCGCGGGCCTCCAGGTTGATCAGCAGTCCGATCCGTTTGCGCAGGGGATGTTCGGCGAAGAAGGCTCGGGCGCCGAGCAGGCCGGCTTCCTCGCCGTCGGTGATCAGCACGATGATGTCGCGCTCGGGAACGCCGTCAGTCTTGATGGCGCGGATGGTCTCAAGGATGGCCGCGACGCCGGTGGCGTCATCCGCTGCGCCCGGAGACCCCGGGACGCTGTCGTAGTGGGCCATGAGGGCCAGGGCGGGCAGGGCGCGGTTTCGTCCGGGCAGCACACCGATCAGATTCTCGACCTGGCCGCCGATGATGAAGGTGTCGCCGCCGAAGGTCCGGGTCTCGATCGCCTGGCTGGCCTGGACCGATGGCGACAGGCCCAAGGCCGTCATGCGCGCCAGGACATAGTCCCGCACCCGCGCGTGCTCCGCCGAGCCGACCGGGTGCGGGGCGCGGGAGATCTGCGCGATATCGACCGTGGCTCGACCGGCGGAGAAGGCGCTCGCCGCCGCATCGGGG
>JBIKII010000010.1:0-38976 GCA_044361705.1 Caulobacter sp.
GTCATGGGCGCCAACGCATCGATCGTCATCTCCAGCCCGCGCCTCGCCGCGCCGCTGACCATCGCGCCGCGCGAGGCCGCCGCCCTGACCGTGCGCGGTGGGCAGGTGCTCTATGTCTACCCGGCCGCGCCGCAGGCGGGCCTGCCCTGGACCCCGGCGCGCGAGGACGCCGTGACGCCGGTGATGCTGCAGGCCGGCCAGGCCGCCTTCTGGCCGTCGCAGTCCCCGACCCGGTCGGTGAACGGCGAGGGCCTGAACGTCAGCGTGGTCTTCACCTTCGAGACGCCGCAGTCGAAGCTGGCCGACGTCCTGCGCCGCGCGCTGGGCCAGCCCTCGCCCGCCGCCTGCGCGCAGACGGACCTGGAACCGCGCTTCGACGTCGGCGCCAGGGGGCTGGTCTGGCGCGACGGCATGGCGCCCGACTGGGCCCCGACACCGAAGAAGGCGACCCGCCGCCGCGCGCCCGCCGCGAAGGCGCTCAAGGCCGCGTGACCCGGCGCGCCCTTCGCGGTAGAGGGGCGCCCATGACCGACGAGAGCTACAACGCCGCCCAGATCATCGCCCGCGGCCCCCGCGCCCTGGCCGAGGCCGCCGCCGAGGCGCTCGACGCCGATCCGATGCTGGAGGGCGCGACCTATTCGATCCTCGAGGAGGACGAAGACCGCGACGTCTGGCGCATCGACGCCTTCCCAACCACCCAGGACGAGGAAGACGGCATCCGGGACAGCCTGGTCGCGTCCGGAGGCCTGACCGTGCTGGTCGAGCCGCTGGCCGACGCCGACTGGCTGGCCATGGCGCTGAGCGGCCTGCCGCCGGTGCGCGAGGGCCGGTTCTTCGTCCATGGCGTCCACGACAAGGGCCAGGTCCCGGCCAGCGCGGTGGCGCTGCGAATCGAGGCGGGCGCCGCCTTCGGCACCGGCCACCACGGCACCACGGCCGGCTGCCTGCGCGCCTACCATGACCTGCTCAAGGCCCGCCGTTTCGGGCGGGTGCTGGACGTCGGCTGCGGCACAGGCGTGCTGGCCATCGCGGCGGCGCGGACCGGATCGGCCAAGGCCGTCGGCACCGACATCGACACCCCGTCGGTCCGCATCGCCAACGAGAACGCCCGCGAGAACCGCTCCACCGCCCGCTTCGTCCACGCCTCCGGCCTGAACGACCGGGCGGTGCGGCGGGACGCGCCCTACGACCTGGTGTTCGCCAACATCCTGGCCCCGCCCCTGGTGGCGCTGAGCCAGGACATCAAGCGCGCGCTGCGCCCCGGGGGAATCGCCATCCTGTCAGGCCTTTTGCGCACGCAGGAGCGGCGGGTGAAGGCGGCCTACCTCTCCAAGGGCTTCCGCGTCGTGCGCCGCATCCACCGCGACGCCTGGGCGACGCTCGTGCTGCAACGGGGCTAGGAACCGCGAGCCATCTCCTCGCGTTGATGCGGCCAGTCGGCGATATCGCCCCAGGAGCTGCTTCCCGTGACCCAGATCGATCCCAACGCCCCGCACCGCCCGACGCCGCAGGTCCATGTGACCGACAATCGCGGCAATTCCACCGCCTGGGTGGTCGCCGCCCTGGTGGCCGTCGTCGCCATCATCGCCGTCGCCTTCATGGTGACCAGCAACCAGACCGATCCGAACGACGCGGCCGATGTCGCCCTGGCGACCGAACAGGGCCGGGCCGAAGGCATGCTGAGCGGCGCCCAGTCGTCGCTGCAGAGCGCCCAGTCCGCCGCCGCATCCGCGGCTGACTCCACCGCCGCCCAGGCCGGCCAGGCCGCGGCCGAAGCCCGCGCCGCCGCCGACTCGGCCGCCCGCAGCGCGCAGGACGCGGCCAGCCGCGCCGCGCCTCCCGCGCCCTCCGAGCCGATGTCGGACACGATGGGCGAGCCGCAGCCCGCGCCGCAGTAGCCTCAGACGACCTGCAGGACCCGGCCCTGCAGGTCCATGAGGCCGATCTCGACCTCCATGCCCGGCTTGCGGGTCTGGATGGCCGAGCGCAGGGCGTAGAGCTGCTTGACGTGAGTCTTGAGCTCTACGTCGGCGTCCTTCACCGAGGCCTCGCCGAGGATCATCTTGTAGGCGCCGCAATCGCGATGATCGATGATCATCACCCGATGGACGTCATGCAGCTGGATCGCCAGATCGAGGTGGGTCCAGAACACGTCGGCCCAGGCGGGGAAGCGATCGTTCAGCGCGCCCAGCGAGGCGCCGGCGAGAACCACGTGGTCGAACTTCCCGGCCAGGCCCCGCGCCTCCATGTAGTCCGCGACCGCGCCGGTCAGCCGGAAGTCCATGCAGGTCAGCAGCAGCATCTCGGTATGGCCGCCGGCGCGCGAGACGCCCGGCGCCAGCGTCGTCAGCAGCGCCGCGCCGCCACCCAGCGCGACGGCCTGCATCGCCTGTCGACGGGAGACGGCGCGCGGACGCAGATGATCACAACAGGTCATGGTTCCTTACAGCCCCCTGGCAGGAATCGATGGACTCAGTCGGTAGGCCGATCTGGTTGCCGGAACCTTTCCGTGACCCCGCCGAACCAGTGGCGCGGACAACGTGTCGCGCCTAAGTTGGGCCCATGCGCCAGACCTTCGACGAATCCACCGACCCGTCCTTCGGCCCCCGGCATGTGCCGCTGATCCGCAAGGCCATGGAGGCCCAGGGCCTCGACGGCTTCCTGATCCCGCACGAGGACGAGCACCAGAACGAGTATCTGCCCGAGGCCAATGACCGCCTCGCCTGGGCCACCGGCTTCACCGGCTCTGCCGGAGCGGCGGTGATCCTGAAGGATCGGGCCGCCGTCTTCGTGGACGGTCGCTACACCCTGCAGGTTGGCGAGCAGGTCGACGGCGCGGTGTTCGAGATCCGCGATCTGGTCGAGGGGGGCGTGCCCGCCTACCTCGAGACCACCTCACCCGGCGCGGTGATCGGCTACGACCCCCGCCTGCACAGCCCCGACGCCCTGCACCATCTGCGCAGCGCCGCCGAGAAGGCCGGGGCGAGCCTCAAGCCCGTTGCGCCCAATCCGCTGGACGCCGCCTGGGGCGCCGATCGCCCGGCCCAGCCGACCGCGCCGATCGTGCCCCAACCGCTGGAATTCGCCGGCGAGGACTCTCCGGTCAAGCGCGAGCGGGTCGGCAAGGCCGTGAAGGACGCCGGCGCCGACGCCGCGGTGATCACCGCGCCGGCCTCCATCGCCTGGCTGTTCAACGTGCGGGGCGGCGATGTCATCCGCTCGCCGCTACCCATCGGCCAGGCCATCCTGAAGGCCGACGGCACGGCGCGGCTGTTCCTCGACCCGGCCAAGGTCACCCGGGAGCTTCCGGCCTGGCTCGGCAACCAGGTGTCGCTGGAGACGCCGGACGCCCTGCCCGCCGCCCTGGCCGATCTGAAGGGTCAAAAGGTGCTGGTCGATCCGGCCCAGTCCTCGGCCTGGTACTTCGACACCCTGGCCGCCGAGGGCGCCGAGGCCGTCCGCGGCATGGACCCCTGCACCCTGCCCCGCGCCTGCAAGAACGCCGTCGAGATCGAGGGCACGCGCCGCGCCCACATCCGCGACGGCGCGGCGGTGACCCGCTTCCTGCACTGGATCGCCACCGAGGGTCAGGTCAATCCGCCCGACGAGAAGGAAGCTGTCGCCAAGCTGGAGGGCTTCCGCGAGGCGACCGGCCAGCTGAAGGACCTGTCGTTCGACACCATCGGCGCGGCCAACGGCCACGGCGCCCTGCCCCACTACCGCCCGACAGAGCGCAGCAACGAGCGCTGCGCCCAAGGCTCGCTGCTGCTGGTCGACTCCGGCGGCCAGTACCTCGACGGCACCACCGACATCACCCGCACCATGGCGATCGGAACGCCCAGCAACGAGATGAAGCGGCGCTACACCCTGGTGCTGAAAGGTCACCTGCACCTGGCCCGGATCCGCTTCCCGGCCGGCACCACCGGCTCGGCGATCGACGCCCTGGCCCGCGCCGCCCTGTGGAACGCCGGCCTCGACTACGACCACGGCACCGGCCACGGCGTCGGGGTCTACCTGGGCGTCCACGAGGGCCCGCAGCGGATCGCCAAGGCCCCCAACACCGTCGCCCTCAAGCCCGGCATGATCCTCAGCAACGAGCCGGGCTACTACAAGCCGGGCGAGTACGGCATTCGCATCGAGAACCTGCAGGTCGTCACCGAGCCCGCCGATATCCCCGGCGGCGAGCGGCCGATGCTGGGCTTCGAAACCCTGACCTGGGCCCCCATCGACCGCGCCTGCATCGAGGTCGACCTGCTCACCGACGAGGAGCGGGTCCAGCTCAACACCTACCACGCCCAGGTGCTGGAGAAGATCGGCCCGCTGGTCGAGAACGACGTCCGCGCCTGGCTCGAGACGGCCTGCGCGCCGATGTAATGCGCCGGAACATGCACTTCAGTGCGTGTCCCCATCAGCCCACCATAAGCTCAAGGCGGCAGGGGACACGTACCGAAGACGGTATATGTCCCCCTCAGCGCGCTACTTCAGCCGCTTCCAGACCTGCGTCTTGCACAGGGGCGCCGCGATGCAGCCCTTCAGCTTGAGGGTGCCGGCGTCCACCACGGTGATGGTGCCGGCATAGGTTCCGCCGTCCTCGGGATTGTAGACCTTGCCGCCGGTGAACACGGTGGGGCCGCCGCCGAAGCCCTCCAGCATTGTCATGCCCTTGATCTTGCGGCCGCGCTTGGAGACGTCCTTGTTCAGTTGGTCGGTCAGGTGCGGCTCCTGATCGAGACGCGGCGAGGTGATCAGCTTGCCGCATAGCGCGGCGCCGCACTTGAAGATCTCCACCTGCCCCTTGCTGGGCGTCACCCACCGGCCGACGATGTCGGAGGCGAGCGCGGGGGTGGCGGCGAATGTCGCGAGGGCGAGGGACAGGGCGGCGATACGGAGCATGGAAAGGACCCGGGGCTTGTCTGGACAACGTTGGCGCCTGAAGCTCGCCTCGAACGGTGACGAAGACAAGGCGGGGGCATCATGTTTGTCGGACACTACGCGGCGGCGCTGGTCGCCAAGGCCATCGAACCGCGCGCGCCGCTGTGGACGCTGATCGGCGGCGCCCAGCTGGTCGATATCGGCTTCAGCGCCCTGGTCATGGCCGGGGTCGAGAAGATGAGCTTCGACCCCACCCTGCCCGGCAGCCCGCTGGTGCTGGAGCACATGCCCTGGACCCACAGCCTGCCCGCCGCGCTGGTCTGGGCGCTCGGGGCGCTGTTGCTGGCGAAGCTCATGAAACTGCCCTGGGGCGCGGCCGTGGCCATCGGGCTGGTGGTGCTGTCGCACTGGGGACTCGACTTCCTCGTCCACCGACCGGACCTGGAGATCTGGCCGGGCGGCGAGAAGGTGGGCCTCGGCTGGTGGAACTACGCCACCGCCGAGAAGACGCTGGAGATGGGGCTGATCGCCCTGACCGGCGCGGCATGGCTCTGGCGACGCGGCCGCAGCGACCGCACCGCCTGGCCGGCGCTGCTGTTCCTGCTGTTCCTGGTGACGCTGCAGATCGTCGGCGAGCTGACCGAACCGGCCGGAACCGCCTTCGCCTTCGCGCGCCTGGCGCTGATCATCTACCTGCTGGCGACGTTCGTGGCCTGGCTGGCGGACCGGGGGCATAACCGGGAACTGGCATAGGGGGGAAGCGACAGCGCTCACTGTTTCCCCGTCATCCTCGCGCTTGTCGCGAGGACCCATGCGTGGTGAGCGTCCGGAAGAGGCTCGGCGAGCAACGGCGCACAATCCCGTCTATCCGTGTTCATGGGTCCTCGCGACAAGCGCGAGGATGACGAAAGGTGGGGGTGAGGCGATCAGGTCTGCCCGATCATCGCCAGCCACTCGTCCTCGGTCAGCACCTGAACGCCGTGCTTCTCGGCGTCCTTGAGCTTTGAGCCGGCGCCGGGGCCGGCGACGACGAGGTCGGTCTTCTTCGACACCGAGCCGGCGGTCTTGGCGCCGAGGGCTTCGGCCTGGGCCTTGGCCTCGTCGCGGGTCATCTTCTCCAGGGCACCGGTGAAGACCACGGTCTTGCCGGCCACGGCTGTGTCGGTCTTGGGCTTGGCCAGCGGGGTGATCGCGTCCAGCTCGGCGACCAGCGCCTCCACCAGGCGACGGTTGTGATCCTCGCCGAAGAAGGTGGCGATGGACTGCGCCGCCACCGGGCCCACGCCGTCTATGGCCGAGAGCGCGAGGAAGTCGTCGCCGGGCGCGCCGGCGGCCGCCGCCCGGGCGCCGGCGACGAAGGCGTCCCAGCTGTCGTACAGCGCCCCCAGCGCCCGCTTGGCCGGACTGGCCAGCCCCGGCAGCGCCCGGTCCAGCTTCTGCAGTAGCGGCGCCTCGGGCCAGGGATCGTCGGCCAGCGTCGGCGCCGTGCGCAGGAAGTCCTCCAGCGCCTTGGGGCCCATGCCGTGCAGCTCGCAGGCCTCGACATAGGCCGGGCTGGGCGCCTGCTGCGAGGCGGCCAGCACCGCCCGTTCCAGCTCGCCGAAGCTGTCGAAAGCCCGCGCCAGGTGCGTCGCCGTGGTCTCGCCGATGTCGCGGATGCCCAGCGCGATCAGGAACCGGTCCAGGCTGATCGTCCGCCGCGCCTCGATGCCGGCGACCAGGTTGGTGACAGAGGTATCGCCGTAGCCGTCGCGCTCGCGCAGCGCCGCCAGCTTCGCCTCGTCCTTCGGCAGCCGGAAGATGTCGGCCGGCGCGGTGATCCAGCCCTCGTCGAGGAAGGCCTGCAGCTGCTTCTCGCCCAGCCCCTCGATGTCGAAGGCCCGGCGGGAGACGAAGTGCTTCAGATGCTCGATCTTCTGGAACGGACAGGCCAGTTCGCCGGTGCAGCGCCGGGCCACGGTCGTCGCGCCGCCGGCCGTCGTCTCCTGCACCACCGGCGTCTTCAACGGACAGATGCACTCGTGCGGAAAGACATAGGGCTCGCCGCGATCCGGACGGTCGGCGTCGACCGGGCCCAGCACCTGCGGGATGACGTCGCCGGCCCGCTGCAGCATGACCATGTCGCCGATGCGGACGTCCTTGCGGGCGATCTCGTCGGCGTTGTGCAGGGTGGCGTTGCGGACCACGACGCCGCCGACCGTCACCGGATGCAGCCGGGCGACCGGCGTCAGGGTGCCGGTGCGGCCGACCTGGATGTCGATGGCTTCCAGCCGCGTCGTCGCCTTCTCGGCCGGGAACTTGTGGGCGATGGCCCAGCGCGGCGAGCGGGAGACGAAGCCCAGCCGCTGTTGCAGGTCCAGCCGGTCGACCTTGTAGACGACGCCGTCGATGTCATAGGGCAGCGTCGAGCGGGCGGCGCCGATCTCGCGGTAGACGGCGAGCAGGCCCTGGGCGTCCTCGACGCGGCGCGAGCGGTCGTTGGTCGAAAAGCCCCACGCCTTCAGCTTCGCCAGCGCCTCGCTCTGCGTCTCCGCGAAGGGCGCGCTGACCTCGCCCCAGGCGTAGGCGAAGAACTTGAGCGGGCGCTTGGCCGTCACCGTCGGATCGATCTGGCGCAACGAGCCGGCGGCGAAGTTGCGCGGGTTGGCGTAGGTGCGGCTACCCGCCTCTTCGGCGGCCTTGTTGAAGGCCTCGAACTCGGCCAGCGGGGCGTAGACCTCGCCCCGGATCTCGATCAGGTCCGGCCAGCCGTCGCCGGACAGGCGCTCGGGGATGTCCCTCAGGGTGCGCAGGTTGGCGGTGATGTCCTCGCCGGTGCGGCCATCGCCCCGCGTGGCGCCGCGGATCAGCAAGCCCTTCTCGTAGCGGATCGAAGCCGACAGCCCGTCGATCTTCGGCTCGGCGGTGAAGGCGACATGCTCGTCCGGATCCAGCCGCAGGAAGCGCCGCACCCGGGCGTCGAAATCGGTCACGTCCTCGTCGGCGAAGGCGTTGTCGAGGCTCAGCATCGGCACGCCGTGCTCGACCGGCCCGAACTGGCCGGAGGCGGCCGCCCCGACCTTCAGCGACGGGCTGTTGTCGCGGACCAGATGCGGGAACAGGGCCTCGATGGCCTCGTTGCGGCGCTTGAGGGCGTCGTACTCGGCGTCGCTGATCGTGGGCGCGTCTTCGCGGTGATAGGCGATGTCATGCGCGGCCAGCTGGTCGGCCAGGCGCTCCAGTTCCTCGGCGGCCTGGGCTTGCGTGAGGTCGGCGGGGAGGATTTCAGCGCTCATGAGGCATCACTGCTTCGATTCCCTGCGTCCTTCGACACGGCCCTTCGGGCCTTCTCAGGATGACGTGGAGATTTTCGCCCACCATACGTCATGGTGAGTAGCGCTGCAGGCGCGTGTCGAACGACGCAACGCCGCTAAGCCCCGATCAGCGCCCGCGCCGCCGCCCTCGCCGCGTCGGTGACCTCGGCGCCGGCCAGCATCCGGGCGATCTCCTCCTCGCGGGCATCGGGGGACAGGACCTCGACGGCGGTGCGGGTCATGGCCGCGTCGCCGCTCTTGCTGATGCGCCAGTGGGCGTCTCCGCGCGCCGCGACCTGCGGACTGTGGGTGACGGCCAGCACCTGGGCGTCGGCGGCGAGGCGGCGCAGGCGCAGGCCGACGGCGTCGGCCACGGCCCCGCCGACCCCCTGGTCGACCTCGTCGAAGATCATCAGCGGCTGGGCGCCCCTGGTCCGCGCGGCCAGCGAGGCCTTCAACGCCAGCGCGAAGCGGGCCAGTTCGCCGCCCGAGGCGATGGCCTCCAGAGGGCCGAACGGCGCGCCGGGGTTGGTGGCGATCTCGAAAGCCACGCGGTCCAGGCCCGTGGGTCCGGCGCGGTCCTCGGCCAGCGGCTCTACGGCGACGCGGAACTTCGCCTTCTCAAGCTTCAGCGGGGCCAGCTCGCCCTCGACGGCGGTGGACAGGCGATCGCCGGCGGCGCGGCGCTCGGCCGACAGCACGGCGGCGGCCTCGAGGTAGACCTTGCGGGCGACCGCCTCGGCCGCCTCGGCGGCTTTCAGCTGGGCTTCCGAGGTCTCGATGTTGCGCAGCCGGGCGCTGAGCTCGGCGCGGACCTGCGGCAGGGATTCGACGGAGACGTTCAGCTTCCGCGCCATGCCGCGCAGCGCGAACAGCCGCTCCTCCGCCTCCTCCAGCCGCTTGGGGTCGACATCGAAGGCCTCGGCGGCGGCGTCGATCGCCGCTTCGGCCTCGCGCACCTGGCTGAGCGCGGCGTCCACGGCCTCGGCCGCGGCCTCCAGCCGCTTCACGGCCGGACCGTCCAGCGCCGCGCCGGCGGTGATCGCCCGCTCGCGGGCCCGCTCCAGGGCCCGGAAGGCCGAGGCGATGTTCTGGCCCAGCCGGTTGCCGCCGAGCGATTCGCGCGCGGCCGAGACTTCAGCCAGGGCCTTTTCGGACGCGCCGAGGATGGCCCGCTCCTCGGCCAGGGCCGTCTCCTCGCCGCTGCGGGCGTCGAGCCGGTCCAGTTCGCCCAGGCGCAGGGCGATCTCCTCCATGTCGGCGGCGGTGCGGGCGGCCAGGTCGCGCAGGCCGGCCGTCCGCTCCCGCGCGGCGCGCCAGCCGCTCCAGGCGGCGGCCACCTGGGCGATGGAGACGCCGCCGAACGCGTCGAGCAGGGCCCGGTGGGTGCGGGGGTCGAGCAGGCCGACCGTCTCGTGCTGGCCGTGCACCTCGAGCAGCAGGGCGCCCAGCTCCTTCAGCGCCGCGACGCCGGTCGCCTGGTCGTTGACGAAGGCGCGGCTGCGGCCGTCCGCCGACAGCTGGCGACGCAGGACCAGATCCTCGTCCCGCTCATAGGCCAGGCCCTTCTCGTCGAGCACGGCCCAGACGGCGTGGTCAGGCGGCAGGGAGAAGATGGCGGTGGCGCTGGCCTGGGTCGCGCCCCGGCGCACCAGGCCCGCCTCGGCGCGCATGCCGGTGGCCAGGCCCAGGGCGTCGAGGATGATCGACTTGCCCGCGCCGGTCTCGCCGGTCAGCGCCGTGAGGCCCGGACCTATGGCGAGGTCCAGGCTCTCGATGAGCACGACGTCACGAATGGTCAGCCCGATCAGCATGGCGGGCAGTTTGTTCTACTATCGTTCTATGTCAACGACCAAGCATGCGGTCGAGCATGCTCTTGCGCTTGGGCTTGGGCGCCGGGATGGCCGTGATGTCGGCTTCCGGCGGCGCAACGCGGGTCGGCTCGGTTGTCTGCACCGCCTCGCCCGGGGGCGGCGGGGCAGGCTTCTTGCCCAGCATCCTGTCGAGATAGCTGACCTTGGCGCCCGGATCGAGCGGCGCGACGGCCGGCTGCAAGCCCTTGTCGGTCAACAGCCTGTAGGCGTCAGCGTACCAGGGATCGCCCGGGAAGTTGTAGCCGAGCACAGCGCCGTTGGCCGTCGCCTCGCCCATCAGGCCGAGCGTCGTGTAGCTCTCGACCAGCCGATACAGCGCCTCGGGCGTGTGGGTGGTCGTCTGGTAGCGGTCGATGACGGTCTTGTAGCGGTTGATGGCCGCCAGCGTCTGGCCCTGGCGCATGTAGTAGCGACCGATGGCCATTTCCTTGCCGGCCAGCTGGTCGTTGACCATGTCGATCTTCAGGCGGGCGTCAGAGGCATACTCGGTGGTCGGATAGCGCGTGACGATGTCGCGCAGCGCGGCCAGCGCCTGCTCGGTCGACGCCTGGTCGCGGTTCACGTCCACGATCTGCTCGAAGTAGCAGACGGCCTTCAGATAGTAGGCGTAAACGACCGACGGGTTGCCAGGGTACAGCTGGATGAAGCGGTCGGCGTCATCGATGGCGGCGGTGTACTGGTTGGCCTGGTAGCGGGCGTAGGCCGCCATCAGGATCGAACGGCGCGACCATTCGGAATAGGGGTGCTGACGCTCGACTTCCTGGAAGTAGGACACGGCCTCGGTCCAGCGACGCTGATCGAGACGATAGGCGCCGGTTGTGTACAGAAGCTCGACCGGGCGTTCCTGATAGGCGAGGCGCGGCGTGGGTTTGCGGTCTCCCGCGCAAGCGGTGAGCGCCAGAGACGCCGTCACGGCCGCAACGACGGCCACCGTGCGGCCATGCGATCTATGAAGCACTTACCCTCACCTCGAACCAGTTCGCGCCCCCGGCGCCTGTTGGCTTCTACACCACAGGAAGGCGGGCGCAAATGCGGCGAAAGCCGATCAAACCGCTTGAGCGAATTCCGGAGCGAGCGTGCGGACACGCCAGGACTGCGGGCGGGCCATGAGCGCCCGGACCAGCAGGTTGTTCAGGCCATGGCCCGCGTAGAGGCCCTCGAAGCGGGCGAGCAGCGGAAGACCGGCGACATAGAGGTCGCCCACCGCGTCCAGCGCCTTGTGGCGAACGAATTCGTCCGGACGGCGCAGGCCTTCCGGGTTCAGCACGCGGTCGCCGTCGAGGACCACGGCGTTCTCCATCGAGGCGCCGCGGGCCAGGCCGGCGGCGCGCAGGGCCTCGACGTCCTTCAGGAAGCCGAAGGTGCGGCAATCGGCCAGCTCCTCGCGGAACGACTGCTCGGTGATCTCCAGGTCGACGCGCTGACGGCCGATCGGCGCCGAGTCGAACGCGATTTCGAAGGCGACCTCGAAGCGATCCGACGGCAGCAGGACGGCGCGCTTGTCGCCCTCGACAACCTCGACCGGCTCCAGGACTTCGATGAAACGACGCGAGGCTTCCTGGCGACGGCGTCCGGCGCGATCAAGAAACTGGATGAAGACTTCGGCCGAGCCGTCGAGGATCGGCACTTCCGGCCCGTCCAGCTCGACGATGACATTGTCGATGCCCAGGGCGCAGAAGGCCGCCATCAGGTGCTCGATGGTCGAGACGCTGGCGCCGGCCGCATTGCCGATGACGGTGCCCAGGCGGGTCTGGCCGACGGCTTCGGCCGAAACCCGGATGCTGTTGTCGATGTCCTTGAGGTCGGTGCGCACGAAGGTCACGCCGGCGTCGATCGCAGCCGGGCGCACGGCGACGCGCACATGGGCGCCGGTGTGCACGCCGACGCCCGCGAAGATCACGGGGCCGGCCACGGTGTGCTGATGATACGCCGACAGGGACACGAGCGACCTTTCAAGTCAGGGGGCCGGCGGCCTCAACGACCGCGCAACGCCCCACGTGCCATTTACGAGTTATGCTGCGGCGCGGCAAAACAATCGCTGTTTCGGATTGTTACCGCTGGAAGTCGTTGAAAGTGCTGAATAAAAACGACATCGCCGGCCGGACTGCAACAGCCCGACCGGCGATGGTGTTTCGGCATTCTAGCAGGGGGCGAAGACGCGTCCGCCAGGTTCGCCCGACAGGCTAGTTGGCGAGCCGCCGAAGGAAGGACGGGATCTCCAGATCCTCGGACTCGTCGACCTGCGGTTCCTCGATCGGTTGCGCGGCCGTCGAAGACCGGCCCAGGGCGCGAGGCATGCCGCCTTCGGTCCGGGGCTGCTGCTGCTGCGGGCGGCCGCCGAACAGGCTGAGGAAGCCCTTGCGCTGCTGTCGGCTGTCGGTGAACGGGGTCTCCGCGTAGAGCGGCGCGTCGAAGTCCTCGTCCTCGGCGACGAGGGGATCGACGATGACCGTGCGCGCGGCGGTCGTCTGGATGACCGGCTCGGGGGCCGGCGTCGCCGCGGCGACAGGCGCGGGCTCTTCAAACGCCAGATCGGCCTGCTGCACGTCCATGGACATGGCCGGCTGGATCACCTGCGGCTCCGGCGCGGCCCAGGACGGGGTCGGAGCGGGCTCGGCGGCCCGCGCGGGCTCATAGGCCGCAGGCTGGGCGAAGGTCTCGGCGACCGGCGCCGGCGCCGGCGCGGCCTGCTCGACGATCAGCGGCTTGGCCGTGGCGTTCACACGCATCGTGCGCTGCGGCTCGATGGCGGCGATGGAGGCGCCGTCCATGCCGGTGGCGACCACCGAAACGCGGATCGAGCCTTCCAGCGCCGGATCGAAGGCCGCGCCGAAGATGACGTTGGCTTCCGGATCGACCTGGTCGGTGATGGCGTTCGCCGCTTCGTCGACTTCGAGCAGGGTCATGTCCAGACCGCCGGTGACGTTCACCAGAACGGCCTTGGCGCCCTTGAGCGAGACTTCATCGAGCAGCGGGTTCTGGATCGCGTTCTGGGCCGCCATCAGGGCGCGGTCGTCGCCGGACGCCTCGCCGGTGCCCATCATCGCCTTGCCCATCTCGGTCATGACCGTGCGGACGTCGGCGAAGTCGAGGTTGATCAGGCCCGGCAGCACCATCAGGTCGGTGATCGAGCGGACGCCCGAGTGCAGGACCTGGTCGGCCATACCGAACGCCTCGGCGAAGGTCGTGCGCTCGTTGGCGACGCGGAACAGGTTCTGATTCGGGATGACAATCAGGGTGTCGACGTAGCGTTGCAGTTCGGCGATGCCCGCGTCGGCCAGCCGCATGCGGTGGCGGCCTTCGAAGTGGAACGGCTTGGTGACCACGCCCACCGTCAGGATGCCGCGCTCGCGCGCGCACTTGGCGATGATCGGCGCGGCGCCGGTGCCGGTGCCGCCGCCCATGCCGGCGGTGATGAAGACCATGTGGGCGCCGTCGAGGTGCTCGCCGATCTCGGGCGTGCTCTCTTCGGCGGCGCTCATGCCGACCTCGGGGTGGGCCCCGGCGCCGAGGCCCTGGGTCACCTGGACGCCGAGCTGGATGCGACGTTCGGTCTTGGCGAACTGCAGCTGCTGGGCGTCGGTGTTGGCGACGACGAACTCAACACCCTCGAGGCCTGCCTCGATCATGTTGTTCACCGCGTTGCCGCCGGCGCCGCCGACGCCGAAGACGACGATCCTGGGCTTCAGTTCGGTGGTTTGTGGCGCGTACAACTTCATAATGGGACCCCGTGTCCTGGCGTTCTTGCGAACAGTCCGGCGACCCGCGCGCCGGGAATGCCTTACGGCGGGGTTAATGTCGGACCCACATCCTTAATCGGCAGTTAACCGCATAGCGTGAGTCGCCGCCGGGTTAAGCCAGTCCCGTCGCAATTATGTTGTGCAGTAAGGGCTTGCGCGAATCGGGCCGAGAATTACGGCTACAGATTGTCACGCAGCCAGGCCGCCACTTTCGTCACCGCGCCGGCGCCCGGATCAACCGGCTCACGGCGCTTCCCCGCACCGGCCAGCACCTTGGCGGAAACCGCTTCGCGCGGACCAAAGGCCGCGCGGTGCAGGACGCCGGCGGCCGCACAGAATGCCGGGCCGGTGACGGCGTCGGCCAGATGCGGCACGCGACGGGGCCGGCCGAGCCGCACGGGGCGGTCGAACACCCGCACCGCGACTTCGCGCACACCGGCCAGCTGGCTGGCGCCCCCGGTCAGGACGATGCCGGCGCCCGGCTCGATCAGCGCCCCGGCCTCCTTGAGCCGTTCACGCAGAAGCTCGAGCGTTTCCTCGACCCGGGGGGCGATGATCCCCTTCAGCAGGGACCTGGGCGCGATGACAGGACCGGCGCCGGGATCGTCGCCGCGCGGCGGCGCCTCGATCATCTCGCGGTCCTCGTTGGCCGAGGCGATGGCCGAGCCATGCAGCGTCTTGATGCGCTCGGCGCCGGCGCGGGACGTGGACAGGCCGCGGGCGATGTCCTGGGTCACGTGCTCGCCGCCAACAGCCAGGCACTCGACATGGACCAGACTGCCGCCGCTGAACACGGCCGCCGAGGTCGTGCCGCCGCCCATGTCGATGCAGATGGCGCCCAGGTCCATCTCGTCCTCCTCGAGCGCGGCGAGCGCCGAGACGAAGGGCGCGGCGACCACGCCCTCGAACTGGAGGTGAGCGCGCTCAACGCAGTGCCCGAGAGTCTGGAAAATGGTCTCGGCGATGGAGACGACAACCAGATCGACGCCCAGGCTCTTGCCAAACATCGAGCGGGGGTCGCGCACGCCGCGCTGGCCGTCGACCGACCAGGCGATGGGCAGGATATGCAACGGCCGGCGACCCGGCAGCCGGATCTGCGCCAGGGCGGCCGCCAGGGCGCGCGAACAGTCGTTGTCGGTGATCGGCCGGGCGCCGATGGAGACGCGGGCGCCGACCCGCTGGCTGCCCATCTGGCCGCCGGCGGTGGCGATGGTGACGCCCTGGACGCTGACGCCGGCGACGGCTTCGGCCCGCTCGACCGCCAGGGCGATGGCCTCGGCCGCCTCGTCCATGCTGGCGATGGAGGCGCCCTTGACGCCGCGCGACTGCACATAGCCGACCCCGGCTGTGGTCAGGGTGCGGTCGCCGCGACGCACGCCGTCCGGCTTCATCACGAAGCAGGCGACCTTGGACGCGCCTAGATCGACGGCGGCGATCACCGGTTGGCGCGCCAACGCCGCCTTCAGGCCATCCCGCGCCTGCTTGCGATCATCGCTCCGTGACATCGATTTGAGCACCCCGCCCGCCGCTTTCTTATACGCCTGCCGCGACAGGCGGTTCGCCCGACGCTGGAGTTTCACGCGGTCGCAGGGCGATCAGGCCCGGCTCCCGCAGGTCAATGCGCTCGAACCCCAGCTCAAGGATCCGCTGACGCTGGTCGAGCTGGTCCAGACGGATCAGCGCCGACTCTTCATCCACCGCCGGCAGCTGCACGATGCCGCCGTCCTTCAGGCGCAGGTCCCAGCGCCGTCCATCGACGCGCACCAGCGCCTCGAGACGGTCCCGCAGCCGGGGACGCGACTGGACGGCCGGCAGGATGGCGGCGGCGGCGTCGTTGGCGCCCTCCCCCACGATCAGCGGCAGCTGCGGGAAACGACCGGGATCGGCTTCAGGGATCGCCTGTCCGCCGCCGTCGATGACGAAGGTCCGGCCGCGCGACTGCCAGACCGCCAGGGTCTCGCGCTCCTTGACGGCGATCACCAGGGTGTCGGGCAGAAGGCGCACCACCTGCGCGTCCTTCACCCAGCCCACGGCGGCGACCGCCTGGCGGACCTGCTCGAGGTCGAGATCGAGAATCGGCCGGCCGCGCGACAGGCCGGTGGCGTCCAGGATGGCCTGCTGCGCCATCGGCGAGGCGCCCTGCACGTGAACCTTTTCGACGCGAAATCCGAACCCGGCCGTCTGGCCGGCGACCGCCGAGCCGAGACTGTGAGCCACGCGCTCGCCGCGATGTCCGGTGGCCAGCGTCACGATGAGGCCGACGGCCAGTACGGCGGCGGCCGCGCCCAGCGCGACCATCGGCGGCAGCACGCCGCGCGCGGCGCGCAGCTTCGCCGCGGGCCGTGGCGCCGGGGAGGCTTTCCGGGGTCCACCCCTGTTTGCGGGCGCTTTGGCCCGGGGCTTGGCGTTATCGCGCCCCGCCCCCCGCATTGCCGCGGGCATACGCATCCTCCACGATCCAGAGCACTAGTTGGTCAAACGACGTACCCAGATGCGCCGCCTGTTCTGGAACCAGAGAGGTAGGAGTCATGCCGGGCTGCGTATTGACCTCCAAGAGGACCAGAAGACGCTTAACAGGGTCATAACGAAGGTCGCTTCTGGTCACGCCGCGACAACCAAGCGCGGCGTGGGCGAGCTCCGAAAGGCGAAGGGCGCGGTCGAAATCCTCGGGCGGCATGCGGGCCGGCACGACGTGCTCGGAGCCTCCCTCGGCATACTTGGCGTCGTAGTCGTAGAAGCCGGTGCGCGGGACGATCTCGGTGACCGTCTGGGCCTTGCCGTCCATGACCGCGACGGCCAGCTCCATGCCGGCGATGTAGGGCTCGACCATGACCTCCTCGCCGAAGGTCCAGGACGGCGCGATAACCTCCTGCGGCGGGCTGTTGGCGCCTTCGAAGACCAGGAACACCCCGACCGAGGAGCCTTCGGCGTTGGGCTTCACGACATAGGGCGGCGGCATGACGTGATCGCGGGCGACGTCGTGGCGGTTGTAGAGCCCGCCGCCCGGCACCGTGACGCCCGCCGCCGCCAGCACGGCCTTGGACTTGGCCTTGTCCATGGCCAGGGCCGAGGCCAGAACCCCGCAGTGGGTGTAGGGGACGCCCAGCGTCTCCAGCACGCCCTGGACGCAGCCGTCCTCGCCCCACTCGCCGTGCAGGGCGTTGAAGCAGACGTCGGGCTTCAGCGCGGTCAACACCTGCGCCAGGTCGCGGCCGGCGTCGACGCGGGTGACCCTGGCGCCGAGGCTTTCCAGCGCGGTCGCGCAGGCGGCCCCGGAGACGAGGCTGACCTCGCGCTCGGATGACAGGCCGCCCAGCAGAACGGCGACGTGGTGGCCCTGGAGCGGCAGGCTCATTTGGCGTCCTTCAAAGCGCGGAAGTCGATATCGCTGTCGGCGATCATGTAGATGACGGCCGCCCAGGCGGCGACGTTATGGTCGAGGCTTCGGCGGTCGACCTTGTCGAGGGTGTCGTCCTCGGAGTGGTGGAAGTCGAAGTAGCGGCTGGCGTCCTGGCGCAGGCTGAAGACCGGTACGCCGGCGGCCTGAAGGCCCGTGGTGTCCGCGCCGCCCGACCGGGCCGCCTCGGAGGAGACGAAGATCTTCAGCGGCGCCAGCAGGGTCAACAACTGGCCCCGGATCGGGTGGACGGCCGCGCCCTGTGGCAGCATCAGCGCGTAGATGCGATCGCCGCCCAGGTCGCTCTCGCTGGCCACGACCAGGTTGCCCATCTCGCCGGCCCGGGCCTTGGCATAGGCCTCGCTCGAGCCGCCGCTTTCCTCGGAGCCCCACATGACCACCCGGATCGTCCGCTTGGGATGGCGCGGCAGGTCGCCGATCAGCTTGGCCGCCGCCGTGGTGATGGCGATGCCGGAGGCGTCGTCGATGGCGCCGGTCCCGACATCCCAGCTGTCGAGGTGGCCGCCGATGACGACGATCTGTTCGGGCCTCTCGCTGCCGACGATATCACCCGAGATATTCCAGGCGACGTTGTCGGGGTTGGTGGTCGAGGCGAGGCTGAGCTTCACCTTCACCGGGCCCCGGGCGGCAAGGCGCTCCAGCAACTCGGCGTCGGGTACGCCCAGCGCGGCGGCCGGGATCTTCGGCGCGTCATCCGCGTAGCGGAAGGCGCCGGTGTGCGGCAGCCGCGAGTCGGAGGTCGAGATGGAACGGACAAGATAGGCGATGGCGCCGCGCTTCGCGGCCTCCGACGCCCCGGACCGGCGCGCGACCCCGGCCGCGCCGTAGCCCGCGCCGTCCTGGGTGCGGGTCATGGCCTGGGTGACCACGGCAATCTTGCCGGTCAGAGACCCGACCGGCGCGGCCAGAAGGTCAGTGTAGGACCGGAAGACCACGATCTCGGCCTCGACGCCCTTGGGCGGGGTCGGCACGGAGCCGCCAAGGCCCAGGATCGACAGCTTGAACGGATAGGGCGCAACAACCGAGGCCGACTCCGCGCCGCGCGTCCAGGACGGCTTTGCGAACGCCTCGACGGTGATGTTGGTGAAGCCGAGGTCCTTGAAGGTCTGGACGCCCCAGTCCTTGGCGCGGGCCATGCCGGGAGAGCCGACAAGACGCGGCCCGATGTCGGTGGTCAGATCCTCGAGCAGCGTCCAGGCGAGGGGATCGGCCAGCGCCCGGTCGCGCACCACGGCGGCGGTGTCGGCGGGCTCGACAGCCCGGACCTGGACCGGAACGGCGGCCGTCGAGAGGGCGAGACTGGCCACGAGGGCGGGCAGGAAGCAACGCATCCTCGGCGGGTGCGATAGCGGGGCCGCCAAGTCAAGCGCGACGGCGCTGATCAGCGTCCGCGCGTGAGGTGGCGGTACTCGACGAGCCGTTCCTTGTCGCGGCGCACCTGCTCCCCGATCGTGTTGTCGAGGTCGAGCGTCGAGTAGCGAATCCACGAGCCCGGATCGAGCTTGTCCTGGACCAGGGTCACCGGCGTACGCCAGCGGGAGAAGGACGACCAGGAGACCACCAGGCCGAGAACCACGGCCAGGCCCTGCAGCACCCGGAACATGACCCCGCCGTCCGCCGGCGCGGACAGGCCGCCGAGCGCCCACATCCACAGGCCCAGCACGAGCAGGGTCAGGAACCCGCCGGCCCAGTCCATCCAGTAGCGCTCACGCCGCACGCGCCACATCGACACCTGGACGTACTTTTCCAGGTACTCCATCCGCGCGGCGATCCACATCAGGAGCCGGATCAGGAAGGCCGAACGCTTGCCCCAGGCCGGGCCGTCGCTCTGGAAGTGGGTCTCGGACTGGTCCGGCAGCGCCCGGATCGTCGTGTAGTCGTTCTGGAGCGTCCGCGTGTATTGCACGATCTCGCGCGACAGCGAATAGGAGCGGTTCTCCAGACCCAGCCGGTACTGGGTGAAGACCAGGGCGTTGACCCCGAAGAACAGCCCCACGACCAGCAGCATGGCCACGCCGATGGCGACCGCTTGCGGACCGGCCCCGACGATCACGCCCTGGAGCAGCATTGAACCCGACGCCGCCAGCGCCCACAGCCCGGCGAGCGCCAGGATCTGCAGCATGCGCTTGCCGAGCATGTAGGACAGGAGCCAGCGGAAGATCAGGCGACCGTAGGCGGAAACCTCCCGCCGCATCTGGGCGTCGTCGGGGAAGCGTTCCTCGACCTGGCGCTTGAACAGCACGTGGAAGCGGTCCGGCTTGCGGTTCTGCTCGCCAAACGGAAAGATCTCCAGCGGCGCGTTGTAGTACAGGTCGATCCGGCGGGAGATCGCCGCCTCGACCGACGCGTCCAGCGACAGGAAGTCGGCGCTGGTGAAGAGGCGCGCGCTTTCGTCCTCGTCGGGATCGGTCGCCGCCATGGCCTGCCGGCCCTCGTGCGCGGGACGCACCAGATCAGCATCGGACGAGGGGTCGTGGTCGTGGCCGGACATGGGTCAAGGACGCCTGAGTTAACCGCCTCCTGGGCATACGATACAATCAGACGCGCGGCCACGGCGTTCCCGTGTTCGATGAACCGGCTCAGGCCGGCTTGCCGATCCGCTTGATTTCCCAGTTCAGCTCGACGCCCGTTTTTGCCTTCACGTCGGCGCGGACGGCCTCGCCCAGGTCCTCGAGGTCTGCGGCGGTGGCCTCGCCCGGGTTGATCATGAAGTTGCTGTGCAGGTCGCTGAACATCGCGCCGCCGCCGGTCGCCCGGAACAGCTTGCCGCGCCAGCCGGCCTCGTCGACCAGCTTCCAGGAGGAGTGGCCCTCCGGGTTCTTGAAGGTCGAGCCGCCGGTCTTCTCGCGGATCGGCTGGGTCGTCTCGCGCCGGGCGGTGATCTCGTCCATGCGCGCCTTGACGGCGGCCGGGTCGTCGGGCGTGCCGCGGAACACCGACTGGGTCCAGAACATCGAATTCTCGGGCACGACGCTGTGGCGGTAGGTGAAGCCGAAGTCCTGGTTCTCCCAGATCCGGAATTCGCCGGTGCGGTCGTAGCCGGTCGCCGAGACGAGGATGTCCTTGGTCTCGCGGCCATAGCAGCCGGCGTTCATGGTCAGGGCGCCGCCGATCGTGCCCGGGATGCCGACGAAGAACTCCAGCCCCGCCAGACCCGCCCTGGCGGCCGCCCGGGCCACCTGGGCGTCGAGCGCGGCGGGGCCGGCGATGACCAGGTCACCGTCGACCAGCACCTCGCCCCAGGCCTTGCCGGCGCAGCGGATGACCACCCCCGGCACGCCGCCGTCGCGGATGATGACGTTGGAGCCGACGCCCAGCGCCGTGACCGGCACGCCAGCCGGCAGCTGGCGCAGGAAGTCGGCCATGTCCTCGGGATCGGCTGGCAGGAACAGCACCTCGGCCGGCCCGCCGACGCGGAACCAGGTGAATGGCGCCAGCGGCTCGTCGAACAGCAGCTTGCCACGCACGGCGGGGAGGTTGGACTTCCAGGTCATTTCAGACGCCCTGCGTGGTTCGACACGCGCTTCGCGCTGCTCACCATGACTGGAAGGGGAAGCGCTACAAGATCAGTCATCCTGAGCAGGCCCGCAGGGCCGTGTCGAAGGACGCACGACCTCACGCCAGCGCCTCAAGCTGCGCCGGAAGCGCATAGGACCAGCTGGTCACATCCCCTGCCCCAAGCAACACGACCATGTCCCCGGCCTTCGCCTCCTCGGCGATCATCCCGGCCAGCGCCGCCGGGCTCTCCAGCGGCAGGGCGCGGCGGTGGCCGAAGCGGCGCAGGCCCTCGATCAGGCCGTCGCGATCGATGCCCGGGATCGGCGCCTCGCCCGCCGTGTAGACGTCGGCGACGATGACCACGTCGGCGTCGTTGAAGCAGGAACTGAACTCCGCCATCAGGTCGCGCAGCCGGGTGTAGCGGTGCGGCTGGACCACGGCGATGACCTTGGCGTCCGGCGTCATGGCCCGGGCGGCGGTCAGCACGGCGGCGATCTCCACCGGGTGGTGGGCGTAGTCGTCGATGATCCGCACGCCGCCCACGACCCCGGTGGTGGTGAAGCGCCGCTTCACCCCGCCGAAGCCCTTGAGGCCCGCCCGGATGCCGGCCTCGTCGACGCCCAGCTCGCGGGCGACCGCGATGGCGGCGCAGGCGTTCATGACGTTGTGCAGCCCCGCCATCGGCAGGGTCAGGCCATCGTAGCGGATCGGCTCGCCGGCCAGCGGGGTGATCAGCACGTCGAACCGGGCGCCGTCGGGGCCCATGGTGATGTGCTGGGCCCGGACCTCCGCCTGCGGATTGGTCCCGTAGGTGACCAGCCGCCGGTTCTCGATCCGGGCGGCCATGGCCTGGACCTCCGGATGGTCCACGCAGACCGCCGCGAAACCGTAGAAGGGGATGTTCTCGACGAAGTCCCGGAAGCCCTTCTTCACCGCCTCGAAGTCGCCCCAGTGGTCCAGGTGCTCGGCGTCGATGTTGGTGACCACCGCGACGGTGGACTTCAGCTTCAGGAAGGTGCCGTCGCTCTCATCGGCCTCGACGACGATCCAGTCGCCCTCCCCCACCTTGGCGTTGGTGCCATAGGCGTTGATGATGCCGCCGTTGACCACGGTGGGGTCGAGGCCGCCGGCGTCCAGCAGGGCGGCGATCATCGAGGTGGTGGTGGTCTTGCCGTGGGTGCCGCCGACGGCGATCGAGAACTGCAGCCGCATCAGCTCGGCCAGCATCTCGGCGCGGCGCACCAGCGGCAGGCGGCGCTCGCGGGCGGCGACCATCTCGGGATTGTCGGCCTTCACGGCGGTCGAATAGACGATGGCCGAGGCGTGCTCGACGTTGGCCGCCTGCTGGCCGATGAAGATCTTCGCGCCCAGCTTCTCCAGCCGCTCGGTGTTGGCGCTGGCCTTCAGGTCGCTGCCCTGCACCGTGTAGCCGATCCGGATCATGATCTCGGCGATGCCGCTCATGCCGATGCCGCCGATGCCGATGAAGTGCACGGGACCAAGTTCGAAGGGTACGGGGCGGCGGCGCTGGTTCATGGGAAGCGGCTTAGACGATTTGTGGGACGGCCGGAATACGGGCGTTGAGGTCACTGCGTCCTTCGACACGCCGCTTCGCGCCTGCTCAGGATGACTGGATTGGAAGACTACCCACCAAAGTCATGCTGAGCAGCGGTCGCAGACCGCGTGTCGAAGCACGCAGGGCGTCGAAGCGCTGCGCTAACCCCCCAGCGCCGTCCGCTCGACCAGATCGGCCAGCTTGTCCGCCGCGTCGGGCCTTGCCACCGACCGGGCGCCCTTGGCCATGTTGGCCA
Source organism: Caulobacter sp. (assembly GCA_044361705.1). Classification (GTDB taxonomy): domain Bacteria; phylum Pseudomonadota; class Alphaproteobacteria; order Caulobacterales; family Caulobacteraceae; genus Caulobacter. The sequence continues at coordinate 22,507 of JBIKII010000010.1, forward strand.
GCCAGGCGGGATCGTTCAGCAGCGCCTTGAGCGCGCCGGAGAGATCATCGACGGTCAGCTCGTCCTCGGCAGCGACGGCCGCGGCGTCGGCGTCGGCCAGCAGCTGGGCGTTGAAGGTCTGGTGGTCGTCGGCGGCGATCTTCAGCGGCACCAGCAGCGACGGTTTGCCGGCCACGGCCAGCTCGCAGACCGTCGAGGCGCCGGCCCGGCCGATGACCAGGTGCGCGTCGCGCAGTCGGCCGGCCATGTCACGGAAGAAGGGCGCGACCTCGGCCTTGACCAGGGCGTCGGCGTAGATGCGCCGGGCGATGTCCATCGACTCCTTGCGGGTCTGCTGCTGCACCGTGATCCGGGCGCGCAGATCCTCGGGCAGGCGCAGGATGGCCTCGGGCACCATCTCGGACAGCAGGCGGGCCCCCTGGCTGCCGCCCGTGATCAGTAGCCGGATGGGTCCGTCCGCCGTCGGCGGCTCGTAGGAGACCTCGGCCAGCGCCCGGATATCGGGGCGCACCGGGTTGCCGACCACATGGGCCCGGGCCTTCACCTTCGGATTGGCCTTCTCCAGGGTCGGGAAGGCGCAGGCGACTTCCCGGACGCTGCCGGCCAGGAAGCGGTTCACGCGGCCCAGCACCGCGTTCTGCTCATGGATCACCGTCGGCCGGCCCTGGCTCAACGCCGCGAGCAGGGAGGGCAGCGAGGGGTAGCCGCCGAAGCCGACGACGACGGCGGGGTCCATGCGCTTGAAGAAGCCGCGCGCCTGCATCGTGCCCTGCAGGACCGCCACGCCGGCCTTAATCATGCCGGCGGCGTCGCCGGACTTTGCCGTGGCGGCCGAAAGCGTGATCCGAAGGTCGGCGGGAAACTTGTCGGCGTAGAGGGAGCCACGCTCGTCGGTCGCCAGCAGGATGCGCCAGCCACGCGCCGTCAGCGCCTCGGCGAGCGCCTGGGCCGGGAACATATGGCCGCCGGTTCCCCCGGCGGCGACCACTGCGAGTCTGGCTGGCATGGGATACTCTCTAGGCGAAGGCGCCGGCGCGAGCGAGGCCTTCATTCGCCGCATAGGCGCCGGGGCGTTTGCGGGTGAGGCCCAGGGCCATGCCGAGCGTGAGCCCCATCGCCAGCATCGAGGAGCCGCCATAGCTGATGAAGGGCAGCGTCATGCCCTTGGTCGGGATCATGTTGAGGTTCACCGCCACGTTGATCAGGGCCTGCTGCCCGACCAGAACGAACAGCCCGGCGGCGGCGACCTGCTCGAACGGATCCGACAGCCGCAGCGCCCGGTAGAGGCCGCGGATGACCAGGAAGGCGAACAGGCTGATCAGGGCCAGTGAGAAGATCAGGCCGTACTCCTCGGCCAGAACCGAATAGGCGAAGTCGGTGTGCATGTCGGGCACGCCGCGCTTCATCACGCCCTCGCCGGGGCCGCGACCGAACAGCCCGCCGGCGGCGATGGCCTCGGACGCCTGGCTGATCTGGTGCTTGTCGGCCTTGTCGGGGCTCAGGAAGGTGTCGACGCGGGCGTGGACGTGCGGGATCAGGAAATAGGTGCTGCCCAGCCCGATGACGGCCGTGACGCCCAGTCCCATGATCCAGCTGATCGGCACCCCCGCCATCCAGAAGGCGGCGCCGAAGGCGACGGTGATCAGCACGGTCTGGCCGACGTCGGGCTGGATCAGGAGCAGCGCCACCGCCACCCCGTACAGGCAGAAGGCGACAAACACGCCCGGGACGCCCTCGCCCTTCTGGCCCTCGGCGAACATCCAGGCGACCAGCACGATCAGCGCCGGCTTCATGAACTCGGACGGCTGCAGGGTGAAGCCGGCGATGTTGATCCACCGCGTCGCACCCTTGGCCTCGTGCCCCAGGAAGGGCAGCGCGGCCATCAGCAGGATGGTCAGGACATAGACGATGAAGGCGGTCCGCCGGATGCCCCGTCCCGTCAGCATCGAACTGACCACCAGAATGGCCAGGGCCGCGACGCCGAACACGCTCTGGCGAATGGCGAAGTGGAAGGAGGCGTCGTAGTGCAGCCGCGCCGCGGCGGCCGGGCTGGTGCCGAACGACAGCAGCACGCCCAGGGTGATCAGAATGGCCACGGCGCCCAGCAGCCAGTGGTCGGTCGTCCACCACCAGCGCCCCAGCGCGGTGCGGTCGGAGCGGGCGAAGGGGTGAACGCTGTTGGTCATGCGCGCGCTCCCCTGAGGGCGGGTCGGTCGAGGGCTTCCACGGCGGCGCGGAACGCCTCGCCCCGGGCCTCGAAATCGCTGAACTGGTCGAAGGAGGCGCAGGCCGGCGACAGCAGGACGACCGCGTCCTCGCCGCTGGCTTCCGCGTCGGCCGAGGCGGCGGCCACGGCGGCCTCGATCGTGCCGGCCTTGAGGTAGTCGGCCTTGCCCTCGAGCGCCCTGGCGAAGTCATCCTGCGCTTCGCCAACGAGATAGGCCTTGGCCACGCGCGGATACAGGTCCTCAAGCGGCGCGATGCCGTCCGACTTGGAGCGGCCGCCGGCGATCCAGTAGACGCGCGGATAGCTCGACAGCGCCTGTCGCGCGGCGTCGGCGTTGGTCGCCTTGGAGTCATTGACGAACCGCACCAGGCCCCGGACGCCGACCGTCTCCATGCGGTGGGCCAGGCCAGGGAAGGTCATCAGGCCCTCGGCGGCGACCTCGGCCGGGATGCCCATGGCGCGGGCGGCGGCGTAGGCGGCGGCGGCGTTCTGCCAGTTGTGGCGGCCCGGCAGCGAGCGGGCGCGGACCAGGTCGGCGACCTCGATCACCCGGTCGCCGGTGGCGTCATAGAGGACGCCCTGGATGGCGTAGACGCCGCGCCCCATCGAGCGGCTGGCGCTGATCGGCCAGATGGTCCGGCGGTTGGCGGCGGTGATCTCGGTGCAGATGCGCTGGCACCAGGGATCGTCGACGCCGATGATGGCGGTGTCGCCCTTGCCCTGGTTGAGCAGCACACGGCGCTTGGCGGCGACGTAGCCCTCCATGCCGCCATGGCGGTCGAGGTGGTCGGGCGAGATGTTCAGCAGCACGGCCGCGTCGGGCTTGAGGCTGCTGGTCAGGTCGAGCTGGTAGGACGAGGTCTCCAGCACATAGACGGCGCCGCCGTGCATGTCCTCCAGACCCAGGACGCCGTAGCCGATGTTGCCGCCGATGCGGGTGTCGCGGCCGGCGGCGGCGCACAGATGGCCCAGCAGCGCCGTGGTCGTCGACTTGCCGTTTGTGCCGGTAATGGCGGCGATCTTCGGGCGCTTGTGCGGCGGGGCGGCGTTGACGGTGCGGGCAAAGAGTTCGATGTCGCCGAGCACCTCGACCCCTGCGGCGGCGGCCTTCTCAACCGACCAGTGCGGCCGGGGGTGGGTCAGCGGGATGCCGGGCGACAGCATCAGCGCGGCGATATCGGACCAGTCCGCGGTCTTCAGATCCTCGACGGCGAAGCCTTCGGCGGCGGCGGCCTCGCGGCTGGCCGGGTTCTCGTCCCACAGGGCGACCTGCGCCCCGCCGGCCACGAGGGCGCGCGCCGCCGTCAGCCCGGTCCTGCCCAGACCGAGAACGGCGACCTTGCGTCCCTCGAAGCCGCGAACGGGGATCATGACCGGGCCATCCCCCTACCTGAGCTTGAGGGTTGCGAGGCCGATGGCGGCCAGGATCAGGGAGATGATCCAGAAGCGGATCACCACGGTGGACTCGGCCCAGCCGAGCTTCTCGAAGTGGTGGTGGATCGGCGCCATGAGGAAGATGCGCTTGCCGGTCCGCTTGAAGTAGGCGACCTGGATCATCACCGACAGCGCCTCGGCCACGAACAGGCCGCCGACGATGGCCAGGACGACCTCGTGCTTGGTGGCCACCGCCACGGCGCCGAGCGCGCCGCCGAGGGCCAGGGAGCCGGTGTCGCCCATGAAGATCTTGGCCGGCGGGGCGTTGTACCAGAGGAAGCCCAGCCCGGCCCCGATGATGGCGCCGCAGAAGACCGCGATCTCGCCCGTCCCCGGCACGAAGTGGACCTGCAGGTACTGGGCAAAGTTGTAGTTGCCGACGAGGTAGGCGATCAGGCCGAAGGTGGCGGCGGCGATCATCACCGGCACGATGGCCAGGCCGTCCAGGCCGTCAGTCAGGTTCACCGCGTTGGAGGCCCCGATGATCACGAAGGCGCCGAAGGCGACGTAGAACCAGCCCAGGTCCAGCAGCAGGCGCTTGAAGATCGGGAAGGCGACCGAGGTGCTGAGTTGCGGCGTGTCGGGCGAGACCTGTCCGAACATCACAAGGATGGTCACGGCGGCGACCGCCACCAGCGCCTGGATGCCCAGCTTCACGCGGCCGGAGACACCGGCCGTCGTCTGTTTGGTGACCTTGTCGTAGTCGTCCATGAAGCCCAGGACGCCGAAGGCCAGGGTGACTATCAGGACGACCCAGACATAGACGTTGGTCAGGTCGGCCCACAGCATCGTGCCGCCGACCATCCCGGCCAGGATCATCAGGCCGCCCATGGTCGGGGTGCCGGCCTTCTCGAGAACGTGGCGCTCGATGCCTTCCTTGCGGATCGGCTGGCCCTTGCCCTGGCGAGCCCGCATCCAGGCGATGAAGCGCGAGCCCATCGCGACAGCGATGATGAAGCCGGTCGCGGTCGCCATGAAGGTCCGGAACGTCAGGTATTTCAAAAGGTTGAGAACGGGGAGCGCATCCCGCATCTCTGACAGCAGATACAGCATCAGGCCTTGTCCCCCCCATGGCCGACTGACGCCAGGGCGGCCGCGATGACGCTGGCCCGGCTTCCGTTCGATCCCTTGACCATCACCAGATCACCCGGCTGAACGGCCTTTACGATCCGAAGCGCGAGCTCGGCCGCCTGATCGGCGTAGCCGCCCCGCCGAGTCGGCGGAAGGGCGTCCCAGAGCGATTTCATCAGCGGCCCGGCGCAATAGACCAGGTCGATTCCGGCGGCGTCGATCGGCGCGGCCAACCCCGCATGGAAGTCGGCCGCCTGGTCGCCCAGTTCCAGCATGTCGGTCAGCGCGACGATCCGCCGCCCCGTCGCCTTTCGGCCGCCGAGCGTCCGGAAGGCGGCGTTCATCGAGATCGGGTTGGCGTTGTAGCTTTCGTCGATGAGGGTGAAGGCGCCGCCGTCGATGGCGACCGTCTTCTCCGCGCCCCGGCCGGCCAGCGGCGCGAAGCCGGCCAGCCCGGCCAGCGCCGTCTCGCGGGGAACGTCCATCGCCTCGACCGTCAACAGCACGCAGAGACTGTTGAGCCCCCAGTGCAGGCCGGTCTGCAGCAGCGGGACCTCAAGCGCCTCGCCATCGATCACCGCATGGACCGTGGCGCGCTCATCGCCGGCGACAAAGTCGACGAGACGGGCGTCGACGCCCTCGCCCGACCCGAAGGACCGCACGACGGCGCCGACCTTGAGCGCCTCGGCCTTGAGCAGGTCGAACCAGGCGTTGTCGGCATTCAATACAGCGACGCCGCCCGGCTCGAGACCGGCGAAGATCTCGGCCTTGGCCTTCGCCACGCCGGTCTCCCCGTCGGGGAAGTTCTCGATGTGGACCGGACCGACCGTGGTGATCGCCACGACGTCCGGGGCCACGAACCGCGACAGGGGCGTGATCTCGTCGGCGTGGTTCATGCCGATCTCGAAGACCGCCCGCTCGGTGTCGCGCGGCATGCGCGCCAGGGTCAGCGGGACGCCGATGTGGTTGTTGTAGGACTTCACCGACGAGTGCCAGCGGCCGGCCAGCGCCAGGCAGGCGGCGATGGCCTGGGTGACGCTGGTCTTGCCGACCGAACCGGTGATGCCGGCGCGTCGTCCGGGATTGCGCTTCCGGGCCGCGACGCCAAGGATCTCCAGCGCGGCGAAGGTGTCTTCGACAAGGATGTGCGGACCATCGACCGGCTGACTGGCCAGGATCGCCATGGCCCCGGAGGCCAACGCGCCGGCCGCGAACTCATGGCCGTCGCGGACGCCCGCCAAGGCCACGAACAGGTCGCCCGGCTCGACCGAGCGGCTGTCGATCGACACGCCGCTGACCGTGAACGGACCCCCGACGACGGTTCCGCCCGTCGCGGCGGCAAGCTCTTGCGAGGTCCAGAGGGCGTCAGACATGGGCGACCTCCAGGCCGAGCGCGGCGGCAGTCTCGACGACGTCGTCGAAGGGATGGGTCACGCCGGCGATGGTCTGGCCCTGCTCATGGCCCTTGCCGGCCACGACGAGCACGTCGCCGGCCGTCAGCATCGCCACGCCGGCGCGGATGGCCTCGCGGCGGCCGCCGATGTTCAACGCATCCGGCGCACCGGCCTGGACCTCCGCGCGGATGGCCGCAGGATCCTCGGAGCGCGGATTGTCGTCGGTGATGATGGCCACGTCGGCCAGCCGCGCCGCGACCTCGCCCATCAGCGGACGCTTGGTGCGGTCGCGGTCGCCGCCGGCGCCGAACACGACCAACAGGCGCCCCTCCGTATGCGGACGAAGCGCCTTGAGCACCGTCTCCAGTCCGTCGGGGGTGTGGGCGTAGTCGACATAGGCTTCGCCGCCGCCGGCCCGGGCGCCGATGCGCTGCAGGCGGCCGGGGGCGCCCTTCAGGTGCTCCAGCGCGGCGAACACCGCTTCGGGCGCCTCGCCGGCGGCGATGCAGAGGCCGGCCGCGACCAGCGCGTTGTCGGCCTGGAAGACGCCCGCCAGCGGCAGATGGATGGTGGTGGTCGTTCCAGCGTGCGCCAGCGTCAGACGCTGCCCGTCGGCGGCCAGGACGCGGTCGACCACGCGGATGCCCTCACCGGCCGTTCCGGTCGACAGGACCGCCTGCCCCGCGGCGGCCGCCGCCTCGGCGAAGGCCGGGTACTGGTCGCTGTCGGCGTTGAGAACCGCCGTCGCGCCGCGCGGCAACAGCGTATCGAACAGGCGCAGCTTGGCGGCGCGGTAGACGCCCATGGTGCCGTGATAGTCGAGATGGTCCTGGGTCAGATTCAGGAACCCGGCGGCCGTCAGCTTCACCCCGTCCAGGCGCCGCTGGTCAACGCCGTGCGAGGAGGCTTCCAGCGCCAGATGCGTGACGCCCTCGCCGGCCATGCGCGCCAGCAGCTCGGCGACGTCGGCGGCGTCCGGCGTCGTCAGGCCCGGCGGCGTGATCTGGCGGTCGGATTGTCCAGGGGCGGAGACCGTGACGCCGAGGGTGCCCATGCTGGCGGCCGTGTGGCCCAGCCGCGCGAAGATCTGGCGACAGAAGGTGGCGACGGAGGTCTTGCCGTTGGTGCCGGTCACCGCCACGCAGGTCGCCGGCTGGGCGCCCCAGAAGGCCGCGGCGGCCAGGGCATAGGCGCGGCGAAGGTCGTCGGCATGGACGACAGGGACGGCCAGGCCGCTCACGTCCCCGGGGGCCAGCACCGCGGCGGCTCCGGCCTCGATCGCGACCGGGATGAACTTGCGACCATCGACCGTCGAGCCCGGGAGGGCGGCGAACAGGAAGCCGGGCCGGACTTTGCGGCTGTCGGCGGTGACGCCGGTGATCTCCGGACCGTCGATCGGCGCATCAGCGATCAGCGACGACAGCCGCATCACCGTCCTCCCCCCGGCGGGGCCACGCGGGCCGTCGCCACATAGGTCGGGGCCGTCGGCAGGGTCGGCTCCGGCGGGCGACGCTTGACGCCCAGGAACGGCGCAACGCGGTCGACGATCTTGCCGACGGCCGGCGCCGCCACCCAGCCGCCGGTGCGGATGCCGCCCTGCGGCTCGTCCATCAGGATCAGCACGAAATAGCGCTCGGCGTCGGCCGGACCATCGGTCGGGAACACGGCGGCGAAGGAGCCGACCTGCTTGTAGTGGCTGTAGGCGCGGATTTCCGGATCGTACTTCTCGCCCGTGCCCGTCTTGCCGCCGACCATCAGGCCCGGCGCGTCAGCCTTGCGGCCGGTGCCCTCGACGACGTTGCCGCGCATGATCTGCAGCATCGACAGGGTGGTCGTCTCCGACATCACCCGAGGCCCGTCCGGGCGCTTGCCGGCTTCCATCTTGCGGATGGTCAGGGGGATCAGCTTGCCGCCGTTCAGGATGGCGCCCATCGCCTGGGCCAGCGCCAGCGGCGAGACGTTGATGCCATGACCGAACGAGACGCTGGCCATGTCGTCCTCGTCCCACTTCTTCGGGGTCAGGGGACGGGTGGATTCCAGAAGCTCGACCTGGGCCCGCTTCGTCAGGCCCAGCGCCGCGAAGTAGCGGGCCATGCGATCGGCGCCGACCGCGAACGCCAGCTTGGCGGTGCCGATGTTGGAGGAGTGGTTGAACACCTCGCGCAGGGTGAGGATGCGGTTGGTGCCGTGGAAGTCCTGGATGGTGCGGTAGCCCATCTTGAGCGGCGTGCGGGCGTCGAAGGTTGAATCCGGCGTCGCCACCTGGGTGTCGAGGCCGATGGCCACGGTGAAGGCCTTGAAGGTAGAGCCCATCTCGAAGACCGAGGCGGCGGCGCGGTTGCGCAGCTGCTCGGAGCTGGCCCTGCCCGGGTAGTTGGGATCGAAGTCCGGCCAGCTGGCCATGCCGAGGATTTCCCCGGTCTGGACATTGGTGATCACGCCGACGGCGCCCTTGGGCTGGTACTGGGCCGCGGCCAGGGCCAGCTCCTCCTCCAGCGCCGCCTGAACGCGAACATCGATCGACAGGGCCACGGGCCGGCCTTCGGCGCCGGCCTTGAGGATCTCCTCGCGCAACGCCTTTTCGGCCCCCGCGACGGGCGCGCCGCCCTTCTCGTCATAGCCGATCAGGTGCGAGGCCAGGGCGCCGAGCGGATAGACCCGGCGCTGCTCGGGATCGAACACGACGCCGGCGAGACCTAGATCGTGGATCCGGGCCTTCTCTCCGGGGGTCAGACCCCGCAGCACCACGCCGCGTCGCTCCGCCGCCAGGGCCCGGTCGATCTGCGAGGGCTTGAGGCGCGGCAGGGCCTTCAGCAGCGCCGTTCGGACTTCGCGCCGGGACCAGACCTCGCGGGTGTCCACCGACAGCGTGTAGTGCGGCAGGTTGGCGGCCAGCAGCCGACCTTCCCGGTCGACCAGATCAGCTCGCTCCGGGGCGCCGGCATAGGCGCGACCGTCCTTGCCCGCGTCCGACAGGGTGGCTGACCAGATCGCGCCGCCGGCCATCAGCAGAAAGCCGGCCGAGAACACGGCGGCGACAACGAGAATGCGGATGCGCGTGTCGTTCTCCGCCCGGCCGTCGGCATGGGCCCGCTCGAACGCATGCTCGACGCGCCAGACACGCTCGATGATCCAGCGCCAGACCAGCGGATAGCGATGCGGCGTCAGATCCGGGAGGCTCATGGCGTCTCCCCGGACGGCGCCCCGGACGGCGCTTCGGCTTCAATGGCGGGGGCGACCGGCTCGGTGCTGACCTGGATGGGAGTGGCGGGCGCCTGGACGCCCGGACGCTTGAGCGATGCGGCGTACAGGTCGTCGACCGTGGTCTCCTGCTTCACGCTCACCGGCGCCATGGCCAGGTAGGCCCGGGACAGGCGCTCCAGCCGTTCGGGCTGTTCGAGGTGGGCGACCTCGGCCTGCAGCACCCGGATCTGGCGAGCCTCGTCACGGATCGCCCGCTCGGTGCTGACGATCTCGGACCGCTCCTTACCCGCGAAGGTCTTGGCCAGGTTCACGCCGACCGCCAGGACCACCAGCATCGAGGTCAGCAGCACGTTGATCGTACGGAAGCCCCGCGTGCGGTGGGTGAAGATCACCGAGATCATGCCGCGGCCCTCCAGGCGGGAGCGTCGGTGCGGACGCCGGCGCGCAGCTTGGCGGACCGGGCCCGCGGGTTGGCGGCGACCTCGGCGTCGGAGGGGTCGCGATGACCCTTGAAGATCATCTCGAAGGTCGGCGGCGGCCCGCCAGCGACGGGCGGGGCGTGGCGCGAACCGCCGGGCAGGCGGCCGGCCCGCTCGGCAAAGAAGGCTTTCACGATACGGTCTTCGAGAGAATGGAAGGTGACGACGGCGAGACGCCCGCCGCTCTTCAGGATTCGCTCGGCGGCGGCAAGGCCCTGCTCCAGTTCGGAGAGCTCCTCGTTGACCGCGATACGCAGGGCCTGGAACACTTTGGTGGCCGGATGCACCTTGGCTCCACGGCGGCCGCCCAGGGCCCGCTCGACGACCTCGGCCAGGTCGAGCGTGCGCTCGAACGGCCGCTCGGCCCGGCGGCGAACCAGGAAGGACGCCACGCGGCGGCTCTCCCGCTCTTCGCCGTAGACGTAGAAGATGCGGGCCAGCTCGGCCTGCTCGGCGGTGTTGACGATGTCGGCGGCGCTGGGGACGTCGCCGCCCATGCGCATGTCCAGCGGACCGTCGCGCATGAAGGAAAAGCCGCGCTCGGCCTCGTCGATCTGCATGGACGACACGCCGATATCGAGCGCGACGCCGTCGACGCTGCCCGGCGCGAAATGGTCGCCCATCTCCGAGAAACGGGCCTCGATCAGGCGAAAGCGGCCGGTCGCCTCCAGCGGGGCGGCGAAGCGGCGGGCGGTCGGATCGCGATCGAAGGCCACGACCGTGGCGCCGGCGTCGAGGAAGGCGCGGCTGTAGCCGCCCGCGCCGAAGGTGCCGTCGACGACGGTCTCGCCGGCCTTGGGGCTGAGCGCCTCGACGACCTCGCCGAGCAGGACGGAGACATGCGGCGCCTCGGTCATCCGGCGGCTCCGGACAGGCGGGCGCGCTGGGTCATGCGCAGATCGGCGAGACCGGACTTCGCGGCCTCGCGGGCGGCGGCGCGGTGGGCCTGGAAGGCTTCGCGCGGCCAGACCTGGAAGCGGTCGCCCATGCCGACCACGGCGATCCAGTCGCCGGCGGCGATGCCGAACATGTCGCAGAGCGCCGGCGGCAGGGTGATGCGGCCCGCCTCGTCGAAGGAGAGCTTCGCCATGCCGCCATAGACGCTGGTCTCGAGCGCCGAACGCAGGGGATCGCCGAACGGCAGCTCCTCGATCAGGCCTGCGTAACGATCGAACAACGCCTTGCCGCCGCCCTCAAGGCAATCGGCTTCAATGGACGGAAAGCAGAAGACGCCCTCGAAGGGCTGACCGACGGCGGCGCGAAACTCATGCGGCACAACGATGCGCCGCTTGCTGTCGAGCTGCTTCTCGAAGGTCGAGAGGAACACTAGCCCCAGTCCCCTGCCCCTAGATCGCCGACCCCTTCGGCGACAGGAACTGGGTTAACATGGGATGAAATGGGATGCAACGACACTCGAGCGTCGTTTCTTCGCGAAAACAATAATGTCGCGGGGCGGAGTTGTTAACGCCCGTAAACATTCCACAGAACATACATGGAACGTGTTAAGTATTGCGGGGACAAATCCCACCTGTTCCTCCCCGTTCACGGGGAGGGGGACCATGCGGAGCATGGTGGAGGGGCAGCGCCGAGGGGCGATGAATGGCCGAGATGCAGCGCGCTCGATCCTGAACCGGCAGCGCAACCCCTCCGACCTCGCTCCGCGAGGCCACCTCCCCGCGAGCGGGGAGGATGAGCAAATGAATGGATCAGACGGCCTGTAAGCCGGGTTCTGTGACGCGCCCGAAGACGCGCGACGATCATTCCTCTGGACCGGCCATTGCTGACCGGTTCTCGCGACCAACCCGGACGCCTCGGGCCGGCGACGGCCCTGCCCTCCTTCGCCGAGGCTACGGAGGGCGCGGAATCCCTATTCGGTCTTGCTCCAGGCGGGGCTTGCCATGCCGTCCCTGTCACCAGGTCCGCGGTGGGCTCTTACCCCACCCTTTCACCCTTCCCCTGCGTCGCCTGCGGCGTTGCAGGGCGAGCCCTGCGCAGCTTTAGCGGAGCAGGGAGGTTTGCTTTCTGTGGCGCTATCCCTCGGGTCACCCCGGGCGGGCGTTACCCGCCGCCTTGTCGCCGTGGAGCCCGGACTTTCCTCGACCCCCGAAGGAACCGCGATCGCCCGGCCGTCTGATCCGGGGCGGTATGTGAGGGTTGGGGACGGGAAGGTCAATGCGTCCTTCGCGACGCTCGCTCAAGAGCTCGCTCCACAGGATGACGAACACTGTGGAACGCCACCCACGCTCGTCATGGTGAGGCGCCGGCTCTCGGGCCGGCGTCGCGAACCACGCAACGCCTACCCCCGCTACTGCCGCGCCATCTCCGCCTCGCCGACCGCGTCGCCGTCGAGGGCCTGGTCGTCGTTCATGGTCACGGTCACCTTGCGCAGCAGGCCAGTGAAGGCGAACGGCGCGGCGTAGTCGCCGACCGGGCTGCCGCGGTCCAGGCCGATGTCCAGCCCCGACCAGCTGATCAGGGTGTGGAAGCCGAGCGGCGTGGTGATCTCGCCGGCCGGGACGCCGTCGATCAGCAGTACGATCCGCCGCCCCTCGGGTCCGGGCCGCACCGCCACGCCCAGCCGGCGTTGACCCGGCTCCACCACCCGGTCGCTGGTCACCACGGCATGGGTCCCGCCGATGTTGAGGTCGTGGACCAGCCGGCCGTCCTTCAGGAACAGGGAATAGCCGCTGGTCATGTCGCCGTGGGCGATCAGCACGCCCTCGTCGCCGGCCGCGACGCGGACGTCGGCCTCGATGCGGTAGCTGCGGCTGCGCACATCCGGCGCCACGTCGGTGGGCACATGGCCCATGCCCTTGTGGAACACGAAGCGGGTGCGGGCCCCGTGGAAGCGCTGGGCGTTCTCGGCGAAGCGCGGGCCGAAGCGGTCGTCCAGCGGCAGGACCTTCGAGGCTTCCGCCAACCGCCACCACTCGGCCTTCAGGGCCTCGAGCCTGTCCGGGTGCTCGGCGGCGAGGTCGCGGCTTTCCGAGAAATCTTCCGCCAGGTGGTAGAGCTCCCAGATGTCGTCCTCGAAGGGCCGGCCCGGCGGGTGGTAGGCGACCGCCTTCCAGCCGTCCTTGACCAGCCCGCGGTGGCCGAACATCTCGAAATACTGCGCGCCCGCCTTGGACGGCGCGGCCGGGTCGGTCAGGGAGGCGGCGAAACTGGTCCCCTCCAGCGGCGTCTGGGCGACGCCGGCGATGCTGTCCGGCGGCGCGACGCCCAGCATCTCCAGCAGGGTGGGGACCAAGTCGCTGGCGTGGGTGAACTGGCTGCGCGTTTCGCCCGCCGCCTTGATCCCGGCCGGCCAGCTCATCACCAGCGGGTCGCGGATGCCGCCGCCGTGGGTGTTCTGCTTGTAGCGCTTCAGCGGCGTGTTGGACGCCATCGCCCAGCCGAGCGGAAAGTTGGAGTGGGTGTCCGGCCCGCCGATGTCGTCGATGCGGGCCAGCTTCTCGGCCATCGGCTCGCGCTTGCCGTTGAAGGGGCCCATGGCGTTGACCATGCCCAGCGGCCCGCCCTCCTGGCTGGCGCCGTTGTCGGACATCACCAGGATCAGGGTGTCGTCCTTCAGCCCGGCGTCCTCGAGGAAGGTGACCAGCCGCGCCAGATGCCGGTCGGCGTGGTCCAGCATGGCGGCGAAGGCGGCCTGCAGCCGGGTGAACACCCGCTGCTCGTCCGGCGCGTGATCGGCCCAGGCGCCGACATGGTCGTTGCGCGGCGGCAGGGCGGTGTCGGCGGGGACGATGCCCAGCGCCTTCTGCCGCGCCAGCCGGCGCTCGCGCTCGACGTCCCAGCCTTCATTAAATACAGCATCGTATTTCAGGATGAGGTCGCGCGGCGCCTGGTGCGGGGCGTGGCAGGCGCCAAGGCCGATCCAGGTCAGCCACGGCGTCTGCGGCGCGTCGGCGGTGTGGTCCGCGATGTAGCGGATGGCCTGATCGACCAGATCCTCGGTCAGGTGGTAGCCGGTCTCGTACGTTCCGGGCGCGGCGACCGGCGTGTTGTCGCGCACCAGCTCGGGCGAGTACTGGTCGGTCTCGGCGTCCAGAAAGCCGTAGAAGCGGTCGAAGCCCCGGCCCAGCGGCCAGCCGTCGAACGGCCCGGTGGCGCCGCTCTCGGTCAGCGGCGTCACATGCCACTTGCCCAGCATGTAGTTCCGGTAGCCGTGCGGGCGCAGCATCTCCGGCAGGATGCCGGCCTCCCTGGCGATCTTGCCGCGATAGCCGGGATAGCCGCTGTCGAAGTTGGCCAGGCACCCGACCCCGACGCTGTGGTGGTTACGGCCGGTCAGCAGCGCCGCCCGGGTGGTCGAGCACATGGCCGTGGTGTGGAAGCCGGTGTAGCGCAGCCCCTCGGCCGCCAGCCGGTCGATGGTCGGGGTCTCGATCGGCGAGCCGTAGCAGCCGAAGTCCGAGAAGCCGACGTCGTCGAACAGCACCACAAGGATGTTGGGCGCGCCCTTCGGCGGCGCGGGCGGCGTCGGCCACCAGGGCGTGGAGTCCTGGATCGTGCGTCCGATCTTGCCGGCCATGGTCGCTCCTCCCGCGATCTGTTTTCGCGAGCCTAGCGCAATTCTCGCCGGTTACCAGCGGGTAACTGTCGGGGTCAGTCGCCGCTGAGCCGCAGGGCGATGCGGCAGCGCAGGCCTTCGGGATCGAAGGACATGGTGGTCTCGCCGTGCATGTCGACCTGGATCGACCGCTGGATCAGGCGCGAGCCGAAGCCCTGGCGGGTGGGCGCGACCACCGTTGGTCCACCCGACTCGCGCCAGTCCATCGTCAGCCGCCGGCCGCCGGCCGCGTCACGCGCCACGCTCCAGTTCACCCGCACGCAGCCGTCCGGCGTCGACAGGGCGCCGTACTTGGCGGCGTTGGTGGCCAGTTCGTGGGTGACCAGGGCGAAGGTCAGCGCCTCCTGCGCCGTCAGCGTCACAGGCGGGCCGTCCAGCCTGTAGCGCGCCGCGCCGTAGGGGCTGAGTTCCAGCGCCAGCAGTTCGTCAAGCCGCGCGCCCTCCCAGTTGGCCGAGGTCAGCACGTTGTGCACCCCCGACAGCGCCATCAGCCGGGCCTCGAAGGCGGAGCGGAAGGCGACGGGGTCGGGCGTGGCCCGCACGGTCTGGGCGGCGATCGACTGCACCGTGGCCAGGGTGTTCTTGACCCGGTGGTTGAGCTCGTCGAGCAGCAGCTTGCGCTGGTCCTCGGCCCGGACCCGTTCGGTGACGTCCGAGCCCTCGACGAAGATGCCGATCACCGCGCCCCCGGGCTCCCGGATCGGCTGGTAGATGAAGTCGAGGAACCGCTCCTCCGGCGCGCCGCCGGGCGCCCGGACGAGCATGACCGGCGCCGAGAGGCCGACGTAGGGCTCGCCGCTGGCGAACACGCTGTCGAGCAGGTCGTAGAACCCCTGGCCGGCCAGTTCGGGCAGCGCCTCGGCGACGGTCTTGCCGGTGATGTCGCGGTGGCCGATCACCTGCTGGTAGGCGGTGTTGCTCAGGGTGAAGACGTGGTCGGGCCCCGACAGCACCGCCATGAAGCCGGGCGCCTGCATGAACAGGTCGCGCAACCCGGCGGTCTCGCGCTGCAGGGTGCGGGTGGCGGTCTCCGCCTCGCGCGCGCGCTGCAGAAGGTCGGTCTCGCCGGGCAGATGTCCGGCTTTCTGGCGAAGCTGGTGAAGTTCGGTCACGTCGACCGTGTTCTGCATCACCCAGGCGACTTCGCCCGAGGCGTCCCGCACCGGCGTGTGCACCGCCGTCCAGTAGCGCCGCGCGATGCCCTCGCCGGTGCGGATGTCGTAGGGGATGAAGGCCAGGGTGTCGGGCTGGCCGGTGTCGAGCACCTGCTGCAGCGAGGAACGCAGAACCTCGCCGTTCTCCGGGTCCGGGAACAGGTCGAACACATAGGCGCCGATCAGGTCCTGCCGCGCGCGGAAGACCGCCGCCTCGTAGGCGGCGTTGGCCTCGACGTAGCGCAGCTGCCTGTCGAGGACCATGTACGGACTGGGCAGGGCGTGGAACAGCGCCCCAAAATCTAGATCGGCCAAACAATCCCCGATGCACGCGCGCTTTCGGCCAAATGCGCGAGGTGCGGGGCGGGTTGCAAGCTCGGTCGCGCCAACAAAAAAAACGGGCCAGCGTCACCGCCGACCCGTTTCACGTTGTGGCCTCTCAGCCCGCCCTTAGAGCGGCTGCAGGTTTCCGGCGGCCATCTTGCCGCTGCGGCGATCCTGTTCGAGGTCGTAGCTGACCTTCTGGCCTTCGTTCAGGCTGCGCAGCCCGGCCCGTTCAACGGCCGAAATGTGCACGAAGACGTCGGCGCCGCCGTCGTCCGGCTGGACGAAGCCGTAGCCCTTGGTGGTGTTGAACCACTTCACAGTACCGGTAGCCATAGTCGTAGTGCCTTTCAGAGCAGAGCATTACCGCCAGTGTGGCGGGTTCAGAGAGACGAAATTTGCAGGATGATCAGGGCGAGTCCGGGGCTCGATCCAGAGATAGAAACGACCAGGGAGAGCGCATCCGAAGCCCTGCAGATAACGACGTCTGAAAACATGCCACATTCCCGCAAAACGGAAAAGCGGGCTTCTGCTGAGCCGCGGCGGGGGTCGTTTCGGCCTTGCAGCGCCCCGGTTCAGGCCCGGGCGGGCCGCTGCAGCAACTCGACCA
>JBIKII010000103.1:0-11401 GCA_044361705.1 Caulobacter sp.
CCGCACGCCGACGTTGTTGGGCGAGGTT
Source organism: Caulobacter sp. (assembly GCA_044361705.1). Lineage (GTDB taxonomy): Bacteria > Pseudomonadota > Alphaproteobacteria > Caulobacterales > Caulobacteraceae > Caulobacter. The sequence goes on from JBIKII010000103.1 coordinate 29, forward strand.
ACGTAACTGACCGTGTCGATACCCGCGCCGCCGTCAATGACGTCGTTGCCCGTGCCGCCTTCCAGCACATCGTCCCCGCCGCCGCCGCTCAGCGTGTCGTTGCCCGCGCCGCCGTTCAGCGTGTCGTTCCCGCTGAGAGCCGGGTTGCTGAAGTAGGCCGCAACATCCTCGATCTGGGTGATCGGACCTGACCCGCCCTGGGACGAGGTCATGCGGATCTGCCCGTCGCCGAGCAGGATGTCGTCGCCGTCGCCGCCGTTGAGGGTGTCGGCGCCCGCCGCGCCGGCCAGGGTGTTGTTCCCTGTGTCGCCCGTCAGCGTGTCGTTGAACGACGAACCCGACAGGTTCTCGATGCCAGAGGCGTCGACCGTCGAGGTTCCGTTGATCGTCTGGGCCGCGCCCTGCAGCAGCAGGGAGGCGACCACGCCGCCGGTGAAGTCGTTGTTGTTGAAGAACGACAGGGTGTCAGTCCCGGCGCCGCCGATGACCGTCGCCTGGCCCGCACCGATCTCCAGAAGGTCGTTGCCGTCACGGCCGTCGAGCGTGTCGTTGCCGCCGACGCCCCAGATCCAGTTGTCGCCGGCGTCGCCCGAGAGGGTGTCAGCGAACGTCGTGCCCGAGACGTGCTCGATGCTGATGAACGTATCCATGCCGTGGCCGGTGTCCTGCGGCCCGGCGATGGCCAGGTCGACCGTCGCGCCGGTCTGGGCGTCGGTCGGCAGGGCCAGGAACATGCTGGCGCGGTCGAAGCCGTCGCCGCCGTCCATGACATCGTCGCCCTCGCCGCCCTGCAGGAAGTCGTTGTCCGCCCCGCCCTGAAGGTTGTCGTTGCCGTTGCGGCCGCGCAGGAAGTCCTCGCCCGCCCCGCCGATCAGCGTGTCGTCGCCGTCCTCGCCGATCAGCAGGTCGTCGCCGCCCAGGCCCGTCAGGACGTTGGCGCCAGCGTTACCGATCAGGGTGTCGCTGATGGTCGAGCCGATGACATTCTCGACATTGGTGATGGTGTCGTTGCCCGCGTCGCCAATGGTCGTGCCGAGGGTCAGGTCGACCCGCACGCCGACGTTGTTGGGCGAGGTTACGTAACTGACCGTGTCGATACCCGCGCCGCCGTCAATGACGTCGTTGCCCGTGCCGCCTTCCAGCACATCGTCCCCGCCCTCGCCGCTCAGCGTGTCCGAACCCTCAGCGCCATTGACGTAGTCATTGCCCTCGCCGGCATTGATGACGTCATTGCCTTCCTGGCCCAGGATGTTGTCATCGCCAGCCGTGCCGGGGATGGTGTCGTTGCCGCTGGTGCCGGTGATGTCAGCCATGAGTCGTCCCTCGGTGCGCCGTAGGAGCCGGCGCGCATTGCTTGCAAGAGTTTACGGGATGCCCGGTCACCAAGCCCCCCCACCTCGTGATGGGCGAAGGTCGTTCGCACAACAGAATTCGCCTGTGGCCATCCTCGTGCGCTCCGCGCCAGCGGCTCAAGGCCCATTTGTGGGGTAATCAGGTCCGGTCAGGCGGGGACGGGAGCGTCGGCTCGGGCCGGCGCCGGGGCCGCGCGCAGCGCTTAGGCAACGAGCGCAGGATGGCTGAGCACGAGGACGCGGCTGGCGTTCGGGACGATGCGAAATCCGGCGCCGGGAAGGCGGCCGCGCCAGAAGGCCTCGACCTCGCCGGGCCAGGCCAACCAGTCGGTTTCGCCCTGGATGACGCGCCAGCGTTCGACGCCCGCGAGCGGCGGCGAGGACCAGCGGGTCATGGCGGTCTGCTCGGTGACATAGCCGCCGATCTGCCCTGTGGTGAACGGGCGGAAGCCACGCTCGTAGTCGGCCAGATCCGGCAGAGCAGATCGACCCCAGAACCTGCCGATCAACGGCGCGCACTGGCGGACATCAGCGGAGCCAATGACTACCTATATAGCTGATTTTATAGGGAGTTTCTACCCGCCGGCGACCGTTCACGGACAGGATATTGGCGACCCCAGCAGGACTCGAACCTGCAACCGTCCGCTTAGAAGGCGGATGCTCTATCCGGTTGAGCTATGGGGTCCGCGTCACGCGGCGACTCTAGTGCGTCCAGGGCTGCTTGCGGCCGGCGGCGAAGTTGTCGGCGTAGGCCTTGATGATCTTCTTCGGCTCCTTCGGCTCGATCAGCTGGAAGGCGATGCCGTGGCGCTGGGCGTAGGCGACGGCCTCTTCTCGCGTCTCGAAGCTCAGCCGCACCTGGCCGTTCATGTCGGTTGACTGGGTCCAGCCGGTCAGGGGGTCGACGCGCTTGGCGGCGGCCGGCTCGAACTCGAGCAGCCAGTCTCTGGTCTTGGCCTTGCCGGACTGCATGGCGGTCTTGGCCGGACGGTAGATGCGCGCGAGCATGCGGGGCCTCTTCGTTCAATGTCTTCCGTGGTCGGGGCGAGAGGATTCGAACCTCCGACCCTCTGGTCCCAAACCAGATGCGCTACCAGGCTGCGCCACACCCCGCTTCACGGAAGGTGCGTCTTTGCCACGCGTCGCCTTGCATCGCAATGAACGGCTTACTCCGCCTTCTTCCGCATCGGCTTGAACACGCCCGATCCGCGCAGGATGTCCTTTTCGCCGATGTAGATGCGGCCCTCGACGAAGACCAGGTCGCGGGTCTGGCGGGTGACCTTGCCCTCGCCGTAGACCCACTCGCCGGCCCTGGCCATCGACAGGAAGTCCAGCGACAGGTGGATGGTCACCGACATGCCGCCGGTGACGCGGCCGACCGCGCCGGCCACGACGCCGTCGAAGAAGGTCGACAGCATGCCGCCGTGGACGATGCCCATGCTGTTGCAGTGGCGGGGCAGCACGTAGAAGGCATGGACCAGCCCCCCTTCCTCCGTCCGCCGGTGGAACATCGGGCCGTTGTGGGTGGTGTAGGGGCCGCGGCTGGAGGGAACGAACCCCTCCGGCGGGGCCGGAACCTCTGCAGCGCTCACTGGCCGAACATCCGGTGATGGACGCGGTCGCCGACCTTGACGCCCTTCTCGGCGGCCTTGCCGGCGTAGATCTCCAGCACGCCGATCGCCGGTCCGTCCGACGGCAGCGGCGCATCATCGAAGGGCCGCCCCTGTATAATCGAGACGATCCTGCCGTCCGCTCCGATGTAGATGATGTCGAGCGGCATGTAGGTGTTGCGCATCCAGAAGGCCTGCGGTTTGGCCTGCGGGAAGATGAACAGCATGCCGTGCCCGTCCGGCATGGAGGTGCGGTACATCAGGCCGTGCTGGCGCTCGCCCTCATCGTCGGCGATCTCGACGCGATAGTCGACGCGACCCGTCGCGGTCTCGATCCACAGTGGTTCGGTGACGAAGTCGGGCGAGGTCGCGTGCGGGGCGTTGATGTCGACCCTGGCGGCCTGAGCCGCAGCGGCGCCCTCGCGCGCGGTGCAGGCGCTGGCGCCCAGGCTCGCCCCAAGCAGCACCGCCGCCAGGACCAGCGACCGGCGGGCGTTACGCATCATCCAGCTCAAGGCTTTACTCCGGAACAGATCCCGGTCCCGTCAGGACGCCGAGATTTCGGCCACCACAAGACCCTTGGGCCCCTCGGCGAAGCGCACCATCACGCCATCGCCGGGCTGCAGGTCGTCGAGACCGCTGCGACGCAGGGTCTCGATGTGGACGAAGATATCCCCCGGCTCGGCGTCGCGCACCACGAAACCGTAGCCCTTGGTGCGGTTGAACCATTTGACGGTGCAGTGCTCGAGCGGTCCGTCGGCGCGCGGCGGGCCGCGGCGGGCCGAATCCTGTCGCGGCGGCGCGCTGAAGCGATCGCGGTCGCGCGAGAACCCGCCGTGGCCCTGATCATCGAAGCGGCGCGGCGCCCGCTCCATTGGCGGAGGGGCCGAGGCCTCGTCGAGGTCGACGACCTCCGACACCTGCCAGCCCTTGGGCCGGCGAACAACGTCACAGACGATCACGGAGCCCTCGAGCGCCGACTCGCGGCCGGACGTCCGCAACGAGGTGATATGCAACAGGACGTCCTTCAGCCCTGTCTTTGAAGGGTCGTCGGGGATAATGAAGCCGTAGCCCTTGCCCGCATCGAACCACTTCACGCGACCCGCGATGCGCACAGACTCCTCGTGCGCCTCCGGACCTTCGAAATCGAAACCTGACATTCGCCCCTCTGCCCCGTCCCAAGTCCTTTCTGGACGAGAACCAAGTATAACACTGTTCTCGCAGGAGGAGAGACGTCAAGCCGGGACTTCGCGCGCAGGACGTAAAGACAAGCAAGCCGCGACGATCGGTCGCGGTACGGAGGGTTGATTCTCTGTAGGGAGAAGCCTCGCGATGGTACGCCCTAGGGGAGTCGAACCCCTCTTACCAGATTGAAAATCTGGGGTCCTAACCGATAGACGAAGGGCGCCCGGTCGCGAGGAAGCGGCTGTATATTCGCGACTCCCGGCAGGCGCAACCCCCTCTGGCGAGAGTTCTGCGACCTTTTTCAGCCCGCGGCCATGCGAGGGTCGGCGGCGTCCTCGATCTCCAGCTCGACGCCTTCGCGGCCCTGCCAGTCATCGGGCTTCAGGCGGCCCACGACATGCAGCCCGCCGCCGCCGGCCATGATCCGGTCTCCGAGCTCCGTCTCGCCAGCCCGCCAGGCCACCGCCTTAAGCCGCCCGCCGGAGGCGTCGGTCAGGGTGCAGCGGACATGGCCGCCCTTGAGCATCATCGGGCGGTCAACGCGGGCCTCGGCGATCGCGAACATCGGCTCGGGATTGCCGGGCCCGAACGGCGCCAGCCGCTGGAAGTCGGTCCACAGGCCGCGCGTGGCCCCGCTCGGGCTGACGAGGGCGTCGATCTCGACCGCGTCGGCGGCGGCCGCATCGATCATCTCGTCGGCCAGCCGGGCGCAGAGGAAGGCGCGCAGCTCCGGTATGTCGGCGGGGCGCACGGTCAGACCGGCGGCCATGGCGTGGCCGCCACCGGCCAGCAGCAGCCCTTCATCGAAGGCCGCCTGCACGGCCCGGCCCAGGTTCACCCCGGGCTGCGAACGGCCCGACCCCTTGCCGGTGTCGGAAGGCCGGTCGATGCCGATGACGATCACCGGCTTGCGGTAGCGCTCCCGCAGGCGGGCGGCGGCGATGCCGACCACGCCCGGGTGCCAGCCGTCGCCGGCCACCACCAGCACCGGCGCGTCCGGGTCCTGATTGCTGTCGGTCTCGATGAAGGCCACGGCCTGGTCGATGACGTCCTTTTCGACCTCCTTGCGGGAGGCGTTAAGGGCGTCCAGCTCGGCGGCCAGGGCGGCGGCCTCCTGCGGATCGTCTGTCGACAGCAGCCGGGCGCCCAGGTCGGAGCGGCCGATGCGTCCGCCGGCGTTGATCCGCGGCCCCAGAATGAAGCCGGCGTGGAACGACGTCGCCGGCCCCTGCCCCTTGGCGACGTCCAGCAGCGCCTTGAGGCCCGGATTGGCCCAGCCCGACATGACCCTCAGCCCCTGCGAGGCGATGGCGCGGTTGAAACCGGTCAGGGAGGTGACGTCGCAGAAGGCGCCCATGGCCGCCAGGTCGAGCCATTGGCGGATGTCCGGCTCCGCCCTCGCCGCGAACAGGCCGCGCTTGCGGGCCTCGCGATTGAGGGCGGCCAGCAGCACGAAGGTCACCCCGGCCGCAGCGAGATGGCCCTGGCCGGAAGTGTCGTCAGGCCGGTTGGGATTGACCAGGGCTGCGGCAGGCGGCGGGTCGCCGCGCATCAGGTGGTGGTCGACGACCACGACGTCCAGGCCCATGTCCCGCGCCGCCACCAGGGCGTCGTGGGCGGCGGCGCCGCAGTCGACCGTGATGACCAGCTCGGCGCCCTGGTCCTTCAGCCGGCGGAAGGCGGCCGGGCTGGGGCCGTAGCCCTCGATGATGCGGTCGGGCACGTAGATGGGCAGGTCGCGGCCCATGGCGCGGAACCAGCGGACCAGCTGTGCGGCGCTGGAGGCTCCGTCGACGTCGTAGTCAGCGAACACCGCCAGCGGCCGCTCACGCTCGACGGCGTCGACGAGGATCGTGGCCGCCAGGTCCATGTCCTGGAAGCTGGAGGGATCGGGAAACTGGGCCTTGAGGGTCGGCGACAGGAAGTCGACGGCGCCCTCGGGACCGATGCCGCGCGAGGCCAGCGCCCGGGCCAGCGGCTCGGCGAGATCGTGGCGCAGCTGGTGGTCGCGGACGACGGCCTCGTCAGCTGGCCGCCGGCGCCAGATCCTTCCCGTCAGGGAGCGCCGGACGCCGAGGAAGCCGACCTCGCCCGCGCCATCGGCCATGGTCAGAGCGGACGCTTCATCCGCACTTCGCGCACCGTGCGGGTGGAGGAGTTCATGACCAGCGAGTGGGTGTGAACGGCATCGCCGTGGAAGGTCACGCCCTCCAGCATCGCGCCATCGGTCACGCCGGTCATGGCGAAGATGGCGTCGGCGCGGACGATCTCGTTGAGGGTGTACTTGCGGTCGAAGTCGGTGATCCCGACCCGGGCGGCGCGCGCCTTCTCGTCGGCGTTGCGGAACACCAGGCGACCCTGGAACTGGCCGCCGACGCACTTCAGCGCCGCGCAGGCCAGCACGCCTTCGGGCGCTCCGCCCTGGCCGATGTAGAGGTCGACGCCGGTGTCGGGCTCGGCGGTATTGATCACGCCGGCCACGTCGCCGTCGGTGATCAGGTAGACGCGCGCGCCGACCGACCGCAGGCTGGCGATAATCTCGGCGTGACGCGGACGGTCGAGGACGCAGACGGTGATGGCGGAGACGTCCACGCCCTTGGCGTCGGCCATGGCCTGGGCGTTCTCGGCCGGCGTCTTGTCCAGATCGATCACACCTTCCGGATAGCCGGGGCCGCAGGCGATCTTGTCCATGTAGGTGTCGGGGGCGTTCAGCAGCGTGCCCTTGGGCGCCCAGGCCATCACGGCCAGCGCATTGGCCATCGCCTTGGCGGTCAGGGTCGTGCCCTCGAGCGGGTCGAGCGCGATGTCGATGCCCGGGCCTTTGCCGGTGCCGACCTTCTCGCCGATGTAGAGCATGGGCGCTTCGTCGCGCTCGCCTTCGCCGATAACGATCTCGCCGTCGATGGCCTGTTCGTTGAGGGCGGTGCGCATCGCGTCGACGGCCGCCTGATCGGCGGCCTTTTCGTCGCCGCGGCCCACAAGGCCCCAGGCGGCGATGGCGGCGGCCTCGGTCACGCGCACGGCGTCAAGCACAAGGCTACGGTCCAGCGTCTCGGAACTCATCTAGTCTATATCTCCCGGCCCTCTTCGAGAGGGGCTCCAGCGCATTGTCGGAGGATTCTCAGATGCGCGCGATGCGCAACAACCGGGGTCGCTCTAGCACAGCCGGCAACTTTTCGATGCGGTTTATCGCATCGGTCAGCACCGACTCGGCGATGGCGTGGGTGGTCAGAACGATGGGAACGCCGCCGGCGTCCTCGACCGGCTTCTGCAGGAAGCTGTCGATCGACACCCCGCATTCGGCCAGGGTTTCGGACACGGCGGCGATGACGCCGGCCTGATCCTTCACCAGCAGCCGCAGATAGGCCTTGCCCACCCGTCGCGTCGGGGCGACGGCGACGAACGGCTTCAGGTCCCGGGCCGGGGCCTGGAAGACGGGGCGCGTGGCGCCGGTCATGACATCGGCGATGTCGGCGGCTACGGCGGCGGCGGTGGGTCCGGAGCCCGCGCCGGGCCCCTGGATAAAGATCCGGCCGATGCGGGCGCCCTCGATGAACAGCGCGTTGAGCGCGCCGCGGGTCTCGGCCAGCGGGTGGCCCTGGGGCACCAGCGAGGGATGGACCCGCACGGCGACGCCCTCGGCGCTGAGGTCCGCCGAGGCGATCAGCCGGATGCGGTAGCCCAGGTCCCGCGCCATGCGGATGTCGAGGGCGTCGACGCCGGTGATGCCCTCGATCTCGGCCGCGGCGAAATTGGGCGCGCAGCCGAAGGCGAGGGCCGCCAGGATCGACACCTTGTGGGCGGCGTCAAAGCCGCCGACGTCCATGGTCGGGTCGGCCTCGGCGTAGCCCATGCGCTGGGCGTCGGCGAGGACGTCGGCGAAGGCGGAGCCCTTGGCCTCCATCTCGCTCAGGATGAAGTTGCAGGTGCCGTTGAGGATGCCGGCGACGCTCCTGACCTCGTCGCCGACCATGGCTTCGCGCAGCATCTTCACCGCCGGGGTGCCGCCCATCACGGCGGCCTCGAACAGCAGCGGGACGCCCGCCGCCTCGGCCAGCACCGCCAGCTCGGCGCCGTGCTCGGCGATCAGGGCCTTGTTGGCGGTGACCACCGGCTTGCCGGCCTTCAGCGCCGCCTCGACGGCCGCCTTGGCCGGGCCGTCGGAGCCGCCGACCAGCTCCACGAAGATGTCGGTCTCGGGCGAGGTCGCCAGAGCGACCGGATCGTCGAACCAGGCCAGGCCCGAGATGTCGACGTTGCGCGGCCGCGAGCGCGAGCGGGCGGAGACACCGGTGACCACCACCCTGCCCCCCGCCGGCGCGAACTCCGGCCGCTCCGACAGGAACTGCAGCAGACCGCCGCCGACGGTGCCCAGACCGGCGACACCGATTTTCCAGACCTTCTGGCTCATTGCCCCGCCATGGTGTTGTAGGCCTTCGCGAGGATCTTCTCGGAGTCGGCCAGGAACTTCTTCACGTTACGGGCGGCCTGCCGGATACGGTGCTCGTTCTCGACGAGGCCGATGCGGACGTAGCCCTCGCCGTACTCCCCAAAGCCTGTGCCGGGTGCGACGGCGACACCGGCCTCCTCGACCAGCAGGCGGGAGAACAGCATCGAGCCGGCGTCCTTGTACTGCTCGGGCAGCTTGGCCCAGGCGAACATCGAGGCGGGCGGAGCCGGGATGTCCCAGCCGGCGCGCTTCATCGAGTCGACCAGGGTGTCGCGGCGCCCCTTGTAGATGGCGCGAATGTCATCGACGCAGTCCTGCGGACCGTTCAGCGCCGCGGCGGCGGCCACCTGGATCGGCAGGAAGGCGCCGTAGTCGAGGTAGGACTTCACCCGGGCCAGGGCCGCGCAGATGCGGGCGTTGCCGACCACCATGCCGACACGCCAGCCGGCCATGGCGTAGGTCTTGGACAGGCTGTTGACCTCGACGGCGATGTCCTTGGCGCCCTCGACCTGCAGGATCGACGGCGGCGGATTGTTGTCGAAGTAGATCTCGCCATAGGCGATGTCGCTGATGACCAGCAGGTCGTGCTTCCTCGCCAGCGCCACCGCGTCCTTGTAGAAGTCCAGGTCCACCCACTGGGCGGTCGGGTTGGACGGATAGCTGAGGATCAGGATGTTGGGCGGCGGCACCGAGTGCTTCACCGCCCGGCTGACGCCGGCCAGATACTCCTCCGGCGACAGTGCCGGCACGTGGCGGATGACGCCGCCGGCCATGATGAAGCCGAAGGCGTGGATCGGGTAGGCCGGGTTGGGGCAGATGATGACATCGCCCGGCGCGGTCAAGGCCTGGGCCAGGTTGGCGAAGCCTTCCTTGGACCCGAGTGTGGCGATCACCTCGGTGTCGGGGTTCAGCTTCACGCCGAAGCGACGGTCGTAGTAGCCGGCCATGGCGCGGCGCAGGCCGATGATGCCCTTGGAGGCGGAGTAGCGGCCCGCCTTGGGGTCGCGGGCTGTCTCGACCAGCTTGTCGACAATGTGCTTTGGCGTCGGCATGTCGGGATTGCCCATCCCGAAGTCGATGATGTCCGTCCCCTCGGCGCGCAGCTTCGCCTTGATGCGGTTCACTTCTTCGAAGACGTAGGGCGGCAGGCGCCGGATACGGTGGAATTCGGTCGTCATTTGGGGCTCGTCTGCGCCATCTGGCGCGCGCTGGAGCGAAGGTCGCGCATGGATAGCCCCCGGAAGGGCTTTATCCAAGCAGGTTCAGGGAAAATCATGCCCCCGCCGCGCCGGCATCACCTCGGCAGCGGAGGCGGGGTAGCTCGTGCGCGCAGGGCGCGGGCGTAGGCCTCGGATTCGGCCATCTCCGCATCGGTGGGCGCATGGACGTCGACGGAGGCGACCCTCGCCCGCAGGTCGGCGGCGAACGCCTCGGACTCGGAGAGGATCCAGGTGTCCGGCGCGGCGTTGCGTCGGGTAAAAAGGCCGTCGGCTTCCTGCTCGGCCACGGCGTCGCGCCAGGCTTCGGGGGAGCGTAGGTCGGCCGGCAACTGGGGGATGCCGGCGAAGGTCGGCCACGGGCCGGGATCGGCGACAGCGGCGGCCACCGCCGTGCCCGCGGACGACGCCGGATCGACCGCCGCGCCGGCGCCCGGCTCCAGTCCGTCAATCGCCACGCAGGCGCCAAGGGTCAGCGCCGCGCTCGCCAGGAGCGCCAGCCGACCGGCTCGCCAGAAAATGTGCGTGTCGCCTTCCATTTGCAGCCCGGTCTAAGCCATGATCACGGTCAGCGAAAGGCCGCTCGAAGCGACCACGCCCCGGGAAGGAAAAGACATGGCCGGCACGGACGGCAAGACCCCGCGCAAACGCAAGGCTCCGGCAAAGTCCGCCCCCGCCCCCAAAGCGACCGCCGCCAAGGCCGTCGCCCCGGCGAAGCCGGCGCCAATCAAGGCTGCTGCAGCGGTGAAGAAGGCTCCCGCCAGCAAGCCGAAGGTCGCTGCGCCCACCCCCCCGCCCCAGCGCGAGGCGCCGCGTGAAGCGCCGCAGGCGGCCGCGCCTTCCGCCGCTTCGGCGCCCTTCGAGGCCCAGGGTTTCCCTGATCCGGCCGCCTTCATGTCGCCTGAGCAGCGCGAGGCCATGGAAAAGCTGTCGGCGAATCTGGCCCGGGCGGCGGTGACCGCCCAGGGCGCCATCGCCGAGGCCGCCCTGCGCCAGGCCGACAGCCCGGCGGCGCTGAGCCCCGACCCGTTCCACGTCGGGCCGGCCCTGACCGACGTCATGGGCCGCCTGGCCGCCCAGCCGGACCGGCTGCTGCGGGCCCAGGCCGACCTGTTCAGCCGCTACCTCGATCTCTGGCAGAACACCGCCCGCCGCATGGCCGGCGAGACGGTGGAGCCCGTCGTACAGCCCGCCAAGGGCGACAAGCGCTTCAACGATCCGGACTGGGGCTCCAACCCCATGTTCGACGTCATGAAGCAGTCCTATCTGCTCAGCTCCAACTGGCTGAACAGCCTGGTCACCGAGGTCGAGGGCGTCGATCCGCTGGAGAAGCGCCGGGTCGAGTTCTTCATGAAGATGCTGACCGACGCCGTCTCGCCGTCGAACTTCCTGATGTCCAACCCCGCGGCCCTGCGCGAGGCTATGGCCTCGAACGGCGAGAGCCTGGTGCGCGGCATGGAGAACTTTGCCGAAGACCTCGAGCGCGGCGGCGGCAAGCTGGCCATCAGCCAGACCGACGCTGAACAGTTCATTGTCGGCGAGAATGTCGCCACAGCACC
>JBIKII010000104.1:0-11386 GCA_044361705.1 Caulobacter sp.
TGATCATCCAGACGGAGGCAAGAACGGCTCAGCGCGGCAAGACGATTGTCCGGCCGTTGAACACGGTGCCGACGACACGGAGCCGCATCCGCCCGGCCCCCCGGGGCCATCAAAGCCCTGTGGATGCCGTCAGCCGACACTGGGCGCCGGCCGCATGCGCGCTACCTTGACGGCAAAAGAACACCGGGGGGATTCCATGAAACGCACATTGTCGATGCTGGCCGCGCTGGCGCTTGCCGCCTGCGCCCTGGCCCAGCCTGCCGTGGCCGCCACCCTCGACGCCGGCACCAGCCGCACGGTCTCGGGCGGCGGGGTGGTCGGCTACGTCGACGCCGCGACCGGCGCCCATGCCTGGCGCGCCATCCCCTTCGCAGCGCCGCCGGTCGGCGACCTGCGCTGGCGGGCGCCCCGGCCGCCGGCCGGCTGGACCGGCCAGCGCAGCGCGGTGACGCCCGCGCCCTGGTGCCCGCAGCAGCTCAGCGCCCTCGACGGCGTGAAGAAGGAGCGCTGGGGCGAGATCGTCGGGCAGGAGGACTGCCTTTACCTCGACGTCTACGCCCCGCCGATGACGGCGCAGCAGGCCGCCGGAGCGAAGTTGCCGGTGATGATGTGGATCCACGGCGGGTCCAACACCTGGGGCCGGGCCGAGCAGTATGACGGCTCGGCGCTGGCCGCCCGCTTCAAGGTCGTGGTGGTGGTCGTGCAGTACCGCCTGGGCGCCCTGGGCTGGATGTCGCTCGACGCCCTGCGCCAGGGCGGGACCCTGCCTGACGACGCCTCGGCCAACTTCGGCACGCTGGACCAGATCCGCGCCCTGGAGTGGATCGCCTCGGACATCGGCGCCTTCGGCGGCGACGCCAGCCGGGTGACCATCTTCGGCGAGAGCGCCGGCGGTCACAACGTCGCCGCCCTGCTCGCCAGCCCCCGGGCCAAGGGTCTGTTCCACCGCGCCATCATCCAGTCCGGCTCGTTCTGGTCAGAGCCGGCGGATGAGGCCGAGGGCGTGACCGACGGCGGCCCGGCCTCGGCCACCGTGGTGTCCCGACGCGTCGTCGGCCCGGGCAAGACTGTGGACGGCCCTGCCCTGCGCGCCGCGTCGCTCAGCGCCCTGTTTGACGCCTACAAGACCCCGGAGGGCCGCCTCGATCCTCTGCGGGTCATCGCAGACGGCGTGACCCTGCCGGCGGCGGGTATCAGCGTCGGCCTCGACAATCCGGCCGGCTACAACGCGGTGCCGGTGATGACCGGCTCCAACCGCGACGAGGTGAAGCTGTTCAACGCCCTGAACCCCGAGCTCGTCTGGCGCCTGTTCGGCGTCCTGCCGATGGCCCGGGACCAGGCCTATTACGACGCGATCTCGGACTACCCCAGCCGCATGTGGCGCGCCAACGCGGTGGACGGCCCGGCGACGCGGATGGTCGCGGGCGGCCACCCGGCCGTCTGGACCTATCGCTTCGACTGGGACGAGGAAGGCCGGGTCCTGTTCACAGACCTCGGCAAGCTGCTGGGCGCCGGCCACAGCCTCGAGATCCCCTTCGTGTTCGGCCACTTCAAGCTGCTGGGCGCCTTCGACCGGTTCGCCTTCACCAAGGGCAACGCCAAGGGGCGCATCGCCCTCTCCGACGCCATGATGAGCTATTGGGTCAACTTCGCCGCCACCGGCGCCCCGGGGCGCGGCGTCGACGGCGCCCTGCCGGAATGGAAGGCCTGGTCCAACGCCTCGGGCGCCGAACGGATCATGCTGCTCGACAGCCCGGCCGGCGGCGGCGTGCGGATGAGTGACGACCTGCAGACCCGCGACCGCATCGCCACCGAGCTTCTCGCCGACCCCCGGCTCAAGACCCCGGCCCGGCGCTGCGCGGTGCTGACCCGCACGGCCTGGGACACGCCGGACCTCAAGCCACTGGTGGCGCGGGAGTGCCCCGCCGCCGCGAAGTGACGGGCCAGGCGCGGGGCTGCCAGGTGAATAGGCGCAGCCTTGCGTGCTTCGACACGCGCCCTGCGGCCGCTGCTCATCATGACCGTGGGGGTTAGCCTTCCAGCCTGGTCATCCTGAGCGGCCCGCGCAGCGGGCGGGTCGAAGGACGCACGACCCCTGCCCCATCTACCTGTGATCAGCGGACCACCAGCACCGGCGTCTCGCTGTGCGCCAGCACTTCCGACGTCACGCTGCCGAGAACAAGACGGCCGAGGCCGCGGCGGCCGTGCGAGGCCATGGCGATGAGGTCGCAGCCGCGCGCCTTGGCGGTGGTGATGATCGCCTCGGCGGGCGAGGCGTTTTCGACGAGCGCCGTCTCGACAGCGACGCCGCTGCCGGCCGTCGCCGCCTTCGCCGCGCTCAGCACCTGTTCGGCCGCGCCGCGCTGGCTGGCGGTGTAGTCGTCGTAGGCCATGGCGGTCAGGCCGCCGTCGAACCCGGCATAGACCGGCAGCCGCTCGGTCACCGTCAGGATGGTGACCCGGGCGCCGAGGCTTTTGGCCAGCGCCAAGGCGTGATCGAGGCCCTTGCGGGCGACGTCGGAGCCGTCGGTGGAGACGAGGATGTGCTGGTACATGGGGCTGCCCTCCTGGGACCTGCGTTGGCAGCATCATGCGCCGGCTCCGCCACCTTGGGGTTGATCGAGATCAACCGGTGAGCCGGTAATGGGTTCCCCTGTGTCCTTCGCAGGCTACTTGCCTGAGGGCGCCGAGGTGGCCGGCTTGGCGACGGGCGCAGGCTTGGAGATCGCCGGCGCGGCCGTCGCAGGGGCGGCCTTGCGCGCCTTGAACCGGGACGCATCGTAGGCAGGCCGTCCGCCCGGGTTGGTCGAAAGCGCTTCGGTGCAATGGAAGGTCGAGCCGCCCACGGGATTCACGATATCGCCCGGGAGGCACCCTCCCGCCCAGAGTGTGTACTGGTCGCCTGGCTTGGCCAGGGCGGGAGTGGCCGCACCCGCGACCGCAACGGCGGCGATTGTCCAGATGGCGATGGTCTTGCGCATTCGTCGGATCCTCTTCGGGTTAGGCCTGCCCCGGTAGGCCCGACTGTGCCTGCCCACCATCCCATGAACATGGGGAGGGGCGGCGGCGGGACAGGTCCCGGCGGATGAGGACTTTGGAGACCTGTACTCCGGAGACAAAGCGAGACATTGCGGGACAATCCGCCCCTGCCAGCAGGGTTGGTCCGGCGCCATCCATCCCCCCGCCCCCGGATGGGCGCACAATGGGTGGATGAGCCGGCTGACGCGACATTCAACGCACTGCCCGCAAGCGTCCTGCGCACCGCCTGTGCGGGTGATCTGGTCTTCGCGCGGGGCCTCCGGCGCGCCCCGGCGGGGAATCCGTCCTCCTATCGGCGAGCGGGATGTGCACGCTTCGGCGTCGGTTAAAGCTGGAGAGAGCCATTGGGGACTGACGGCTTCTGGCGAGGTGCGTCCTTCGACACGGCCCTGCGGGCCTGCTCAGGATGACCGGTTTGGAAGGCCTCCCGACTTAGTCATGCTGAGCAGCGCTCGACGAGCGCGTGTCGAAGCACGCACGGCGTCAGGATCACGCTATGTTCCCCTCATGAGGCCCGAGATTCTGTTTCCGCTGTTCTCCCCTGTCTCGACGCTGAAGGGCGTCGGGCCGAAGGTGGAGCCGTTGGTGCAGAAGCTGGTCGGGCCGCTGGTGCGGGACGTCCTGTTCCTGGGGCCGCAGTCGCTCGTCCACCGCACGCCCACCACCGTCGACAGCGTGGTCGACGGCCAGGTCCACACCCTGCTCGTCGACATCGAGCAGCACACGAAGCCGCCGCGCATGGACGTACCGTACAAGATCAGGGCCTTCGACGGGACCGCCTTCCTGACTCTGATCTGGTTCCGGGGCCACGGCGAGCACCTGCTGCGCAACCATCCGGTCGGGTCGCGGCGCGTGGTCAGCGGCAAGATCGAGCGCTGGGGCAACGAGATCCAGATGGCGCATCCCGACTACATCGTCGCGGTCGAGAAGGCCGCCGATGTGCCGGAGGTAGAGGCCGTCTATCCCGCCACCGCTGGCCTGCCGGCCCGCACGGTGCGCAAGCTGGCCCACGAGGCGCTGACCCGCGCGCCGGAGTTGCCCGAGTGGCAGGATCCGGCCTGGGCGGCGCGCGAGGGTCTGCCGCCCTGGCGCGAGGCGCTGGAGACCTTCCACAATCCGGAAACCGAGGCGGACCTCTCGCCGCTGTCGCCGGCGCGGCGTCGGCTGGCCTTCGACGAGCTGCTGGCCCACCAGCTCGCCCTGGCCCAGCGCAAGGCGGCGCGGCGTTCGCACCCCGGCGCCCTGATCCCGGCCGGGCAGCTGGCCGACCGCATCGAGGCCGCCCTGCCGTGGAAGCTGACCGGCGCCCAGATCCGCGCCCTGTCCGAAGTGCGCGGCGACCTGCAGTCAGGCGAGCGGATGAGCCGGCTGCTGCACGGCGATGTCGGGGCCGGCAAGACCATCGTGGCCATGCTGGCCATAGCCGACGCCGCCGAGGCGCACCTGCAGTCTGCGCTGATGGCCCCGACCGAGATCCTCGCCCGCCAGCATTTCGAGACCATCGCCGGACCGCTGGAGGCCCAGGGCCTGCGGGTGCTGCTGCTGACCGGCCGCGACAAGGGCGGGGTGCGGGCCGAAAAGCTGATGGCGCTGATGGACGGCACGGCCCAGGTCGCCGTCGGCACCCATGCGCTGTTCCAGGACGAGGTCCGGTTCCGCGACCTCGGCCTGACCATCATCGACGAGCAGCACCGCTTCGGGGTCAACGAGCGCAAGCGGCTGCAGGCCAAGGGCGAGCGCGCCCACCTGCTGGCCATGTCGGCCACGCCGATCCCGCGGACCCTGGAGCTGACCGTGTTCGGCGACCTGGACGTCAGCCGCATCGACGAGAAGCCGCCCGGCCGCACGCCGGTGGCCACCCGCGCCGTGCCCTCCCCGCGCATGGGCGAGATCGTCGAGCGGCTGAAACAGGCGGTGGAGGACGGGGCCCAGGCCTTCTGGATCTGTCCGATGGTCAGCGAGAGCGACTTCGCCGACCTCGCCGCCGCCGAAAAGCGGGCCGAGGCGCTGCGCAAGGTGATGGGCGCCCAGGTCGGCCTGGTCCACGGCCAGATGCCGCCGGCCGAGAAGGACGCGGTGATGGCGGAGTTCGCCGACGGCCGCCTGCCGGTGCTGGTGGCCACCACGGTCGTCGAGGTCGGGGTCAATGTGCCCAACGCCACCATCATGGTCATCGAACAGGCCGAGCGCTTCGGCCTGGCCCAGTTGCACCAGCTGCGCGGCCGGGTCGGGCGCGGCCGGCGGGAGAGCGCCTGTGTGCTGCTCTACGATCCGCCGCTGTCGGACGTGGCCCAGCAGCGGCTCGACATCCTGCGCCGCACCGACGACGGCTTCGTCATCGCCGAGAAGGATCTGGAGCTGCGCGGCGGCGGCGACCCGCTGGGCCTGAAGCAGAGTGGCTTCCCGGCCTACAGACTGGCCGATCCGGTCGCCCATCGCAGCATGATCGCCGCGGCCGCCGACGACGCCCGGCTGATCCTGGCGCGTGACCCGCAGCTGACCTCGCCGCGCGGCCAGGCGGTCCGGGTGCTGCAGGAACTGTTCGACTGGAAGCCGTCCGGTTTGACTGACGCCGGGTGAAGGGTCCCAATCGCGAGTCATGAGCGATCTCGAAACAGCCTTGAACGCCATTGCCCTCCAACTGGGCGGCAAAACGGTCACCGGCCTGCGCCGCCTGTCCGGCGGGGCCAGCCAGGAGACTTGGGCCTTTTCCCTCGATACCGGCCGGCCGCTGATCCTGCGCCGCAAGCCGGCGGGGGCGGGTTCGCCCACCGGCAACGCCAATCCGCTGGCCACCGAGGCCGCCCTGATCCGCGCCGCCACCCTGCAGGGTGCGCCGGTGCCGGAGGTGCTCTACGTCAGCGACCCGGGCAGCGACATCGGCGAGGCGTACGTCATGTCGGCGGTCGAAGGCGAGACCCTGGGCAAGCGCATCGCCCAGGGCGAGGCCTTCGCCGCCATCCGCCCGAAACTGGCCTTCCAGTGCGGCGAGGCGCTGGCGAAGATCCACGCCATCCCGCTCGAGGGCCTGCCCGACCTGGCCCGGTCCGGAGCGCTGGATGAGCTTGAGAAGTACGAGACCGTCTACCGCAACCTGGGGGCCTGCCGCCCGATCCTGGAAGCCGCCTTCAAATACCTGAAGGATCGCGCGCCGACGCTGGAGCGGCCCGTGATGCTGCACGGCGACTTCCGCAACGGGAACATCATGTTCCACCCGGAGACCGGCGTGGCCGCCATCCTGGACTGGGAGCTGGTCCATATCGGCGACCCCGCCGAGGACATGGGCTGGCTCTGCACCGCCTCCTGGCGCTTCGGCGGCGGCAAGCCTGTCGGCGGCTTCGGCGACTACGCCGACCTGCTGGCCGGCTATGAGGCGGCCGGCGGAACCCCGATCCCGCTGGAACGGGTCCTCTACTGGCAGATGCTCGGCTCGCTGAAGTGGGGCGTCATGTGCGAGGGGATGTACGCCTCCTTCGCCAACGGCACGGACCCGTCGGTCGAGCGGGCGATGATCGGCCGCCGGACGAGCGAGTGCGAAATCGACCTGATGGCGTTGCTGGAGCAGGCCGCATGATCACCCATCCCACCGCCCCCGAGCTGATCGACTCGGTGATCCGCTTCATCGAGGAGCGCGCCGCGCCGCAGCTCAAGGACCGCGACGCCTTCCTCTGCCGCGTCGCCGTCAACGCCCTGGCCGCTGTGCGCCGCGAGATCGAGCAGGGCCCGTCGGCCGAGGATGTGGCGGTGGAGCGGCTGAGGGCCATCCTCGGCCGCGACGGCGACTTCGCGACGCTCAACGCCGCCCTCTGCGACGGCATCCAGGATGGCTCGATCGACGCCTTCGATCCGGCCGTGCTCGCCCACATGAAGGCCAGCATCATCGACCAGGTCCGCATCGATCAGCCCAACTACGCCGGGCTCAGGACGCTGGCGGGCTGACGGTCCGCAGGCTGCGAAGCGGCGAGGCCAGCAGGATCAGCGGACCGATGGCCACGCCCGCGCAGGCGATGAACAACGTTTCGCGCACGCCGATGACGGTGGCCAGCCAGCCGCCGAGCAGCGCGCCCAGCACGGCCAGCCCGCCCCGCGCGACGTGGAAGATGGCCCCGACCCGGCCGAGCGCGCGCTGGTCGATGACCGTCTGCTGCAGCGTCGTGGCCGGAATGATCGCCGCCACCCCGAAGGCGTCGCCCAGGAGCTGGGCTCCCATCATGAAGGCCATGCCCCAGAGCGGGTGCGCCGGGGCCAGCGGGATCAGGAAGGCCGAGGCGGCCGAGATCAGGCCGCAGATGATGATCGCCGGCCCTATGCCCAGCACCCGGGTCGCCCGGGACGCCAGCACCGCCCCGAGAAGCGCGCCCACGCCCCCGACCGCGATGGTCACCCCCAGCGCCGCCGGCGACAGGCCCAGGTGCCGGATGGCCCACAGCGCGTAGAGCCCGGCGAAAAAGGAGAAGAACAGGTGCTGGACCATGGTCGACAGCAGCAGCGGCCGGACCAGCGGCTGGGACATGATCGCCCGCCAGCCGAAGGTCAGGTCCGAGCTCCAGTGACGGATCTCATCCTCGGCGGGCTCCTCGGCGGCTTCCCGAACCCTGATGCCGCCCAGGAACAGCGCCGAGACCAGGTAGGTCCCCGCGTTGACGGCGATGGCGAACGGCGCGGTCAGGAGCTGGAACAGCACGCCGGCCAGGGCCGGCCCGCCGATCTCGGCCACCGAGTCGGTGACGCCCAGCTTGCTGTTGCCCTCCATAAGCTGCTCCGGCTTGATCAGGCTCGGCAGGAAGGCGTTGTCGGCCAGGTTGAACAGCACGCTGGCCGCCCCGACGAGGCCGGCGACGATGAAGAGCTGTTCGATGTTCAGGATCTGCAGCCAGGCGGCGACCGGCACGGTCATCAGGATGGCGAAGCGGAACAGGTCGGATCCGATCAGGATCGTGCGCCGCCGACGCCGGTCGACGAAGCCGCCGGCCAGCAGACCGACCACCAGGCCCGGCCCCATCGACAGCGCCGCAAGCAGGCCCAGCTGCGCCGGCGTGGCGTCCAGCGTCATCACCGCCGCCAGCGGCAGGCCCTCGCGCGTGATCCGGGCCCCGAAGGCCGAAATGGCCTGCGCCGACCAAAGGCGCATGAAGTCCCGGTGCTTCCAGAGCTCGCCGGTGATCAGCGCCACCGGCTCAGTCGATCCGGTTGACGGGCGAAGGCCGGACCTGGATGGAAGTCTCGATGGGCGGCGCGGCCTTGGGATAGGCGTCGCGCCCGATCAGGGCCGAGACCCGCGCCTGGGCGTCCACCTCCAGGTCCAGATAGAACAGGTTGTAGGGCGGGACCTTCAGCCGGTCGGCCCAGCCGCGGGCGGGCTTGAACACACGGGAGCGGGGCTTGCCCACCTCCAGCACACCGCCGACGCAGCGGGCGCCGACCTGCCTCTGCAGGAAGGCCGGTCGCTCGTTCCACTCAAAGCCGGTGGCCACGGCGGCGCCGAGGTTTTCCTTGTCGGACGCCGGCGCGTCGCTACGGGCGCCGAGCAGCGGATTGACGCACAGCGCTGGTCGGTCCGCCAGATCGACCAGCCGGCCGCGATCGTTCCAGACCAGAGAGCGCTGTAGCAACTCACGGGCGCTGCGCTCGCCCGGCGTCGCCCAGGCGACCACGCATCCAGCCTGCGCCCGCATCCAGCAGGCCGGCACGGTCGCGCTCTCGGCGTACTGATCGGCCGCGACGATGGTCTCGATCAGATAGACACCCGCGAGGCGCGCGCGCAGGGCGCTGTCGGTCGCGACTTCCTCGCGCACCAGCCGGTCGGCCAGAAGACCGCCCTGCTCCACGCCAACCACCACGAGCGGGCGACCGGTGTCGTGAGTCCGCCGCCAGACCAGGAAGGCGGCCAGCACATCGGCATAGGCGAACTGTCGGGCGCTGCGGGCGTCCTCGCGCAAGGTGAGGTGCGAATACAGGCTGGCCTGCCGGCAGTGCGGCGCGAAGACCCTCCCGACGCGCGCGAAGGGCCCTGCGTAGTTGGGGAGCATCGCCCGGAGGGTCAGCCGCCAGGCCTCATGATCCCGCCAGGGGGAGTTCCAGTGGTCACCGCCGTCGTAGGTGGTCGGACCGATAAAGAACACGTCCGCCGGCAAGGCTGGATCCGGCTTCTGGTCCGGCAGCAGAGCCCAGGCCCGCGCCTCGGCGTAATCCGGCGCACCCGGCGGTTTGTAGGTCTGGAACGGAACCCTGGGATCGAGAGTCGTGCGGATGATCTCCACCCGCATCAGCCAGGCCGCGGCCAGCAGGAGAACGATCGTCACGACCGCCCCCAGAAAGACCCAGCGCTTGAAGCCCTGCAAACCCCACATGCGGTGATGGTTACATGACTTGAGCCGGCTCAGCGATAGGGATCGGCGGCGTTCAGGTACTTCTGGACGTACTCGGTGACGCCGTCTTCGAGCGGGGTCATCTGGCCGGGGTAGCCGGCCTCACGCAGGCGATCCATCTTCGCCTCCGTAAAGTACTGGTACTTGTCGCGGATGGCCGGCGGCATCGGCGTGTAGTCGATGTCCGGCGTGCGGCCGGCGGCCCTGAAAACCGTCTCGGCCAGGTCCTTGAACGAGCGCGCCTTGCCCGAACCCAGGTTGTAGATGCCGTTCACAGACTCCGTCTGGTGGAGCCATTCGACGACATCGGCGACGTCACGAACATACACGAAGTCTCGCAGCTGGCCGCCGTCGGCATAGTCCGGGTTGTGCGACTTGAAGAGCTGGACCTGGTGGCCGGCCTTCACCTTCGGCCAGATCTGCGAGGCGACCGACTTCATCGACGCCTTGTGCTCCTCGTTGGGGCCGTAGACGTTGAAGAACTTCAGGCCCGCCCATTGCGGCGGTGCGTAGTCGCGCGCGGCCTGGCGGGCGGCGAAGACGTCGAACAGCGCCTTGGACCAGCCATAGGTGTTCAGCGGCCGGAGGGCCTTGAGGCTGTCCACGTCGTCACGGTCGTCAAAGCCCTGCGAGCCGTCGCCGTAGGTCGCCGCGGAGGAGGCGTAGATGAACCGGCGCTGGCGGTCGGTGCACCAGCGATAGAGATCGCGCGAAAGGCAGAAGTTGGTCTGGACGATCTTGTCGGCATCCGGCTCGGTGGTCGAGCTGATGGCGCCCATGTGGATCACCATCTGGACGTCCTGCCAGCGCTTCTCCAGCCACTCGAACATCTGCTCGGGCGGCACGAAATCCCCGACGGGATGCTTGGCGATGTTCTTCCACTTGCCGAGCTCCGCCGTCTCCAGCCAGTCGCACACGACCAGGTCCAGCGAAGGATCCTCCGCCAGTTTGGCGACGATATTGGAGCCGATGAAGCCGGCCCCGCCGGTGACGAAGACGATGCGGCGGGTCATGTACTCAGGCCTTCTCGGTGATGCGGGCAATGGCGGCGGAGGTCGAATAGCCCTCCACGATGGGGGCGAGCTTGACCTCGCCGCCCCAGGACTGGACCAGCTCGTGGCCGACGACGCCCTCGACGGTGTAGTCGGCGCCCTTGACCAGGACGTCGGGCCGGGCGGCCTTGATCAGCTCCAGGGGGG
Organism: Caulobacter sp.; assembly: GCA_044361705.1. GTDB lineage: Bacteria > Pseudomonadota > Alphaproteobacteria > Caulobacterales > Caulobacteraceae > Caulobacter. Next base: position 10,607 of record JBIKII010000104.1, read on the forward strand.
TGTCCTCGTCGAACGGCGCGACCAGATCGACGTGGGCCAGGCCCGCCAGAACGAGGGCCCGGGATTCCAGATCATTGACCGGCCGCCCCTCGCCCTTGAGCGCGCGGACCGAGCGGTCGCTGTTCACCCCGACGATGAGCCGGTCGCACCAGGCGCGGGACTGCGCCAGGTAGGCGACGTGGCCCTTGTGCAGGATATCGAAGCAGCCGTTGGTGAAGCCGACCTTCAGCCCGGCCTCGCGCCAGGCCTGGGCCTTGGCCGCGACCTGGGCCGGCGTGGCCAGCTTGGCCTCGGCCGGCGCCATATGGGCGGCGATCTCGGCCTCGATCAGTTCGGACGGCAGCACCACGGCGGTGCCGGCCTTGCCGACCGCGACGCCGGAGGCCAGGAGAGCGAAGGTCACCGCCTCGCGGGGCGAGGCCTTCGCCGCCAGCGCCAGACCCAGGGCTGCCAGCGCGGTATCACCGGCGCCGGAGACGTCGAACACCTCACGCGGACGGCCCGGGAAGTGAACGACTCCCTCCCCGCGTACGGCCAGGCTCATGCCCCTGGCGGCGCGGGTGACGAGAACTGCCTTGGCCCGCGACAGATCCAGGGCCCGAGCGAGCGCGGCCTCGACCTGCTCGTCGGTCTCGGTCGGCAGCTCGGTCGCGGCCGCCAGCTCGGCGGCGTTGGGTTTGACGATGTCGGCGGCGCCGTAGCGGGCGAAGTTGCGGGCCTTGGAGTCAACGATCAGAACGGCGCCGGACACCTTTGCGGCGGCGAGGCAAGCGTCGATGA
>JBIKII010000359.1:0-38778 GCA_044361705.1 Caulobacter sp.
TGACGAGTTGAATGCTGCCGTGGCTGACAACCTTACAAATTTTAACAAGAAGGTAATGCGTCGCGCTTTGCTCGGGATGCGTGGCGTTCTTTCTGAGGCTCTATGGACGACACTCCAACGACTCGAATTGATCTTCGGCGAGGACTCCAAGATTCTCGATTACTTCGCTGGCAAGATCATCAACGCGGCAAACCTTTCGACTGACATCAAGCGTCTTGTGGAAGCGCAGAAAAAGGACGCGCTGACGGTCATCTTTAACTCTGACAGCAAGTTCGCTCACGCTCGCGGCATTGCTGAATTGCAGAAGGTCAAAGACTCCAAGGTCATGATTTCCAAGGTCACGAAGAAGGAAATCAAGCTGGACATCGACACGATTACAAAGCTCGCAGACGGCACAATGAGCGCCAAGACGGCAGGGCTAGAGCAAGTCGAAGTCGAGGCCGCGCTTGAAGAGTGGGCATCCAGTGAGCGCAAGAGCACGGTGACGATTGAGAAGGTGACGAGCCGTGCCGCCCCTACCTCCCGCCAGATGTCCGAAACGCAAGGAATCCAGTGGTGGCTATGGTCGATGCAGGACGCGAGCCGCAAGCAAATGGAGCGTGATGGCTGGGACGCTGACAGTTTCGAGCAGCTTGAGAAGTTCCTGTCACCCGAAGCTAAGGCTCTGGGGCGATGGATCGCTGGCAGCTATCAAGATGCGGCTGGCATGATTGATCCGATCTACCGCAGGCTGTTCAACGCACCGCTGCCACGGATTAAAAACTACTCTCCGATTCATCGCCGGAACATGAACGCAGGCGGTGAAGTGATGGATATGGAAAGCTCGGACATGAACAGCGGGCTGGCTGCTGGCTTCACTAAGTCCCGCGTTAACACGACGGCCTCACTGGTGGAAAGTGACGCGCTGGCCGTGTTCCTCGCGCATTGGGAGAACGTCTCGCATTGGGTGGCACACGCCGAACTCATGCGGGATATGAAGGCCGTGCTGCTAGACAAAGATACCGCCGTAGCCATCCGCCAGAAAAAGAGTGAAGGCTATCTGCAACGGCTCAAGCAGGACATCAGCACGATTGAGAAGAACGGCACAAACAATGCCAGCGAGCTTGTGAACATGAGCCGCGTTTGGCGCTGGTTCATGCAGTATCGCGCCTACAAGGGGCTGGCGTTCCGTCTCTCGCCAATCATCAAACAGACTCCGGCGCTACTAAATCCATTATTGGCTGACGTTCCTGCACACAATTACATGATGGGCATGGCGCGTGCATTTGTGGAGCCGCAGACATTCGTTCGTGAAGTCTCCGCGATGTGGAAGTCTGACATCATCCGCCGCCGTATCGAGCAAGGCTTCTCTGCTGAATCCAGGATTGCAACGCAGGGCTCAAGCATGACGGGCTCACAAGCCATTCTTGCCATGCAAACTGGCATGATGCCGATGTCTGCGGTTGACGGTGGCTGGACAGCTCTTGGCGCTGCTATCTCCTTCGACTTCTACCGGCGCGGATACATGCGCGATAATCCACAGATGACGCCAGAGATGGCCGACAATGCGGCAATCGCTCGCGTTGAGAAGATGATTGCCACCTCGGCACAGCCTGCCGACGTTTATGCCCGCGCCCTTTACGAGCGTAACGGCAATCCATTCATGCGCTCGATGTCGATGTTCGTCTCTGACCAACGCAAGGCGCTGGCCATCGAACTCATGGCAATTCGCAGGTTGGCAACCGGCAAGTCTAAAAACAAGATGCTGGACGTTCAGCGGGCGCTTGTCGCTCACGTTGTGCAAGCCGGAGTCTCGCAGGTCATGGCCGTTGTGATCGCTTCACTGCTCGGTGACGATGAAGATCGTGATCGTGAATTGAGCACGGAGCAGTGGACGCTTGCCCTCACTCTCGGCCCTATCAACGGGCTGTTTGTAGCTGGTCGATTGATCGACAAAGGACTCCGCTCGATTCTTGGACTTCGCGTGTTTCCAAGTGATAACCTTGCCGATAAGGCATTTGTGGACATCTGGCGCGCAGGTAAAAACATGGACGACCTTTTCAGTGATGATCCTGAGGATGTGATCAACGAGATTGATAACCTGTCTGCCGCCGTTGGCGCTGGTATGTCCGCCGTTATCGGCCCTGCCGGTGGCGCTGCCGACGTTGGCGCTAATCTCATTCGTGAAGCTCGGAAGATTCAGGAGCGGCTGAGTGAGTGAAGGTGCACTAGGCCGGATTCCGCCAGCTTGCTAAAGGACGTGCCGCCCTGACCATTTGTCTCACTAGAGTTAGGTTGACCATTTGCCAGCCACATATCACAAGGAATTGCGCCTTGATCCCTTCGCGCCAGCCCTCAGTCAATGAGGCGGAATCGAACCGCCCCTTTTACTGAGGGAATGTATATTATCGAATTCGACTTCTCAATTCTTCCGACACCTCCTGATAAAGCCAAGCGGTTATATTTTTGTCGAAAAGTAACGAGTGAAGCTCGGCCCGCGAGAGGTCGGATAGCTTTTTATCTGATTCAAGAAATTCAGTGGCGCTCATGGTGTTATTCTAATCTCACTCCATTTCCGTTCCTCCGCAGTCGTTTTATTCAGCCAATTCGCAGCCTCGCGCCAAGTGGCAAACGTGGCCGATTCGATGACCTGCTTTTGTGCGGTTAGTATTGTGGCGGTGAAGGTCATTTTTCGGAGGGGTTACGATAGCCCGGAATTCGACCATCTTTTAACGGCTTCACATACTTAAAAAGAGGATGCATTTCGACGGGCTTTTCATACTTTGGAGTTGCTCCTTTTTTCGTGGGCTTCCAATCATCCACATAGGCAGGGAAAAGATTGTGTGCCTTTTCGTGGCAACGATCACACAGCACCTGCAAATCCGTCAAAAGCTCTGAGCCTAGCCGCTCATAGGTTAAGTGGTGAACTTGTAGATTGCTGCGGCGTTTGCATTTCTGGCAGCAAAAATTTGCCTCAGTTAGCTTTGCCTGCCTTTTGGCGCTCCATTGAGCTGATTTCAGATAAGCGTGATAGTTCATAAAGGTAAAGAGCAGACTCTCTCTGGCAATGCTCCCCCTCCCCTCATGCGAATGAAAGGAAAAGGAGTGCTTGCCGGATTTGTTTTACTTCGCCCCGACATATAAGCCCCCAGCGAAGTCACCCGAGTTTGCCGCTTCGGGTAGCACTGGCGTCTCAAGCCTGCATGTCCAGCGGTGCTAGCGTTTCCGCTTCGCTGCCCTGTTTTGTGGACGTTGGGCAAGTAACCAACGAAAAGGCCCGATCTGTGGTAGAAGATCGGGCCTTAGTGGCTTGCGCTGTAGAGCGGATCACTCCTACCACAGAGCAAACCTATATCGTGGGTCGATTCTCCGCTTTCCATTCCGTGAAGTCAATGGCATTTTTCACCATGTTATCACCCGCAGAGCTCGCCGCCCAAGTTTACACCCGCGAGGAATGCAGCGCCAGCTTCCGCGAAGACCTCGAAGCTCACTTGCTAAACGGCTACGTTCACAGCACTCCAACGGCGTTCGTGATGGCAAGGCCGGTGGACTCATTAGCGGAGACTGAGTTGATCCTAAATCCGTGGCACAGCTTCCCGCGTGAGGAGCAAGACGCGTGGATGATCTGGCTCGCCGCTGGTGATCTCGCGTCTCTCCTCGTCCTTTTTCCGTATCAACTACCGCTCATTGCGTGGCAAAAGCGGAATGCTCTCCGGTTCCACCCCTTCAATTCTACCCTTGCAAAGTTGCGGAAAAGAGGGGAGAAATAGGGCATGGCTGCTTCACTCCTACGATCTGTCACCGCTACCGCCTCCTATGTCGCTCTCGCTGACATTCCATGTAAGGCCGTGACCATCCTCAATAAAACCGGCGCGACTCTCTCTATTGAGATGGCTAGCGACTCCGACACTGGCAAGGAGATTGTTCTTGCTGACGGGCTCTCCGTCGTGGTTCAAGTCGTCTCCAACGCTAAGGAAATCCGCATCAAATCCGCGTCCGGCACTACGGGCGTTTACCTCGTCATCGACTCATGAACTTCAATCTGCGCAACGCACTCTCGAACGTATTCGTCGGCTCTGGCGGAGGGGCTGACGCCACGAAGCTGCCCCTCACGGGTGGCGCAATGACAGGGCCGATATCCATCCCAACTGCTGCAAGCATAGCTCTGGCAAACGCCCGTGCCAACGGGTTAATGTTTGGCGCATCGGCAGCAGCGGCGAATGAAGGCTTTAGTTCCTTTAATAGCGCGCTCCTGCATTATGCAGGCGGGACGCTCCTTGTTTACAACAACATCGTTGGATTTGCTCTTGAGTCGAATGTGTATCTAAGCTGGGGCTCTGGTGCGGCGACTTCAACACAGCGCACCTTCCTCACAGGGGCCTTGGCTGACGCCACACTTCAACTTGGCAAACCGCACGCCACGACTGCGACAAACCAGACGATCAAAGCTCACAACGTCACCACTGGAACGGGCGCTGATTTGATCCTAGCGGGCGGCACTGGAAGTGTAGCAAATGGCAACGTGCGCTTTGGAACACACTCCGCTATCGGAGCAGAGACAGTCACAGGCTACATTACCATCAAAGACGAAGCGGGTAACACCCGTAAGCTTGCAGTAGTTTCCTAATTATGAACATTACTTTACCACCGCTCGATGCAGAGCAACAGTCTGCGCTAACGCAGCTTGTGCAACTTACTGAGGATTATAAAACCGAGGCCGAATGGGCTTCCGCCGTCTTGCTTGGGCTCATCAACGAGCAAGTCCTTCGAAACATCAACGCTAAGGGCGCGCAGCTTCTCGAAGCCGCCAAGCAGCTACCCAAAGAAAAGCGGCTCGACTTCACCACCCAGGCCGAAGCCCTGCTCACCACCATCGCCACCTCATGACTGTCACCAAATCCCACCTCGAAGCCAAGCTCGATGAGTTCACCCGACAGCGTGATCAGACTGTCGCCAATCTCAACGCGCTCGCCGGAGCCATCGAAGTTGTCACGCAGCTCATTGCCGAGTGCGAAGCTCCCGAGCACCCGCCAGAAACCGCCCAAGAATGAGCAAAACTTACCGCTACGCCATCCACCCCAGCAACCTGCCCAAAGGAGCGGCAGGTTGCATCGTGTGGGCGATGAATAAATGGTCAATCGCAAGCAAAGCAACTCTGCGATTCATGGCAACTAACGGCAGTCCAGATATTACTTTCAGCGGAGGAAAGCCGCCGCAGGACTCCGCTGTTGCGTGGCATTATCCCCTCGGCAACGGGAGACACTCAATCATCTTTGATCCATCGCGGCAGTGGGCTACGTCTTGGATGCACCGTGCCTTCACAAATCGGCCATGTTTCCGCGCGTTGGCGCTGCATGAGATAGGTCATGCGCTCGGGCTCGGCCACTCTAACGATCCTAGGTCCATCATGCATCCACGCCCTATTTATGCGGAGATCGACGCCGTCAGCATCAACGCATTATGACACTAGAAACCGCTCTCCTCACTGCGCTCTCTGCCGTAACTGGCGGGCTGTGCTTCCTCTTCCGGATCATCTGGGAGCGGTCAAAACAGTGTGAGGAATGGCGATCCGAAAAAGAACCGTTAATATCCGAGATGGCGGAGAGGCTTGGACTCGCTGAAGGAGCGGCTAAACTCATTAACGCCTGCCGCGTGGACGGATGCCCTTTCGCTGGGAAGCTGGATACAAACACATACTCAGTCGAACAACACAAAGAACCAAAAAAAAAGCCATGAAAAACTTCTTCAAAAACTGGAAAACCTCCCTCGCCGGATTGTTCGGAATCGCCGCCGTCATCGTGCCAGTCATGGCGCCGAATCACGCCAGCACACTAAATCAAGTCGCCGCACTTGCTGTTTCACTCGGACTTCTCGCCGCGAAAGACGGTGATAAAACTGGACTGTAATGGACATCGCTGGGCTATTTCTCGGGATTGCTTTTGGCATTCTCTCCTTTGGAGCGTTTAGCATCATCGCTTGTTTCTTCTCATGCCAAAAATGAGAAACGTCTGCATTGATCCTGGGCACGGGATGTCAAATAAGCGCACGGGCGTCTATGATTCCGGTGCGTGCGCCTTTGGTAAAAAGGAGGCCGAGATTGCGATGGACTGGACAAATGAGCTTCGAGCCATCCTACAGGCTCGCGGGCACAAGGTCATTCGCACGCGCATAAGCAGCAGCGATCACACGCCCGTCACGGAGCGCGCAGGCATCGCTGAACAATACGGATGCGAGATTATGCTAAGCCTGCATTGCAACGCGGCGAATGGGGCAGCAAACGGCACTGAGACGTTTTACCGTGGCAAGCTCAACGCGCCGATGGCAGAGAAGATCAACGCGGCGATTTGCAAGGCGCTGGGAACGAAGTCACGCGGCATTAAGACGGAAGAACAAAGCCAGCACGCGAGGCTTGCCGTGATGGCGTTTCAGCCGTGTTTCCTCATTGAGCTAGGATTCATCGACAACGCGGCGGACCTTGCCGCGATGGTTGATCCCGTGCGCAGGATGGCAGCTTGTGAAGCTATCGCGGAACTCTTATGAGACTCGCGTTCTGGCAAATCTCCGCGTCGCTATTTGCCATCGCTGCGTTTGGCGTGGGCTATGGACTGCTCGCGATTATCGCCTTGCTGCTTGCTGACATCGTGGTTTCTTGCATCGAATGACAGACTTTGAGCGCATCGCTAATCACTTCAATTCGACGGCCAAATGCCGCCGCTCTAAAGACGCGAAGCCCCAGGTGCAATACGAGCCGGGATGCGTGTGGATAGAATGCCAGCACGCGAATTGCGCGTGCCGGACAAACGGCCACGGGGATGAAAGCCTCACGTCTTTTCTTGCGAAGTGGCAGGAGAGGAATGGTTAGCCTTTGGCATTAGGTCACCCCAAAGCAATCCCTCAACTCTAGCAGAAAGAGAAACGCCGTCTTTGTGGCATCTGTCCTTTGCTAAAATCAAGATCAACGGATTGATCGTGAGCGTTACGACCTTTTTACAGGCTCCGTCTCTCATTTTGGGGCGGCTCATTTGAGGAAAGGTTTAAGTTTGGCGAGGGCGAGGGCCGCGTTATAGCGCATGGTCTCTTCAAAGATGTCGTTTAGTTGGATGCTCTGGAGTCTTTTCGAGACTTCATTGATCGCCTCCCGCATCTCCGCATTCTCGCGGCGGTAGTGGTCGCGTTCGCCGTTGGAGACGGAGAGTTCGGCTTCTGCATCTGCTAGCTTCCGCAAAACGTAGTCGTCTGCGGGCTCAAGGCCGATGGTGTCTTGATTGCCGAATCCTTCTTTGCAGATGCGTGATAGCTGATCGTGGGCTAAATCGCGTTCGCGCTCCAATCGGTCAAATCGGTCGTGTTGAACATCGCTGACGCGCTCAAGGTTTTGAAGGTGTGTAAGCGAGTCAATAAATCCGTCTGGATGGTTGCGGTTGATCCATTGGAAAACGGCTGATAGCTTTGCGAGCGCCTCGTCTCGCTCGCGTTCGAGACGGCGGGCGATGAATGAGGCGCGAGCTTCGGCAACTTCCTCGGGCTCATTTGTGAGTTTGTGAAGGTCAGCAAAGTATTTTTCTGCGCTGAGTTCCCATCCCCAATCTTTTTCTTCGAGTGTCCAGGTGGTTGACCCAAGCATCTCACTCAGTTTGATGAACTCCGCGAGTTCGGTTTTAATTTGGTCGATGGTCATTGTTTGGTTTCCTTTCGTGCTGCGATCATGGCGTCCGCGTATTCGTATGCGCACTTAGCTGTGTGAGTCGGAGTAAAATGCTCCGATGACGACTCAATACTCCAAGACGCTATCCAGCCGCTCAAAGCCTGCCCTGCGAACCAGTCGCGGAGGGTCATGCCAGGGCGGTCCATTCGTAGTGATGGAAACGCAAGCTCGTTGTTGTCTGTTGATGCATTCATGGCTGTTCCTCCTTGGCTGGTGTGAGGCAGGCGAGCGGAACGCACAAATAGCAAGGGCATCCACCAGTCAGACCGACACAACGCCATTGGTTCTTTTCGGCGTCGTATTCCGTCACGGTCAATACGTCCCCGCCCGACTTGAGCCGCACCACGTCGCCTACGGCTGGCGTCCAAAGTGGGGTTGTATCGTTGGCGTTCCATACGCTTTCCAGTTCTGCCTGAAACTTGGCGTGAGCTTTTGCGTTTTCGACTGGATCAACCGTTGGAGCTGCTGGAGTTGGCGCTTCGTCTGTCATGTAGCCGACATAGGCAGGCTGGCTGTCCTGGCTGGCGGCAGGGCTCGGCAGGCGTTCGAGCAGGCCACGGGCCAGGGAGAGGCGGGATGGGGCTTCGTTTTTCCAGTGTCCATCGTGTTTGTCGCGAGTGTCCAAACTTCCCCACGGGACGTTTGATTGCGTGTTAAAAGCCGCGTCAATGGCGGCTTGGATTTGTTCGTCGGTGTAGTCGTGTTTCATGAGAGTGAGTAGATAAAGGTTGCTCCGCAAAGGAATGAGAAAAGAGCTTTGCCCTCAGACTCAATCCAGTTTGACGCTTCTTTAGCGTCCATCTTAAAGAAGTCGCATCCGACGCTATGGGCGAAGCGTGCGAGCAACTGCTTTCCTTCGTCCGTGAGAAGAAGGACTTGGTAATGTGATGCATCCAAGGCGTGACGCGCCTCAGAGTTAAAGCGTGCTGCGGAGTTTGGCGCTCCGACTGATAAGGCTCCTGATTCTGTTTTCATATTGTGGTGTAGCTCATTTGAGCGGCTCCAGTTTTGCACGACGGAAAAAAGAATGCAAAACTTTATTTATTTATTTGACGACATAAAAAAGGTGTGGTTTTAGTGCCGCGTTCCCAAACAACACCACTATGAAACTCACTCCTTACACCGCCCAAGCCCGTAAACGCGCCAAGTCTCTTTTGGCAGATCACAAGGCGGGCAATATCCAAATCTGGAAAACAAACAAAGGTTTTCAAGTTGTGACTTTTGAGCGCCCTGGAAACACTTACACCTCCGATCCTTTTGCCACTGCTATTTTGGCATTCCGACACATTCTTTGCCGTGCCGCCAATACCGGCAATGACATGATGCGATTTAAAGCAATCGCCGAAAAGTATGCTGCCAGATATGGAGTCGCTACTCGCTAACCTTTCCCACGGGGGCTGCGCATCCTACACGCGGAAAACCAAAACTACAGCAACCCATGATTACCATCGACGTTCCATACGACCTTCACATGAAGGCAAAGGCTCACGCTCTCCAGCGCGGGATTACACTGAAAGCCCTCGTTAATGAGGCGCTCTCCGACCTGCTTAAACGCAAGCAGGCCAAGCAAGGCAACCCTCTGCGTCTGCGGAAGGGGGACAGCGTATGATCGCTGACATTTCCCATCTACAACCGTGGATTGAGCACCTTGGAAAAGGCGTGCGCCGTCGCGAGTTTTTTACATACGTTTTTAGCGAGCTAGTCAAAACTGGCTTTACGCTTGAAAATCCAAACGCTATTGATGGCGGCTACCGCCTTTCGTTTGAGCGCGGCAATGCAACTGTCATTGCAGATCGTTACGCATCCTATCCGGTTGCTGGCGAGGCTGCTGGCATTAGCATTTGTGACGGCAGCGAGGATTGGGAGTGTAGTTTTTCCGCTCGCTCTCCTGCCGGTCTTGTCATCGAAGCTATTGAACACCTTAGCTAAACCATGAACCTTTCCCACTTCAAATTCAGGTCTGGCAATCAAGACCGCGTGACCGACAACCGGGCGCAGTTCGCTTTGCGCTGGCAAGATCATCAGTCGCCACGCCAGCGCAGGCTTCACGCAGAGCGCCGGTTCCTACTCGCTCAATACCACTCAGTGATCGCCGACATCCTCGGCGTGATCGTTTTCGCCATCATCATCATCACTCTTTTCTACCTCGCTTAATTTATGTCCACCGAACTCACCACCACGCCCCCCAAGTCCTCCGCGCTTTCCGTCATGGCATCGCGCCTGTCAGTTGATCCTAAACGTCTCCATGAGATGCTGAAAAACACCTGCTTTAAAGGTGCCACTGACGACGAGATGATGACGCTTGCTATCATCTCAAACGAGTATGGATTGAATCCAATGCTCAAGGAGCTTTACGCTTTCCCTGCAAAGGGCGGCGGCATCGTTCCTGTTGTCTCCATCGACGGATGGCTTCGCATGATGAATGACCATCCGCAGTTTGATGGCATCGAATTTGAATTTATGAGCGAAGCTGGAAAGCTCATTTCATGCACTGCCATCATTCACCGGAAGGACAGAACGCATCCCATTTGCGTGACTGAATACCTTTCCGAGTGTCGCAGGAACACGGAGCCGTGGAAGATGGAGCATCGGATGCTCCGCCATAAGGCAACGATTCAATGCGCTCGCGTGGCCTTTGGATTCTCTGGCATCACTGACGAAGACGAGGCCGTGAACACTCCTGGCATCGCTCGCGACGTGACGCCAAAAGCCACGGAGTCCAAACTCTTCAAGCCCAAAACTCCCACGGTTGAGGACTGCCCGCAGCCTCCTCCATACAAATCTCTGGCACAGTCAGAGACTGCCGACTCGCCAAGCACTAAACTTAGAGATGGGTGCAGCTCGGTCCCACAAAATGAGTCGGCAGCATTCTCTCTCAGTGACGAGCCTGTGCCGCTCGCCGAGCAGGTCACTTTGAAACTTGTCGGCGCTGGTGTGAAGTGGTTCGAGGTTCACGGCGTGATGGCCGATCAAGGGCTTGCTGATCCTGAGTTCGTGCCGCTGAACGAAGCTCCATCCGACGTGCTCGCCGCCTGCCTCGCGCAGTTCGACGCCATCGTTAATATCGTGAAGGGGGTGAAGCCATGAGCGATATTCAACAACTTGATGAACGGCGCGGAGCCCCTTCCGCATCCGGCATGGACCGCCTGCATAACTGCCCTGCGTCCTTTGAAATGGAGCGTCATGCACCGCCAGAGGAACAGCGCGAGGATGCCGCCAGCGGAACACGAATTCACGCCGTGCTCGCAGGATTGGCAGCGCCAGACACGCTAAGCGCAGCAGAGCTTGAGACGCATGATATGTGCGATGCGCAGGCGCAGGATGTGATTAACGAATGGGCGCAACCCTCGGACGAGGAACCGGATATGTTTTACGAGCAGCGCATCGGCATCACTCAGCTTGGCGGTGCAGTGAACGTAACGCCTACCAGCAAAGCGTCTTTCCGCTTCACTGGACAGGCTGATATGATCATTATCGACGGTGATTGTGCCCTTGTGATCGACTACAAGACGGGGCGCGGAGATACGCCAGTGGCGCAGGATAATCCGCAGCTTGCAGCTTTGGCCGTGCTCGTTTTCCTTCGCTACAAGGTGACATCTGTTCGCGTTGCAATCGTCCAGCCGTGGGCAGGAAAGCCTACCGTGGCGGACTACTCAGAGGGCGCGCTACATCTCGCTCATTCGTGGCTCATCACGGCCATCAACGCCGCTGAGACTGCCACGCCGGACGACGCACGCGCAGGTGATCACTGTAAATGGTGCAAGGCTAAAGCGAATTGCCGCACGTTCCAAGACTCCGCCATTCGTGAAGTCGAAGTGATCGAGCCCGCCACCATCGCAGGACTCAACGCAGAGACGCAGCGGAAAGCGATGTGGTCGCGCGCTCTTGATCTTCCTGCATCACGCCTGGCCTTTGCCATGAACGGGCTAGCGATGGTCAAACGCTACGTTGCCACCATCGAAGGCGTGGCAAAGGCCAGGGCTGAAAACGATCCTGACTTCCAGCAGTTTTTCACACTCCGCGAAAAGAAGGGCAAGCGGTCCATTATGGACGTAACGAAAGTCTTTAACGCCTGCGCAGAGCACGGCGTCACCGCCGACGACTTCACGAACCATTGCAGCATCGGACTCGGCGACGTGAAAGAGCTTCTCAGAAACGCGACGCACGCGAAAGGTAAGGCGCTCGATAAACTTCACGACGAAGTCTTGACGGGCGCAGTAGAAACTGGCAAGGGCAGCACCGAACTCGTCCCAGCAGGGCAGTTGGAATAACGAACAAAACACCACACGACCAAAATGACTTCTAATTACGCCGATTTTATCGGTAAAAAAACGCACCTAACCGGAGAGTTTGGATTTGACCCAACATTCATTCCTGACGGCGCTTTTGACTTTCAAAAGAGCCTCATTCAATGGTCAGTAAACAAAGGGCGCGCTGCCGTTTTTGCTGACTGCGGCCTTGGTAAGACAATGATGCAGCTCGCATGGTCGGAAAATGTGGCACGGCATACCAAGGGCCGCGTGCTGCTGCTCACTCCGCTGGCGGTCGGAGTGCAAACGGTTCGTGAGGCTGGGCGCTTTGGGATGGACGCCGCCCGTAGCATGGATGGCAAATCAAAGGCGGCGATTACGGTGACAAACTATGAAAAGCTTCACATATTTGATCCCTCCGATTATGTCGGCGTATGCGCCGATGAAAGCTCCATCATCAAGCACGCCAAGGGGCAAACCCAAAAAGACCTCACGCGCTTTATGGTCAAGATGCCTTACCGCTCACTTTGGACGGCAACGGCAGCGCCTAACGATTACACCGAACTCGGGACATCTTCAGAAGCTTTGGGCGGGCTGAACCATTCCGAAATGCTGAAAATGTTTTTCAAGCAGATGGACCAAAAAACAACCGACCAATATGAGCGCAAGATTGCCAATCTCGAAAAGGCTGGCAAGCACTTCGCCAAACTGTCATTTCGCGTGTCTCAGGCTATTAATGGCTGGCGGTTGAAGGGTCATGCTCATGATCATTTCTGGCGCTGGGTGTGCTCATGGGCGCGAGCTTGCCGCAAACCATCTGACCTCGGTTTTTCTGATAACGGGTATGACCTGCCAGAGTTGATAGAGCGTGAGCACATCGTCACGCCTTCCGCGCCCCCTGACGGCTGGCTTCTCACGTTGCCAGCATTCGGACTCAAGGAGGAACGTGATGAAAGAAGGCGCACTTTGGATGAGCGCTGCCGCCAAGCCGCAGACCTTGTGAATCATGACCGCCCCGCCGTCATCTGGTGCCATACCAATGACGAGGGTGACGCTTTGGAAAAAATGATTCCAGGATGCGTGCAAGTCTCCGGCAAGTCCACGGATGAGGAAAAGGAATCCGCTTATTCGGGATTTGCTGACGGCTCCGTTCGCGTGCTGATTATCAAGCCTAAAATCGGAGCATGGGGACTGAATTGGCAGCACTGCAACCACGTCGTCACGTTCGCGACTCACAGCTATGAGCAGTATTATCAGGCAATTAGACGGTGCTGGCGCTTTGGTCAAAAGCTGCCTGTTACCGTGGACATCATCGCCAGTGAGGGCGAGGTCAGAGTCCGTGAAAACATGACAAGAAAAGCCGAGCAAGCCGACCTCATGTTCTCAGAATTAGTTTTTCACATGCACAATGCATTGAAACAAGAGAGAGAGTTTAAAGCCATCAACCCGCAAATTCCAAACTGGATTTAACCAACACCACATCACCACAATGAAACAAGACCAAGCCATCACAGACCGTTACGCACTTTACAATGGAGACTGCGTGGAAGTAATGCAGAAATTCCCAGACTCATGCGTTGACCTTTCCATCTACTCTCCGCCGTTTGCTGGGCTTTACCAGTATTCCAGTGATGAGCGAGACATGAGTAACTGCATCAGCCGTGAGGAGTTTTTCACGCATTATGAATTCTGCGTAAAGGAAGTTCACCGCCTCACCAAGCCGGGAAGAATGACTGCCGTTCATTGCATGGACATTCCGACAGGTAACAGTGGATGTGATTCACTCATCGACTTTCCCGGCGAAATCATCCGCCTTCATGAGGCAAACGGCTGGAAATTCACCCACCGTTATTTCATCTGGAAGGAGCCTCTCACCGTTCGTAACCGCACGATGATGAAGAGCTTGGCTCACCGCACATGCTGTGAAGACTCCTCGCGTTGTAGCATGGCCAATGCCGATCAGCTTTTGATCTTCCGCCGCTCAGGCGACAATAAGGTGCCAATCGCTCATCCGACGGGACTTGAGCGCTATGCTGGCGAGGAGCAAATGCCAGCGGAACTCCTTAGCCTAAAAAACATGGAAGGTGATCAAAAGAAAAACCGCTTCTCTCACTGGATTTGGAGGCGCTATGCGGATGCCTTCTGGGATGACATCCGCATTGATAAGGTGCTGCCATATCGCCACGTCACTGAGGCCGACGACGAGAAACATTGCCACCCATTACAGGCCGACGTGATCGAGCGTGCGTGCGTTCTCTGGAGCAATCCGGGTGAGGTTGTTTTGACGCCTTATCTCGGCGTCGGTAGTGAGGCTTACAACTCGATTCTGAACGGGCGCAAGGCTATTGGCATTGAACTCAAAACGGCATATTTTAACCAAGCTGTGAAGAATTGTGAGCAGGCGGCAAGCGGCATCGAAATGGAAGAGGTGCCGCTTCTATTCGGCTCCGACTCAATGGACTGAACGCCATGAAACCTCCCACCATCACCGAACACGTCGAGCAAATCACGATCACCATTCCCATGCCGCCGTCCAAGCTCTCGCTCAACTCTCGCATTCATTGGGCAGTCAGGCAGAAGCTCGCGAGGGCGGCACGCAGCACGGCTAGAATCGCATCCATTGCGGCTCTAGCAGGCCGCACGCCCCCAGGATGGGTCAAGGCTCGCTACGACCTGAAAGCCTACTTTAAAACGATGGCTTTTCCCGATCCTGACAACCTCACTACTCGGCTCAAAAGTTCGCTCGATGGAATCGCTGACAGCGGCATCATCCGCGACGACAAATCACTTTGGCCAGAGCGGCCTCAGTTCTTCAAAGACGCAAGAAACCCACGAATCGAAATCACTATCTATCCTGAACCATAAAACCATGATCAAACTCAAAATCGACGTTACTAAATTGGACAAAACCCGCTTTTTCAAAGGTGCAAAGGGCACCTATGCCGACCTCGTAATCTACGAGAACGACACACCCGACGAATACGGCAACGATTTCTCAGTGAAGCAGGACTGCTCCAAAGATGACCGTGAGAACGGCGTTAAAATGCCTTACATCGGCAAAGGGAAGCGCATCGGCCAAAAGAAGCAGGAAGCGCCCCCAGCACGCACCACGCGGAACATTCCACGGGCACAGCCTCAGCAGGAAACTGAAGACGATACTTCCATCACCTTCTGATATGATCACCCGCACCATCGTCCAAGCCCTGCCAAAAGCCGAAGTCATCCGCCACATCAAACGCTGGCGCTTCTTCCGAACTTCCGGCCTTTCCATCGACAACACAGCTAAGCGCGTCGGCTTCACTTTCGAGAAGCTCACGCGGCTGGCGCAACCTTGGGGGGTCACTTTTGAGAAGTGAACGATCAAACTCTTTGTGGCGGTCTTCATTGGGCGCAGATCATGGCTCGCGACGTGAAGAGGAAACTGATGGTGATGCCGTCCAATAACTCCAGTGCCATCGTTCACTTTTGGGCAGGCCGCTACGATGGCCGCACCGGCTGGATGCAAGGCACCGAAAACGGCAGACAAGCAAAAGCGCTCGGCCACTGGCTCGCAGGCAAGGCGCTACCACATAGCGAGCTAGGACTCGCAGTATGAGCCACAACGCCGAGCCCATCCACGGCGAAAAAGATGCCTGAATACACAATCGAGCTTATCGCCGTTGGATGCGGCGATTTGTTCATCCTCTTCCGAACTACCAAACGACTATGAAAACACGAATCTGGAACCTCACCGAAACCTTCCCAGGGAAGGTCAACTTCATCGACAGCAACAACGTGATCCTTGGCTACGACCTCGGGCAAGACTGCTGTGAACATGCCTTCTGGACGATTAGCGAAACGCCGGACGGTAAGAACCCGATCCACGAAGGCGATAATGACGCCGTGAAAGAAATCGAACTGGATGGCTACTGCTTCGATCCGAACTACTGCCAGCGCCACAACGATGAACGCGGCGAGGAATACGTCGCCACGTTCAAGCTGATGGGTCGCCAATGGGACAAGTCTAAGCTGCCGGATCTCTTCTTACGGCTGGAAAATCACCACAACGGCTACTACTCGCACGGCTTCACCTTCCGGGGGGCGGTTATCATCGAGGACTCGCTCTAATTTATTGGATGAACAGTACAGATCACCCAACGAATTGACTGAATATCCACACCCGTCCGTGACAAACCAACAATGAACACTCCTCAAAAGACCTGCCCGCGATGTTTGGGCCGTGGAAAAATACTTGTGAATAGTGGTAACGGCCGCACCGAAACCTGCCCACGCTGCAAAGACAAGCCGCACAAAATCAACGGTTCCGTTTGCCTTCCGGGAGAGGGTAAATAGACTCTAATTGCCGAGAGGCCGGGATTGGACCCCCGACTACATTACAATGAGCAATACTATCAATCCTTCAATCCTGCCGTCGGGGCGCTTTTTCATTGGGGCGTGGTCCAAACTCGGCGGCAGTGTTGAGGGATTTTTGTTGTTATGAGCCTCCCCATGATTGAAGCCGTCAAGAGGCTCAAAACATCACCAGCGCAGAAGCTAATCATGTTCATTCTGGCGGACTGCCACAATGAAAAGACGGGTCAATGCAATCCATCGTATCGGTATTTGATGGAGATCAGCGGCTTCTCAAACAAGGCAATTGCCAATAATTTGAAGGCGTTGAAGGAGTCTGGGGCGCTGTTTTACGACTCTAAAAATGGGGCAAATAGCCATTACTTGATCACTCCTAGCCTTTACAAATGTAACGCTGACAATGTTACTTGTGAAGCTGAAACCAGTGAACCTCGTTCACAGCTAAAAGCATCTGTGGACATCCAAAGCGGTGAACCTAGTTCACAGGTGGGAAATACGCAACCAGTGAACCTCGTTCCTGAACCAGTGAACCTCGTTCCAAAAAGCAGTGAACCTAGTTCACATAAACCGGTATTAACCGGAGAACCGGAACCTTTGAGTGTGGATGATGCACCAATCATTTCCAAACCTCTAAAAAAGCCACACAAGAAAAAAGAGTCCACCGCAGACCCTCGCCACAAGCCATTCATTGAAATCTGGTGTGCCACCTATGAGCGAGTCTGGGAGGCCAAGTATCACTTCCAATCCGGCAAGGATGGCAAAGCTCTCCAGACATTTCTCAGAAACGAAAAGTCAATGACAGCCGATGAATGGCAGGAGTTCATAAGCTGGATTCATCAAACGAAACTCACTGACGGCAAATATGCCACAGGCACCATTAAAGCCGCTACCGGCTCCCTCGCCATCGCCTGCAACTCTTACAACCAGCTAATCACTCACGCATGACAACTCTCCCTCACTCCATCGAATCCGAAAAAGGCGTGATCTCCGCCTTACTCCAAGACCCCTCCCGCATCTTCCGGCTACGAACTCGGCTTGAAACTGAGTCATTTTATCAGGAGGCACATCGGACGATCTATTCCGAACTCCTGACGATGGAAAACGAAAACATCCCCATCGATGTGATCGCGCTCACTAACCGACTCCGAGATCAGCGGACGTTGGACAGAGTCGGCGGAGTTGCTGAACTCATGGAGCTTTTCGCGTTCATCCCATCGCCGACGAATTACGAGCATTACGTCTCCGACGTTCAAGCCAGATTCCGCCAGCGCCGTGCGATTGCTGGATTTTCTGCCGCTTTAGAGATCGTTTCAAGGCATGAACCAAGTGAAGACCTGCAAAGCACGATCAACGACGCGCAGGCGGCTATTCTGACGGCGCTAGATGGCAGGAGCATGGAAAGCACCTCCGCCACTCTCACGGAGTGCCTTTATGAGCACATGGAGCACATGGCTACACTGACCGAGCGCATCCAAGCTGGGCAAACTCCGCTCATTCCAACCGGCATCCCGTCCCTTGATCGAGCTAGCGGTGGCATCGGCCAGGATGAGTTCTGGCTTGTCACCGGCCCCACGAAATCCGGCAAGTCAGTCCTTACCGGATGCATTGGAGTCCATGCCGCTCACAAGGGATTCAAAACCAAAATCTACACGAACGAAGTCGGGCGCAGAACCTATGCAGGGCGCATCCTCGCCAGCGCAGCGGAGGGTATTGACGGCACGATTGAACGAAAGGGCATCAATACCCGGCAGCAACAAGACGCATACGCGAGGGCGCAAAATGACCTCATGCGCTCGATTGGGAAGGTGATCAGCATCGACAACGCATCAGGCAAATACGTCGAAGACATCGTTGCCGACATCCGGCAGGAGTCGGAGAGCGGCACTAAGCTCGTCATTGTCGATTTGATTGGCAAGATCCGGACGCGCCAGAGTTTTGCATCCCGCGAGCGCGAGCTATCCCACATCTCACTTTCTCTTTACGAGTCAACAAAGCGTTACAAGTGCGCCTGCATCGTCGTGGCACAGGAGAACGAAGACGGCCAAGTAAGAGAATCCCGTTCAATCGCGATGGACTGCGAGGCTTGGATCAAGGTATGCCACGTCTTCAATCAACCCGAAAAGAAGCGATTCGCTGGGGCTGCCGAGCCTGAAATGATTCGAGATCGCCGAGACATACTCGTAGAGCTTGCCCGTGGATTTGCAGCAGGTGATAAAATCCGATGCATTTTCGACGGTGGCAGGTTCCTGATTCGTGAACTATCGAATGACGATTGGACGGAACGATGAATTGTCTTGACAGAATCTCCATAAACCCGGTAAAATCTTGCATTAGCGGATAATCACAGCACCTTCACGACCATGCCAGCATTGAAACATCCGCCTCACGAGGCGTTTGCGCAAGCCATCGCTAACGGCGCGACTGGTGTTCAAGCGTATCGTGATGAGGTGGCTCAAGGATGCACCACGAAGACAGCGATTGAGCAGGCGTGTAGATTGCTTGCTGACCGCAATGTGGCCGCAAGGGTCGAAGAACTGCAAAAACTGGCAGAAACCACGCTCGAAAAGCGTCTTGGCTGGAACAAAGAGAAGGCTCTCAGCTACCTTGTGGAAATCCTCGAAACTCCAATCGGCGAGGTTGATAAACTCCATCGGCTCGCTCAAGAGTTCCGTGATACTGAGGATTGTTCACAGGTAAAACTTCCATCCAAAGCTGACGCCATGAAGCAGATCGCGGCGATGTGTGGATGGAATGACCCTGAAAAACACTCACTGGAGGTCAATATCGTTATCGGTGGCAACGCAGAGAGTTAACATCGAAATTCGGCCTCGCTCACAGTTTCGAGCATTCCTCGAATCGGCGAAGCGCTGGCTTGTGCTCGTTGCTCACCGGCGAGCAGGGAAGACGGTGGCAGTGGTCCAAAAGCTGATTCAATGCGCTCTTACGCACAAAAGGCCCGGCCCTCCGCTGCGATATGGCTACATCGCTCCGACACGAGATCAGGCCAAAGACATTGCCTGGGCATACCTGAAAGACTACGCCGGCAAGATACCCGGCAGCGAGGTGAACGAGTCAGAGCTTCGTATCACGTTCCTGAACCGGGCTCAAATCCGACTCTACTCTGGCGAGAATTACGAGCGAATGCGCGGCCTATATTTCGACGGCGTGGTGAGCGATGAGGATGCCGACATACCAGCGCAGGCGTTCGATTACGTCATTCTGCCGTGCCTTCTCGATTATAACGGATGGCACTGCCGCATCGGCACTCCGAAGGGGAAGAATGCGTTCTATAAGGCGTTCTGCAATGCACAGAGCGACGCTGATTCGTTTGCCCTCATGCTCAAAGCCTCAGAGTCCGGCATCCTGTCACCTGACGCACTGGCGACGATGAAAGCCAAGCTATCCGCCGACAGCTACGCGCAGGAGATGGAGTGCGATTTTAACATTGGACGCCCTGGGGCCGTGTATGCCAAGCTCATCGAGCAGGCTTACGCAGAAGGCCGAATCTGCGATTGCCCGGTAGCCGATACGTTGGTGCATACGTCTTGGGACTTGGGCGCACCCTCGAACACTTCCGTCTGGTATTGGCAGGTTGTGGGCCGTGAGATCCGCGTGATTGATTGCGACATCGGATTACTGCCAAACGTGGAGACGGCGACTCAGCGCGTGGCATGGATGCTGCGAAAGGGCTACTCATTCGGGAAGCACTTCCTACCTCACGACGCAGGGCGGACAGAAAACAGCGGAGCAACGATGCACGGCGAACTAGTCAAAGCAGGGCTGACAAGCTGCGTGATCCTGCCACGAACATCTGACATATGGACGGGCATTAACGGGCTCAAGGGGCTTTTCCCGTCGCTGGTGTTCAGGAAAAAGCAGACGACATACGGAATCGAGGCGCTCGAAGCGTATCACACAAAAGAAGTTGAGATTGGCAAGATCATCTCCAGCGAGCCGGTCCACGACTTTTCAAGCCATACCGCAGATGCGCTCCGGTATATGGCCGAGGCCGTTCAAGCGGGATTTATCAAACTCGCCGCACCGATGATTGACCGAATGCACGACGATGACGACAAGCCGCGGCGCCGAGGGCAGTCAAAGTTTTCGTTTGTAGGAGGGCGATGAATCGTTTAGAAATGGATTAGCACCGCTTCGGCGGAGGTTAGCGCAAGCCACCTTAAAGACTATCATCCATGCATATCGACTTTGACGGCCCTTACTTTGACTCCGCGCTGATTGGCGCGAATGGCAAACTCTCACGACTTCACAAGGGCGCATCAAAGCCGCCGAAACCAGCGCCAGCACCTGCGCCTGTTCGCGTGGAGCCTGAGCCAGAGGCCGAAGCTCTGCGTAATGCAAGTCGCAGGAATGGGCTGCAAGACACGATTCTAGCGGGTGAGTTCAACACGCCGACTCTCGGCAAGAAATCGAAACTAGGTGCAAGCTCGGGAGGAATGAACGCTTATGGAGGAGAACAGTAAGCCGCCATCCGCATCATCTACCCGTGGCGCTGACATCCTTCGCCAGTGGCAGGGAATGAGCACTGAGCTATCGGTCTGGAAGCCGCAATGGCAGGAGATTGCTGATTTGATGATGCCGCGTAAAGCTGGCATTTCGACCACTTACGAAACGCCTTCAAGCTCGAAGGAGGCGCTACTTTTTGACACCACCGCAGGAGACGCGGCGATGACGATGGCGGGCGGGTTGATGTCATGGACATCGCCAGCGAATGAAGCGTGGTTCAACTACAAGCCAATCTTCGAGCTTCGCGGGAATGACCGCGTGAAACAGTGGCTTGCGGGATGCTCTGAGCGAATTCGCGAACTGCTGGCGAACTCCAATTTTTACACTGAAATTCATGAGGATCTGCTCACGCATTGCACGTTTGGCACCTCAGCCATGTTCTGCGGGATGGAAGATGGACAGTTTCGCTTCGAGTCTTTGCCTCTCGGATCGTTCGCCATCGAAGAGGATGGATTCGGCAAAGTGAGCACGCTCTATCGTGAGATGGACATTACGGCCAAGCAGGCCGCTGATTTGTTCGGTGACGACGCTTTGCCAAAGGATGTCAAAGACTGCCTCAAGGACGACAAGAAAGCGCAACTCAAGCATAAGTTCATTCACGCCGTTTACCCAAGGCCAGAGAGTGAACGGCCAGAGGGCGCGGGCCGGAATGCCTCATGGGGGAAGGCGTTTGCGTCCTGCTACGTCGAAACGAAGTCGAAGAAGGTCGTGAAGGAGTCGGGCTATGATTCGTTCCCATTCGCGGTCGGTCGGTATCTCAAATGGTCGGCGCTTTCGAGCAAATCGCCCTATGGCTACGGCCCCGGCTTCGCTGCGTTGGCAGACACTCGGCAGGTCAACTTCCTTCAGATGATGCTGGATTGCGCGGCTGAAAAGATCGTGCGTCCTGCGATGATTGCGCCGGAGGACATGGAGGGAGAGCTTATTCTCTCCGCTGGCGGCATTACCTACATGCCCGGCTCGATTCAGTCTGACCGCTGGCCGAAACCCATCCAGCAAACGGGAGATTACAACGTCGCCGTGGATCGTGTGAAGATGCGGCAGGAGGCCGTGAATATGAAGTTCCACGCGGAGCTTTTCCGAATGTTTGCCACATTGGACCGGCAGATGACGGCGCGTGAAGTGGCAGAGCGAGCCGCTGAGAAGATCGTGCTCATCTCGCCCGCGTTCTCCCGACTGAGCAGTGAGAAGCACAATCCAATCCTCTTGCGCGTGTTCTCGATGGCGATGGAAGCGGGACTATTGGAGCAGCCACCAGAGGAGGCAATCATCCCCGTCTCTGAGTTCATGGGCGTCATTCCTGACCCTGCTATCAGCTACTCCTCACGGCTGGCGCTGGCGCTCGATCAACTTGGAATGAACGGCTTTGAACGCCAGCTTGAGACTGATTTAGTGATTGCGCAGACGCGCCCCGACATCCTCGACAACTACGACTTTGACCGCATCACCCGTGATCGGGCGCGCTCCAATGGGATGCCTGCCGCATGGATGCTCGACGGTGAAGAAGTTGCGGCTACACGCCAAGCCCGCGCCGAAGCTGCGCAGGCTGCACAGATGGCCGCGATGCTCGAGCAGGGATCGAAGGCCGTGAAGAACATGGGTGGAGTCGATGAAACTAAAAAGGCTATGGAGGAAATGGCATGAGCGCACCAACGAAAGACCTTTGTGTGATCTGGCTGGATGAAAGCGCGAACATTTCAACGGTGCGCGCTCGCACGCTGAACGCCTTCCGCGAGGGCATTTACTGTTTCAAATTCGTGCTCAAGTTTTACGGCCGCACTTTTGAGGACCGCGTGGCACTGCCTTCCGACGCTGACGAGGAATGCGCGATCGAAATGGCAACCTACCAGTTCGCCCGATTTATGAACACCGTGGGGCAACTCGCGGCAAAACGATTGTGACCACACGACCAGACACCAACACGACCAAATGACACCCGCAGAAATCGAAGGGCAGAGGCGTAACCGCGAGGCCGAAGTGAGGGCCGCGTGGGAAGTGCTGGCGCTGAATCCGTCCTTTAAAACCGTCTGGGAAAAGGATCTGCAATCGAAGTTCAATCCGATCAAGCCAAGCTTCCGCAGTGACGACGGGCACAACACGCACGCGGCGGCAATCAGGGACGGCGAGAAAAACGTGATCGCCCACATAGCCAAGCGTCTCGCCCTCGGAGTCGCGATGCTGGACGAAGATGACATTTCCAAGCCCGCAGAGGCACCCGCAGAATTTCAGGGCATGAAGCCTTGATGAACCAACACACGACATGAACATCGAAATCGAAGGCGGAAACGTCTTAAAAGACGGCGAGACAATCGCCAGCATATCGGGGGACGTTATCACGTCTCCGAAGGCTCTCGGCCCCACGGTCAAGGGTGCAATCAAGAAGGCGCTCAACAGCGACAAGCTGAGCTTCATCGTGGCTGAGATTGGCGAGACTGAGGCAATCACTCGCGAGGTGGTTAGCAAACTTCACCCGTCAACGGGGGCGTTTGAGGTGGCCTCTCGCGTTGAGAAAGCGCTCTCTGACGCTGAGCTTTTGGCAGAGCTTCAACGGCGCGGACTCGCTCCCGTGGCTTCAGTCGCCAAGCAGGAGGAACCACAGTTCAACGCACGCATTCTCAACAAGCAGGAACTCATCGCCAAGTTCTCCGCCATCTCGCCACCTCCTGCGACTCTGCCAGACATGGGCGACAAAACGCCCGCTTTTGTTGAGTGGGTTCGCTCTCACGCCACGGAGGAAGAGTTTGCAGTGATCTATCCGCCGAATCGCAAGCAGCCGTCATTAGCTGAACGCGACGCAGGCGAGAAGATCCGCATCGCCAAACTGCAACGCCTGCCCTCGGAAACCACTGACAAGAAAGGAGACGCTGAGTAATGAAGACGTTTCTCTTTTCTCCTGACGATGGTTCTGGCGCTGGCGGTGGTTCAACAACCATCCTCGGCGGAGACGCTGGAGCATCTACACAGTCGGCAGTTACAACCACAGCGGCAGCGGCCACCACGACCACTGCCACGACTGGTGGTGAATGGGACTTCCGCTCTGCGCTCGATGACAAAGGCGCTTTCAAGCAGGGATGGGTTGACACGCTGCCGCCCGATTTGAAGGACTACGCTGGGACGCTCGGCAAGTATCCAAACGTCGCTGAACTCCTACGAGGCCACGGAAACGCGCAGAAGCTCATCGGCCAACGTGTCGCTCCCGGCGTCAAAGTTCCCGGCCCTGACGCAAAGCCCGAGGAAATTGCGGCCTATCGTAAGGCCATCGGCGTTCCTGACGACGTGACCGGCTACGGGCTCAAGAAACCCGACGCACTGCCGGAAGGCGTAGAGTGGAACGAGGAAGAAGTCGGCAAGTTTGGCGCGCTGGCGCATGAACTCGGCCTCACTCCTGCGCAGGCTCAAAAGCTGGTGGCATTCGACACCGAACGCATGGGCAAGATGAACGCTGGCGGTAAGGCGAAGCTCGACGCATTCATTGCTGGCGAGCGTGACGCACTGAAAAAGGAGTGGGGCGAGAACTACCAAAACAACGTCGGCAAGGCGCTGAAAGCCGCTGAACTCCTCGGACTCGATGTCAACGACGCGGAGATTGGCAACTCGGCGAAGATGATTAAGGCATTACACTCGGCGGCATCGCTGATTCAGGAAGACAAATTCGTCGCATCGAATAAGGTCGGGCTGGGGCTGACGGGCGCGGATCAGGCGGAAGACATCCGCAGGAATCCCGCGAATCCTTGGCACGCGGCCTATCACAACAAGGAGGGCAAAGAGCGGCAGCAGCAGGCACAGTCGCTAATGATGCGCTTGCAAGGCGTGAAGGATACGATATTGTAAAGGCGAACTTCGGTGTGGTGCTGGGGTGGTATATGTTTGTGGCATAGCAAAAGCGGCTCTCAGAAATGGGGGCCGCTTTTTTATTTGACATCTCCGAAGTAATCTAGCAGACTCACGACGAGTCAAAGCAGCCGCACAACGTGCGACACCTGCCTGCACCCGTTACAAGCGGCCTGCTACGCAGACACCCGCGAGAAACAAGGGATTCTAATCCTGACACGTCCCGACTCGGACAAGTCGCAATTCTCGCATTTTATGGCTGAACTCACTACATTCTTCGAAAAAGAAGTCGCAACGAACTGGGAAATGAAAGCCCAGCAAACGGACTCCCGCCTTGGCGGAGCCGTCACATCCGATTCCTTCACCGGCAAGCGGAAGCAATACAACATGCTTGACCTCGGCACCATGACCGAGATCACCACTCGCAAGGGCGACACTCCAGACGGTGACTCCACCGGCACAAAATACTGGATCTACCGCCGCCGCTTCGAGTTCGTGAAAGTCTGGGATGAGGACGATGAAATCAACCTTGGTCAAATCGCTCTGCCCGACTCGGACGAAGTGATGAGCCTCCAGGCTGCGAGCAATCGCACGAAGGATTCGGTCATCATCTCCAGTTTCGACGCCACTCGCTACATCGGCGAGGACGGAACGACCACTGACGCATTCGACTCGAACTTCTCCATCGCCGTGGATTACGTCGCTTCCGGTTCTACCGCTAACAGCGGCCTGACCGTGGCGAAGATTCTCCAGGCCAAGAAGATTCTGGACGAGGCCGAAGTGGACGACGGCGAACGCTACTTCGCCACCTCGGCACAGCAGCTTCAGGACATGCTCCTCACGACTCAAATCACCTCTGGCGATTTCGTGAACGTGAAGGCTCTCGCCTCTGGCTCTGTGGATATGTTCGCTGGTTTCAAGTTCATCCGCACTGAGCGTCTGAGCCTGAACACCAGCACGGATGTCCGCACCTGCTTTGCCTGGCACAAGTCTGGCGTCAAGTTCGCTGAGATCGGTCGCACCGTTCACATCGACCTTCTGCCTGATCGTCGTCATGCCAAGCAGCTTCGCGGCGTCTATCGCGCTGGTGCTGTCCGCACTGAGAACACCCGTGTCGTCCGCATCTACGCTGACGAAAGCCCATAACCTGAACTGAACGGGGCGGCCTAAAAGCCGCCCCTTTCTAAACCTCAACTCTCAATTCCTCACTATTATGGCTAACGTCTTCACTACCTTCGCAACGTCTCAGAACTCTGCTGGGGGCGCTACTGGCGATTCCTCGGCGGCTCCTAACCTCAAGCAAGCGGGCGGTAATCTTCACTTCTTGCAAGTGACGAAAACCGGTTACACCGCTGCTACGGCTGATCCGCTTTATCTCGCTCGCCTCCCCAAAGGCGCCCGCCTCATTCCTCAGCTTTGCTCTGTGGATTACGGCGCGCCAGCATCCACGGCCTGCACGGGCTCCATCGGCTACTTCACTACCGCCGACACTCCTGTTGTCGTTGATGTGGACGCCTTCGGCACCGCTTTGGCTCTTGGCTCTGCCGCTGGTCGCAAGTTCCTCTCTGAGGCTGGCACCATCGGCGTCGATTTCCTCACTCCCGTGACTTTCACCACGGATGTCTGGATCGTCGTCACTTGGACCACTGTTACAGGCGCTAGTTCGCACACGCAGAACTGGAATCTGGCCTACACTCTCGGCTAAACCGGGAACAACGCTTGGTCGTGTTGTTGGTGTTACCGGCCCGACGTGGAGTGATCTGCGTCGGGCTTTCCTTTTGAAAAGCCATGACTGAAACTCAAATTGCAAACCTTGCCATCTCGCTAATCGGCGGCAAGTCGCTGACGGCGCTATTAACTGACAACACTCCGCAGGCTGTGACATGCCGGAAGTGGTTTGACCCTGCGAGGGATGAGGCATTAGCTTCGCATCCGTGGAACTTCGCAACGAAGCGGTGGCGCAATGAGATTGCATGGACGGCGCTATCTGGCGTGGCTCTGGCCGATGCTGGGGCGAGTGATGAAATTCGCGTGACCGCTACAAGCCACGGACTGACGACGGGTGATCGTGTCCACATCAAGGAAGTGGAAGGCGTGGACGCGAACGGGACTTGGTATGTGACGGTGATCAACTCAAACACCTTCGACCTAGACGACTCAGTTTTCAGCGGCTCGCATACCAGCGGCACAGGTAAGTGGGTGAAAGCTCCGCTATTCGGCTGGGACTACCAGCACACACTTCCTGCCGACTGCCTGCGCGTGGTCAACGTGAACGGCTTCGAGGCGAACGAAAACGACTCGGTCCCTTACGCGGTGGAGCTTGGCAAGCTGCTCACGAATGAGGACATCGTGACCCTCCGCTACGTTTACAAAAACGAGACGCAGACAGAATGGAGTCAGCACTTCATCAACGCATTCGCGCTCCTGCTTGCCTCCTACATCGCTCAAGACTTGACCGGCCCTAGCGGCAAAGCTGCGGAGCTTCGCGGTAGATTCGAGCAGCAAATTGGGCCAAAAGCCAAAGGCCAGGACGCGAGGCAGGGCAAGGGCCGTGTCATTGATCCTGACTATGACTCCCGTGTTGTCCGCGCTCGTCGCAATTTTCTATGAACACCCTTCACGCTAATTTCAACGGAGGCCTGATGAGTCAGAAGCTCGCGGGCCGCTTTGATCTTGAAAAGATTCGCACGGGCTGCGTTCAGTTGAAAAACATGCTCCCGACTCCGTTCGGTGGAGTTTTCAAGCGACCCGGCTTTCTTCACGTTGAGCGCCAAAGAGATGACACCGAAAAGGCCAGGCTGATTCCGTTCCGGCGTTCAACGGAGGTGAACTTCGCTCTTGAATGGGGCGACGATTACATGCGTGTCATTGGGCAGGCTTTTGAAGCGCCCGTCTTTATTGGGTCTGGCGATTACGAGCTTGGGGAAATCGTTCAGTATGGGTCGTCGCCAAACTTTGAATACTGGGTTTGTCACACGTCATACACCTTCAATCCGGCTGGCGCTCCGTGGGCAGATCCGAGCGTGACCGGGAAGTTCACTCAGATTGGTGGGCCAACCGCTAGCACAACGACGGATGTCGTGATTGATTCGCCATATTCTGCCGCCGAGGTTTTCGACCTCCAATATCGGCAGCTAAATGACGTGATGTTTCTCACGCATCCAGACCACTTTCCGCGCAGACTTACCCGCGTTTCGGATACTCACTGGCAACTCGAAAAGGTTCCTTTCGAGTTCGCTCCTTACCTCGACCTGAACGAGACGCGCATCGCTGTTCAGGTTCAATATGCCGGCATCAACAAGTGGGCTGACTCGTGGGCGACTGCCACGGCCTACAAAGCGGGCGACATCATCCAAGGCACGGGCGCAACGGTGGGGCGAATCTATACCTGTATCGCTGACCACACATCCGCAGCGCTGACGCAGCCGGGAGTGGGCGCAAACTCTGCAACGGTCTGGACTCAGATAGCCACGGGTTACGCTGTTGGTGATCGTGTCTTAGGGCTGACCGCTCCTTACGAGGGGCAAATCTTCACTTGTCACACAGCACACGGGAGCGCGACGGCTGACGCGGTGGACGAGCCTGGGGCTGGCTCTGCTTGGGAATCATATTGGAATCTCGGCACATCATCCGTAACGGTGGCAGCGTGGGCGGCGGGCACGACATACAGCGCCACGAATAAGGTTCGATGGAACTCCGTTATTTATGAATGCCGCCAGTCACACGTTGCCTCTGCTCCTATCAATGGACGCTTCGGTAAAAGTGGCGGCAATCGTCCTTCAGACGGGCAAGCGTGGACTTCCTTTTGGAAGATCAGCAGCGCGGGCAATGACCTTTCTGGACTGGCGTTTAATCTGGTGGCAACTGAATCGCTTTTCACATCCTCCGACGTGGGGACGAACTGGCTTTTGGAGATTGGGACGACTGGCCGGTATGACTCGATTATCCTGTCTGCAGGAACGGCAATCGGGCCAATTGAGCCGCTTTTCATCCAAGGCAGTTTCCTCGTCACTACGACGTGGAACAGCGCGTCGGCGATGCTCGGCAGTCTTGCGATTGAAGAATCACTTGATGGCGTGACGTGGAGCAAGATCAAGGATTGGAACCAAACGGCAGCGAATGACGGCAATATCAGCTACGATGGCACCGCGCCAGACGTTGGCGCATGGTATCGCATTAGCGCAGCGCGAACGAGCGGCGGCGCTGGCGGCGTGATGAAGATCGAGGCTGTTTCCTCGGTGATCAAAATGCCGTTCTTGATTGAAAGCTACACGTCAGCAACCTCAGTCGGCGGCAAGCTCATCACGGTAAACGACCAGCTACCACCAGCGGCAGCGATTGGCGTTTCAACCACGAATTACCGCAAGCCTGCCTTCTCTCCCACTGAAGGCTATCCGCGTGCAGTGTGCTTCCATGATGGGCGAATCTGGTATGGCGGCACTAGAGGCAAAGGCTCGCGCATCTGGGGCGGCGAACTCGATGACTTCTATAACTTCCTCACAGGCTCGCTGGATGACTCGGGGCTGGATGTCACACTTGGCGCGACTGAGGCGAATGATATTCTCTGGCTGGCATCGCACAATCGCGCAATGATCGTCGGCACGTCTGGGCAGGAGTGGACCATTGACGGCGGAGACGCTGAAACGGTGATCACGCCAACGAAGGCGCGGGCACGAATGCGCACGAAGCACGGCTCTTATGGCATCCAGCCTGAAGTCGTGGCCGAGTCGCTTCTTTGGGTTTCACGCTCTGGCCGCTCAATGCGCGAGTTCACTTATTCATTTCAAGTGGATGGTTACACCGCTCCCGACATGACTCAGCTCGTCGGCCTACTTGATGGCAAAATCGTGCAGACAGCTTATCAGTCTTCACCGACGCCCATCGTGTGGGCGGTGACAGACACCGGGAAGCTCTACAGCTTCACCTATGACCGTGAACAGAGCGTGACGGCTTGGGCAATGCACACGACTGGCAACGCTGACGGGCACTCGTTTGAAAGTGTGGCAGTGATCTACGGAAACGACATCGACGAGGTTTATGTCACAACACTGCGGGGATCTTATCGCTTCATTGAGCGGCTCCATTCTCCGACTCTAAAGTGGATCATGGACGAGCGGAAGGACTCCAACGACGAACCTCTCTGCTTTGTCGATGCTGCTCAATCTCTGACTTACTCCGCGTCTGGATCGCCTGCCGCTCCAGGCTTTTACACCAGCGGCTCTAACATCCTCGCGTGGCTTAATGACGGCTTCATTGAGGCTGGCAGTTTCATCACCGCGTCACTCGGCTGGCAGTGGCCGGACAGTGATTCTGAAGTGGGCATTGTGGTTGTTGCGTTTGTGGGCCATTACGAAGCTCCAGCGCTAACTAATATGACCGGAGTCGCTGGGTCATGGTTTTACGGATTACCCGTGCTTTCCACCGTCCAGGGATTTCCTTTGGACGCGCAACTTCAAGACGGCACCGGGCAGGGCAGGCACTGGCGGGCAAACCGCGTCCAGTTGATTCTCGATAACTCACTCGGCGGGAAGTATGCAGCAAACGCAGGTGACTTTGGATACGCCTTCGGAGCTACTGGCTACTCCACGGGCGGATTCGACATCGAATATCCATCTGGCACCGATAAGCCATTCACTGGAAGAATTGATCTACACATTGGCTCCGATTGGGGGCCGACAACCGAATTCACTATCCAGCACGACGACCCGGTTCCCTTCGGCCTGCTTGGCTACGTCCTGAAAGGCGAGGTAAGCGGTAGTTGAAACGGCTTTAAACCAGTGGCAGAATGAAATATGATCACCGTCCGCCAAATCACTCCCGAAGATATGCCGACACTGACGGCATGGGCGGCGAGGCGCGGATGTGTGCTTGAGCCTCGGTTGCTGTCTCCGCATGGGTTCCTGGCGGTGGATGGCGGGATTCCGCTGATTTGCTGCTGGGCCGCGCTGACGATGGACGTTCCTATTGTGCAACTTGATCACGTTTACATGGCGCGACGATTCAGTATGGATCAAATGCGGGAAGCCTGGGTTTCACTTCTCGATGCCGTTCGCGCATGGGTGAAGCTCATCAACGAGCGGCACGGCTACGGCTATTCGCTGATTGAAATCGTGATGAATCCAGTCATGGAATTTGAAGCGCAGCGGGCGGGCGGCGAAGTATCGCGACGCACGTTCAAGAAATGCCATTACCTCGTCTAAATTATGGGACTCGAAATCGGAACAATCATCTCCATTATCTCCGTGGCCGCATCTGCGGCGGGCGGCGTTGTCTCCTACCAGCAAGGTCAGCAAGCCGCGAAGCAGAGCGAATACAACACCAAGGCACAGGCCGACGCCATCGCCGCAGAGCAGAAGCGGAAGAACTTGGAACTGTCCGAAAATCAGCGACGGCTTTCCATTCAATCCCGCCGCGAGCGTGCAACTCAGTTGGCCGATCTTGTCGGCACTGGATTTGTGACGAGCACGGGAACGCCACTGGCAATCATGGCTGATACCGTAGAAGCGCAGTCTCGCCGCTCGTCCGACATGGCGACGGAAACACAGCTCGGCAACTGGCAGCTAGGAACGCAGGGGCAAAGCATCCTCGCCGAAGGTCGTAGCCAAGCGTCACAGCTTCGCGGGCAGGCTGGTGCATCGCTCGTCTCTGGTCTTGCCTCCGCTGCCGGGAGTGCTTATGGCATGTATTCCAACCGCCCTAAAACCGCCACCGCTACACGATAATGCCGACACAAGTCCCTCTTCTCAATCGCGGAGCCATCCCGCTTCAGCAAAGCGGCACGATGGTAGCCAGAACCGCGCAACTCACGGCGGGCGATACCGGCATGGGGCGTGCGCTCCAGGGCATCGGCGCGCAACTCGCGGACATGGCCGTGAAAGAGCAGGAAGCCGACGACGCCCGCTTGATGATTGACTTCGAGGGCGACATGAGGAAAGCCGTGGATGCGCAAAGCGTATTTCAACAGGAGAATCAGGAACAGAGTCTTTGGCTTCCCAAATGGCAGAAACGCAGCACTGACCTTCAAAAGCGCCTCGATGGGCTCAAAGTGTCGGACAAGACGCGGCTGAATCTCACGCAATCATTCGGGCAGTTCGCGGATCGCCACACGCTGAACATTCGCGGGCAGGCTTTCGAGCAGTCGCAGACGCGGGCGAAGATGACAGGGCAGGTGCGTTTGCAGCAAGCCAAGACTCCCGAGGAAGTAGATCAGGTGATTTCCTTGATGAAAAACTCGAACGTCGGACTGCCTGAGCAGTGGGACATGGAGCGTGAGCCTGCGCTGAATCGCATCAAAGATGATCAATGGAACGCCTACACACTGGAACGCGCAAGGCTCGCAGATCCGCAGACGCGAACACCTGACAGCATCAGTCAGCTTGAACTCATTCTTGAAAACTCCAAGGATTCGATGGAGACAGAACGCTACCAACTGGAGCGCAGCAATCTCGATGACATGAAGGACGAGGTTTTTGTCTATGCAGAGATTCAAAAGAACCCTGAGCGGGTTGCGGAGATGATGGACAATCCAGACTTCGCGCCACGATTGAATGCGCCCCAGCAGCGCGAGAGAATCAAGAATCAGGCGCTCGCACGCATTGAAAAAATGCAGATGGAGGAACAGCGAACCGTGATGAATGGCATCCTCAGCGGCAGCATCCAGAACATGAAACAGGCCGAAACGCTCATGCCTCGCTCTGACGCCATCGCGAAGGCTAAGATTCAGGGCGTATTCGATAAGAAGCCACCGAATCAATATGAGGCGTCAATCCTCAAGCGTGCGCTAGAAAAGGCTGTTGATGAGTTCGACCCAACGAATGACCCCGACGACTCGAAGACGTTTCAAATCGTGGACACAATCAACCGGCTCAATCTCTATGACGAGAAGCTGACGAGCACACTGCGCGAGCGGTTCTACAAAAAGCAGCAGGACAGAAAGCCGCCGTCTCCCATCGAAAGCGAAATCGCCAATCACAAGAAGTTCCTCGACTACGTTTACGAGCCGAAACTCAAGGCGCTCATGGACGATAAAACTGGCGAGGTGCCAGTGGAGAAACAAGAAGAGTTTCGCTCCATGCTTTCCGTTCGTGACCAACTCGCAACAGACTTCGAGCGCATGGTTGAATCTGGAGAGATCAAGACTCGCGAACAGGCGCGCAACGCATCAGTGCGGATGCTGGCGGAACCATACGCCAATCAGGTTATGGACTATTACCGCTACGCGCCTTCATCGGAAGGTAAAAGCGGACAGATTGAACTCACGCCAGAAGAGGTTCAGCAGATCGAAA
This sequence comes from Caulobacter sp., assembly GCA_044361705.1. Lineage (GTDB taxonomy): Bacteria > Pseudomonadota > Alphaproteobacteria > Caulobacterales > Caulobacteraceae > Caulobacter. The sequence continues at coordinate 32,925 of JBIKII010000359.1, forward strand.
AACAACGACTCAAAAAGTAATGCCAATCACTCGCCCATCTACGCAGGAGGACGCTGATAACCGTCTTCGTGAAGCCTTTATGATTCAAGACTTTGGCGCTCTTAGCGGCGAAGTGGAGTCATATCCACTTCCTGACAGGAAGGCGCTTTTGTATTCATCGGCAACGTCGGCGTGGGCTGAGCGAGTTCTTGGCGCTCCAGCAAATCCATATCATCCAGGATGGCAGGGGCAAAAGGACGGCATTGTCAGGAGTTACTTTGGCGAGCGCGAGGCAAAAGACATCTCTGACGAGGATTTGTTTGGCAAGATTGCGTCCGACTATCGGGCACAGGACAAAGTTGCAAACGCTGCACGCGTCGCCGCTGCCCGTGGCGAGTCGTGGCTTGGTAAGTTTCGCGAAGTGGAGACGCAGGAGGCGGGTAATATGCTGCCCGGTCGCACGGTGAACTATCTTGGACTTGCTCGCGCTGCTCACGATGAAATGGCGGCAAAGGTTGCGCCGTATCGTAGCACGATCAGGACCGTGGCAGACATGGCGCGAAACATCGAAACAGCGCCAGATGGCATGGATTGGAACGCGATGGCTAGCGAGCTTGTGAAAGTGCCGAAGGAAGATCGGCCCTATGTTCTCGAAGCTCTCTCGCTGCAAACTCCTGGCGAATCAAAGGCGGAAGATGCGGAACGTATCAAACTCGCGTTCGTGCGCGGCATGGAGCGATACATTGACACCGCTATAAGTGGCGGTGCTGGCGCTGTATTGGCTGGCGTCATTCCTGAATCAGACGAGCCTAAAAGCCCTGAAGAATTGCAGATTGAGGCGCAACAATCGGCGGAGTTTGCGGAGTTCCAAGACCTCCGCGACGACATGCGCGACATTGCCACGGGCAAACTTGCGCCACTAAAAGCCGTGAAGTTGGCAGGGATGAACATCGCGGGCGCGGCTGAAATGCTGCCAATGACAATCGGCTCGTTTGTCCCTTACGTTGGTGCGGCCGTCACGCTTGGCAGTTTTCAGCGTTCTACATACAACGATCTGCGCAGGAGCAATCCTGAGATGTCGCGTGATACGGCCAATGCCATTGCCACTATCTCCGCGCCGTTTCAGGCCATCACGGAAATCGCATCTGACCGCTTCCTTTTCGGCAGGCTTCCGAATCTCAAGCGTGCATTCACTCAGCCAATATTCAGCGCCACGGGTGCGGCTGGAATGTTTGCCACACGGGCGGCAGTCGGCACGGCCACGGAAGTCACAGAAGAGTTTGTGCAAGGCGTTACTCCGCTGGCAATTCAAGGCTTGGCGGGCGAACTGAGTAAAGACATTCCAAACGCCGACTGGAGCGGGTTTCTCGGCGAGTTTGCGCAGAACACACCGGAGTTGATTTCGACTATCCTACCGCTTGCCATTGTCGGCGCTGGTGTCGGGCAGTTGTCAGACTTTCGCGCAGGGCGTCAACTTGCTCGTTCTCCTGATATGCTAATCGCTGCGCAATTCTCTCCCGAATCTGCGGCCAAAATCAGCGAGCTAGCCAACGCTGGCAAATGGAGCGAGGCAGAGGACGCGATGCGGCTGGACTGGCAGAAGATCAACGCAAAGGGCGCGGATGTGTCGCAGGTCAAAGCCACGGCTGAGCAGCGCATTCAAGCGGCACAAAGGCTCAAATCTTTACAAGATGAGCAGGTAAAGGCTGCGGCCCTTCAAGACACATACTCTCCAGAATACACCGTGGACGTGACCCGCTCGCCCCAGGGCTGGCAGGTGCGGACCGGTGACGGCAATGTTATCACGGTGGACTCTGCCGAAGCTGCGCGCCGTATCGCGGTTGATCTTCGCCAAGTCGGCAGCCAGCAGGAGGCGGACGCACTGGTGAATGTCATCGACGATTATTACGCAACGGGTCGGCAGGCTGAAACGGTGATTACTGGCGAGACGGTGAAAGCGTCACGAACTGGCGGCGTTTCCGGTATTCGCCTCAATGAAAAAGGCGCTCCTATTCCCGGCACCGAAAGACCATTTAATGATCAAGCCTTGGAGACTATTCGGAAGGAAGCGGCGGCGGCTGGCTTTGCATCTGGGACATCAGACACATTTGCTCACGTTAACGGCGGCAATGAAATCTTTCCCATGCGCGTAGGCGATACAGCGAAGGGCATTCTACGCCGAATGAGCCTTTACAAGTCACAGTCGGAAGGCCAGCCGCAGGTGATTACGTTCCTGCATGAAGACATCGAATCGAAGTTGATGCTTGGGCTGGCTGACAACGCATGGACTGAAAATGACATTCGGACGGCGTTTCGCGCCCTTGCTCCTGCATTTGAAAACATCGCCAAGCCTGAGCTAAAAGCAGGGCAGAAAATGGATGACGTGATGGAGTCCAAGTTGTCAGAGTTCAACTGGCAAGAGAACGTGCGCAAGCTGGCGCGTGGCAAGGGCGATTCTACAATGCTGCGCGAGACGTTCAGCGAGATGTATGTGCGTGATCGCTTTGCGCTAGATCGTCGTGGCCGCGCTACTGGTATGCGTCCCGGCTCCATCTCACGCGCCATCGAAGCCGCTGTCATGGGCGCTAAGACGCAGGCAGAAGCGAGTGCATTCCGTCGCATCCTCGCCATGTTCCGTGCATTCTCCGCCTATCTCAAAGGCGTATTCGGCACCGTCAAAGCCATCGTGAAAGCACGCGACGAGGGCAAGATCGGCGAAGAGTGGGATACGTTCGTCAACAAAGTCCTCGGCATTGACGAGGTGAAGCAGATGGAGCAAGCGGCAGTCGAGGAAGCGCAGGAGATTATGGACGCTGGGAATATGGCGTTCAGCGTCTCCAAAGATATGGCGTTTTCTGTTTCGCCGGGAGGTCTTTCTGAGGCGGAGGCTATCGAAGACCAAGCTCCTGGAGTTTTTCGGTTATTTAATGCGGTCATGTCCAAATCTGACCCAGGAGCGACATTTTCGGACAAGATTTCCATTCAACGGCCAGAAGCCAAAATTGCCGGTTATTTTCTCGGAGCATCCAAAGAAGCGGTGCGTGGATATGGTGGCGTCATCAAAGAATTGAATGTCACTATCACAAAACCCTTCATCCTCGAAAAAGAAAGCTACACCCCCATGGCCTTCTATGAAACGATGTCCAAGGAAGCAGATGTGACTCTTGATGCTGATGACCTTGATACTAAAACAAAAGAGCCTGTTTATACCTTCTTCTCGCCGGGAATGGCCGCCAACCCTTTTGATTCTCGCAATCTAGCAGATCAACTTGTTGCCAGAGGTTATGACGCAGTCGTGATGTGGGACGACTCTGCATACGAAACCAACCGCAAACGCCCAACAGTTTGGATTCCATATCAAAAATCGGAAAACATCAAAGTTTCTCTAACCACCTCCCGTGCCGAAGGTGGCACGTTCAGCGTGTCCAAAGGCTACCTCGGCACCGTGGCAAACGGCGAGGTAATCGCGGTCAAAGTTCCCGACTTGAGCAAAGCACATCACGCAGACTTCCGCGAGATTGCCACCGAGGACGACGCGAAGGACTTCCGCTTCAACCCGACTGACGGCGTTGTTTACTGGTGGAATCCCGCGAAGGTTTCCGACGAGGAACGGCAGAAGGTGGCGGATCATCTCGAGGGACTCGGCCAGACGGTCAATGCGCAGAAGGGCATCAAGGCCAGCTCGGCAAACTATGCGGCGGCTCATGGGACGTTCTCAATTTCTCGCGTTACTCCCGCGCAAGACGCGGCCCACCTCGCGGCAGTTAAAAGCGGCGATACGGCGAAGGCTCAGGCTATGGTGGATGATGCAATAAATGAAAATTTACCTGTTGATTTTTATCATGGTGGAAATGCAGGTGAGAAAGGATTTATTGTTCAATTTGTTAAAGGTCGTCCAGATGAATCTTATTGGAGCGGAAGGACAAAAGACAGAGCTTTGTGGAGAACCAAAACAACCAGACCTCTGACAAATGACATGATAGAATTTGGGGCTGAATACTTTGGTTTAGATAACCAACAAGCAGAGAAGCTCATGAATCCTTCTAACATTGTGGACACTGCTGGAGCTTGGGATGATCCGCAATTTGTGTCTGAGTTTTGGCAACGATTTGAAAATGATCTTATCAGAAACGGAGATTCGCTTGCTGTTGGTAATGGAGCTATTGCATTTCCTGGTTCTGAAAACATCCAACGTATATCAGACCCAGTAACCTACGATGCCAATGGCAACGTCATCCCACTCAGCCAACGGTTTAATCCAGAGACGCCAGACATCCGCTTCTCAATCTCCCCCATCCGCAACCTCAACGAACTCAGCGACCAAGTAGAACGCCAGTTCAAAGAGAATCCAGCGGGTGCGCTTGAGGTGAAATCGAAGGTGATTCGCCAATTCGCCAAGCTCCGCGACAAGTGGAGCACGGAGCGATGGACTCCGAAGGGTGACAAGATTCGTCCCATCTCGGAGAAGCGCACGGTCAAGAGTCTGGACAAGGAGCAGTCGATGCGACAGGCACAGCGCGAGTCTGAACTTGTGGACGAGGGCATGATGAAGCTGCCACCTGCTACGCTCATGGCGTGGAGTGAAGGTGTGGGCACGTTGGAAGATCATCCATTCGTGAAGCACATGCTCAATAATCACGGGCGGCTTATGTCTGAGTCCACGGCTGAACGCATGGGCAAGCTCAAGACTGACGGAAAGGGCAACGCTGGCGATTACAATGATGCTGGCTGGATTCCTCCGAATTGGTATAGCGGCGGGCCATCGTTCAAGACCGTCGTTGTCACTTTCAAAGATGGCGGCAAGACGGTTTTCGACATTGGTAAAATTCCTGCGGACATCCAAAAGCAGATTGATTCAGGCAATGCTACCTCAGCGATTAAAACAACTCGGCTCCCATCTACGGGCGGCATTATGCCAAACGAGATGGCGCAGGCGATGTATGATGATGGGCTACTAAAGACGGGCGCGCTTGCTCCTGACTTGTGGGCCGAGTTGGATTCAATCGTCAAATCACATCGCAGCGCCAAAGAAGGCTACGCGAAAGCTGAAAGGGCCGTGCGCGATGTCGAGAAAAAGGCGTTTGATCAGGCCGTTAAAGAAGCACAGCAATGGCGCGACGAGGCCGACAAAATGCAGAAAGAGGACTGGTCACCGCGTGAGTCGCTTGTTCGTGACCTTATCACGTTAGAGGCTATCGTCGCCATGTTCCCGCAAGAGATCCGTGGGAAGATCGGCGGATTTGTTACCCTGGCGCGCAAGGCCAGTGAATCGGCGCGGCTGAAGGTGCTACAGAAGCAGCTCGAACGCGGGCAGGTGCTGCTTGAGAAGCATCTCAAGGATCAGTATGGAACTGCGGTCAATGAACTGCTGAAAGACTTCAAATCGAAGAAGGACAAAAGCGGGCGCGTCTCCGGCAAGATCCTTTCCACGGCAACGGAGCAGGTGGACTATGCTGCCGAGTTCATCGAGCTGGACATTGCAAGCCAAGCCAAGGAGCAAGCCGCACTTGAGAAGCAGGTAGAGGAATCGGAGTCTGCCGAAGATGTTCAGGACGCACTTACAAAGCTAGGCATTGCTCGCTTGTTTGAAGTCTGGGATACAAAAGACTCTGCATCCCGCGAGTCTGCTTTCTTGTGGCTAAACGAGACGATTGAGCAGGGTAAGCAGGGCAAAAAGCTGTTGGATGAAGAGCGGAAAGCGTTTCTTGATGACATGCGCCAAAGTGGGCAAGCATCAATTCTGCAAGGTGACGAGTTGAATGCTGCCGTGGCTGACAACCTTACAAATTTTAACAAGAAGGTAATGCGTCGCGCTTTGCTCGGGATGCGTGGCGTTCTTTCTGAGGCTCTATGGACGACACTCCAACGACTCGAA
>JBIKII010000105.1:0-11351 GCA_044361705.1 Caulobacter sp.
AACTATGGTGAGTGACCCTTCTTTCTCAGTCATCCTGAGCAGCCGCGAAGCGGCGTGTCGAAGGACGCAACGCGCTAAAGGCTCATCGCCTGCTCGAGCGCGAATGCCAGGGCCACCGCTGCGCCGGCGGTGATGAAGGTGCGATAGCGCGGGCGCCAGGCGGGACCATCGCCGGCACGGCTGTCCCAGAGCCACATCAGCAAAAACGCGACCATGAAGCCGCTGATCTGCTGGACCGGGGACAACTTGCCGGTGATCGCCCCGAACAGCAGGCCCAGCGCGGCGACCGGTGAAGCCATCGACAGGGCCACGCTCCAGAGACGCGGCCGGGCGTGGCTGTCGATCTCCAGACCGGCGCGCACGCCGCCCAGGTAGCTGAGCATCGCGGTCGACCAGCCGAGCAGGCCCAGGAAGGCCTGACCTCGCAGAGGCGGCGGGCCGTAGCAGTAGAGCCCTGCGAACAGGTAGAAGGGGATCAGGCTGATCAGCCCCATCGTCCAGGCGGTCGCCGGCGCTCGCGCGATGGCCTGCCTCATGCCCGCTAGCTCCCTGCAAACGCCCTGCGGCCGCCCATCTCCGGCCAGCAAGAACGCGACCGAACGGAAACCATATATCCGGCCTCGCCGAACGGCGAAGTGCAAATACGCCGCACCCGGTCGAACCGGGCCGTGCGCCCGGAGCGCGTTCCGATAAGTGGGAACCGGTTATCGGATCAAACGCGCGACCACGACGAGGCTGGAGCGGCCGATTTTGTTCCATCAAACCGGATCCCGCTCTAGCGGGTGTAGATGGCCAGTTTCGAGGCGGTTTCGCCGTCGAGGGCGCCGGTGGCCTGCAGACCCTTGTCGCGCTGGAAGGCCTGGATAGCGCCCTTCAGGGCGGCCGACTGCGCGCCGTCCTGCGGGCCGCGATAGTAGCCGAGCATCGACAGCGCCTTCTGGGCCAAGGCCACGCCGCCGGCCGGCGCCACGGCGGCCGTGGGCCGGACGGACGGATTGGGCGTGGCGGCGCGGAAGCCGCCGGCGGACCGCTCGGCGGCCGAGCGGGCCTCGGGCGACAGGTCCTTCTTCAGCCGCTCGGCGGCCGACCGGGCTTCGGCGTCCCCGCCGCGGGCGGCGATCAGGTACCACTTGTAGGCCTCGGCGGCGTTCTGGGTGACGCCGTAGCCCTGCTCGTAAAGGCTGGCCAGGTTGTACTGGCTGTCGCCCATGCCGAGGTCGGCGGCGCGGCGGAACCACTGCGCGGCGGTGGTCTTGTTCGTCGGACCACCGCTGCCGTGGAAGTAGGCGAGCCCCAGGTTGTGCATGGCGCGGGAGTCACCGGCCTGGGCGGCGCGTTCGGTCCACCGGCGCGATTCCGCCTCGTCCTTCCTCACGCCGAGCGTGCCGGTCAGGTAGGCCTTGGAGAGATCGAACTGCGCGGCGGCGAAGCCCATGTTGGCCGCGCGGCGCAGGCGGTCGAGGCCGGCGGGATCCTTCGCCTCGATCAGTCGCTGCGCCTCGGCGTAGAGGGTGGCGGCGTTCTCGACGCCGTCGCCGGTCAGGGCCGAGCCGGCCAGCGGCGGCGTGGTCGACTGGCCAGGACCGGCCGGGCTGACCGCCATGGCGATCATGGGGGTGGTGTCGGCTTCGGCGCCCTTGATCTCGCCCCTGGCGTCGGCCTGGGCGATCCGGCGGCTGCTTTCGACACGCGGGCTGGTGCCGCCGCCGCCGATGACGCCGGAGTACATCAGGCCGCCGACGCCCAACGCCGAGACGGTGGTCACCGTGGTGGCGATCAGCACCGCCGACATCAGGGCCGAGCCGGCGCGCTTCTTCGGCTTCTTGTCGCGGGCGCCGAACAGGCCGCGACGTTCGTCGGCCGGCGGCAGCGACGACGCGCTTCCACCGGCGGCCCGGGCGGCCATGCGGGCCTGCTCGATGACGTCGCGTGTCGAACGCGGGGCCGCCGGAGCGGGGTCGACCTCGAAGGGGTCGATGGACGGCGGCGGCGAGATGTCCGGGGCGTCCGGGATCTCCGGCTCATCGCTGATGGCGACGAACTCGTCGACGGCGTCGAAGTCTTCCTGCGAGAAGGCCGGAGCCCCCCGCTCGGCCGCCGGGAACGGCGCCGGCTCTCCGGGCGCGGCCTCGGCCGGGGCGCGGGAGAAGACCTGGGGCGCGAAGGCTTCCTCAGGGATGGCCCGACCGGACGCCTCGAACGGGTCGCTGGCGAAGGGATCGCTGAAGGCCTGGCGCACCGGATCGGGCTGGCGCGGCGCGGCGGCGGCCGGCGCTGCCGGAGCAACCGGCGGCGACATCTGCTCGGCAAGGCGCCGGTGTGAGCCGCTCAGGCTGGCGTCGATCTTCTCGCGCGCCTCGTCGAGCAGGCGGGCGGTGCGCTCCTCGCTCTGGCGGATGCGTTCGGCGAGGTCCGTGGCCGTGCGTTCCTGACGCTGGCTGATCCGCTCGGTGACCCGCGCGACCTGCTCGCCGACCTCGTCGATGGCCAGGGCGCCGCGGCGTTCGGAGTTGGCGATGCGTTCGGCGAGGCGCTCGGTGATGCGGGCGATCTCGACGCCCAGCTTTTCCAGCGCCTGGGCCTGGGCGGTGTCGGCGCGGCTGAGCTTTTGTTCGACGGCCGAGGCGATGCGGGCCACCTCGCCGCCGACCTGCTCGAGGGCGTCGGCGCCGCGGTTCTCCACGATCTGCACCTTGCGGCTGAGGTTGTCGGCCATGCTGACCATCTCCCGGCCCACCCGTTCGATCGCCTGCGCCGACCGCGTCTCGGCGGCGGCGACGTGCTGGGTCATCTCCGACAGGCGGCGGTCCATGCGGTCGAAGCGCGACTCCGCCGATGCGGCCAGCTTCTCGGCCAGTTCGGCGCGCGTCGCCTCCATCCGCGCGGTCAGGTCGACGGCCAGCGCCTCAAGCCGCTCGGCGCCGCCGCCGCTGGTCTCGACCGCCTTCAGCCGCCGGTCGAGGGCGACGAACGAGGAGCCCAGGTCACGCAGCGCGTCGGTGGTGCGGCCCTCGGCCGCTTCCAGCCGCTCGGCCACCCGCGCGGCCACGGCCTCGACAAGGTTGGACGGATCGGACTTTTCCAGCTCGGCGACCCGGGCCTCGACGGCCGCCAGCGTCTCCCGGGTGCGGGCCTCGCCGTCGTACATCTGGCCGGCCACCTTGCCGAGCATGCCCTCCAGCGACCGAAGCGCCTCGGCCGAGCGCGGGCCGGCGGACTCCTGCTCGAGGCGGCGCAGCCGGTCGGCGACCCGGGCGGAGTCGGTGCGGATCTCGTCGACCGCGCCCTCGAACCGGGCGGCGACGGACACCTGTTCCCGCTCGGAGGTCTCCAGCCGGGCCAGGGCGCCGCGGACGGACTGGTCGATGCCGGTGATCGCCAGGGTCGAGCGCTGCTCGGCGGCCTCGATCCGCTGGCTGAGTTGTTCCATCGCATCGGCGACGCGGCCGACCTCATCGGCGGGATGGCCGGGGATTTCGTAGCGGGGACCGGACTGCGGACGGGAGATTTCGAGCACGCGGGCTTCGTCGGCGGGATCGAGCGCCCGTTCAGGGGCGTAACCCGCTGCAGGGCCAGGCTCGCCCTCGACAATCATGTGGTTGAGCCATTCGCCGAGCGTCATGCCGGAGCGGCGCGCGAGATCCTTGGCGATCTCCCGCGCTTTCGGGTCGATACCCTTCACGCTCCAGGGCGCCCCCGACGTCATACGAATCGCACCTCCGGCACTCCAGAGTGAACGCTAGCCACCCACCCCTTGTGTGTAAACGCGAGGTTAACCCCAAATCTTGGGCCTGAGACGATTTGCTGTGGATGATCCTTGCGGAGCCGGCGGACTGCGGCCATCTGGCGTCCATGACGCTGCCGATTTCCCTCGCCGTGACCGCCGCGCTGATCGGATTCACCGTGTTCGCCGGCTGGCGCGGCGCCCAGCCGCCGAACTTCGCCAAGGGCGTCCGCATGGTCCCCTGGCGCGGCGTGATGCTGCTGTCGTCAGCCGGCGTGCTGATCATGCTGGTTCACGTCGTGAACCTTCTGGGCTTCACCACGGGCCGGTGAAGCCTCGGCCTTCGTGCGACGGCGCGTCAGTCCCGCCATGCCGCCCGAGGTCAGCAGCCCGACATCAGCCAGCACCATCGGGATCTGCCAGCGGTGCGGCGCGGCGACGTAGCGCGGCTGCCAGACCGGATCGTACTTGTCCTTGTACCGCCGCACGCCGCGGAAGTTGTAGATCTCCTCGCCCCGCTCGAAGAGCAGCCGGCCGACCCGCGACATGATCGGCGCCAGCGGCCGGTCCTCGAGCCCCGCCAGCGGCGACGCGCCGAAGTCGAAGGCGATGTAGCCCTGCTCGCGGCCCCATTCGAGAAGCTCGACGAACAGGTAGTCCATCACGTTCTTGGGCGCCGCCTCGCCGTAGCGCATCAGATCCATGGAGAAGGACTTGCGCGTCGCGGTCGGCCACAGGGTGGCGAAGGCGACGATCCGGCCGCCTGACCGGACCAGCGCCATCGGAAACTCACAGACATAGCGGGGCACGAACCCGCCCAGGGAGAAGCCCTTCTCGCCGCCGGAATGATGCGACAGCCATTCGTCGGAGATGGCCTTCAGCTCATCCATCAACGGCGGAACGCCCTCCGGCGGGACCACCTCGAAGCTGGCGCCGCCCTCGCCGGCCTTGCGCCAGTTGCGGCGCAGGACCTCGCGGCGGCGGCCGGCCAGGGAGAAGCCGTCCAGCGGCACGGCCGCGGCCTCGCCGATCTTCTGGATCGAGAAGCCCAGCTCGACCGCGTCCGGCAGGTCCTCGGGGCCGATGCCGTAGAGCGATGGCCGCGCGGCGTGGGCGTCGGCCAGCTCCCTGAACCGCCAGAGCAGCTCCATCCGCTCGTCGGTGCGGCCGACCGGTCCATCCATGGCGATCCAGGACCGGCCCCGAACCCCGAACATCAGGAAGGTCTCGCCCGATGGCGAGAACAGGAAGCGCTTGTCCCCCAGCAGGGCCAGGTTGGAGTCCGGTTGCGACCATTCGGCCTTGCCCAGGATGGCCCGCACCCGCTGGAAGTCCGGATCGGTGTCCCCGGCCACCTTGGGCGTGGCCGGCATGGCGAACAGGCGCCACAGGCCAAAGCCCAGCAGGGCCAACGCCGCGCCGATCGACGAGCGGATGGCCCGCTCCAGGTCCTGGTCCGCGATCACCCTCCAGACCGGCATGTCGGCGTAGTCGGCGTGCCGGAACGACCACATGCCCAGCAGCACCGCCCCGACCAGCACCGCCGCGGCGGAAATCAGCCAGCCAGGCGTCACCTCCATGCGCGACAGCCGCGCCTGCCGGGGAAAGCCGTCGTGCAGCGGCAGAAGGACCAGGAAGCAACCGATCAGCACCACCGCCTCTTCCCAGTTGAACCCCTTGAACGGCGCCAGCAGCGCGGCCAGCAGGATCACCACCAGCGTCGCGTTCCAGGCGGCGTCGAGCCGAGAGCGCAGGCCGAACGCCAGCAGGATCAGCACCAGGCCGAGGATGGACGACAGGAAGTGGCTGGTCTCGATCAGCAGCGGCGGCGTGAAACGCAGCAGCTCCAGCACGCGCGACGGCACCGATGGCGTGGCGCCCGAAGCGACCAGCATGGCGCCCGCCGACAGCGCCGCGATCGCGCCCAGCGTAGGCGCGGCGCCAACGAGCGCGGGCCTCAATTCCCGAAAGACCTGCATCCGAATCCCGCGACTGACGAACATCAATATAGCGCGTCCCGCCGCGAGGCGATGCGACAGAGGAGTCGAACAGGTGTTTGAACCCGCTTGCTCCGCCCGATGCGCGCGTTAAGGTGCGCCGCAACAGAGAAACGACGGGAGAAGGTCATGGCGGATTTCGGCGCAACCGAGCTGGAAACCTTCCGCACCGAGGTGCGCGACTGGCTGGCGGCCAACTACCCGCCGTCGCTGAACGCGCCCATGGACGACGAGAGCGAGTCGCCGTGGGGCGGCCGTCGGTTCAAGCCGACCAACACAGACGCCAAGCTCTGGCTCGACCGCATGGCGGCCAAGGGCTGGACCGCGCCGATGTGGCCGAAGGAATACGGCGGCGGCGGGCTGACCCGCGAGCAGAACAAGGTCCTCGAGGCCGAACTGCGCCGCATCAAGGCCCGCCCGGCCCTGATGAGCTTCGGCGTCTGGATGCTCGGCCCGGTGCTGCTCGAGTACGCGACCGAAGAGCAGAAGCAGAAGTTCCTGCCGGGAATCGTCAAGGGCGAGACCCGCTGGTGCCAGGGCTACAGCGAGCCGGGCGCCGGCTCCGACCTGGCCGGCCTGCAGACCAAGTGCGAGGACAAGGGCGACCACTTCCTGATCAACGGCCAGAAGGTCTGGACCAGCTACGCCGACCAGGCCGACTGGATCTTCTGCCTGGTGCGCACCGATACCTCGAAGAAGCATGAGGGCATCAGCTTCGTGCTGTTCGACATGACCAGCGAAGGTGTCGAGACCCGCCCGATCAAGCTGATCAGCGGCTCCTCGCCCTTCTGCGAAACCTTCTTCACCGACGTGAAGGTCCCCAAGGACCAGATGGTCGGCAAGCTGAACGGCGGCTGGGAGATCGCCAAGCGGCTGCTCCAGTACGAGCGCCAGAACATCTCGGCCGGCGGCTTCGGCGGCGGCGGCGGCATAGACGTCATCGACGCGGCGAAGGAACATGTCGGCGTGGACGAGGCCGGCCGGATCGCCGACGCCGACCTGCGCGCGCGCATCAGCACCCACAAGATGGACTCGGCCGCCTTCCAGCTGACCGTCCGCCGGGCCGAGGCCGAGGGCAAGGCCAGCAAGGGCCCCAGCGCCGCGACCTCGATCATCAAGTACGCGGCCGCCAAGCTGAACCAGGACCGCACGGAACTGACCGTCGAGGCGCTCGGCCTGCAGGGCCTGGGCTGGGAAGGCGAAAGCTTCCAGCCCGGCGAGATCGGCGCCCTGCGCGCGATGCTGCGCGCCAAGGCCAACTCGATCGAGGGCGGCACCAGCGAGATCAACCTCAACGTCGTCGCCAAGCGCGTCCTGGGCCTGCTGGACCACCAGTAGGTCCGCGGGGGAGCGCAGGGTCATGATCGAGTTCTGGTACGAGTTCGCCTCGACCTACTCCTACCCCGCCGCCATGCGCATCGAGGCGCTGGCGGAGGCGGCGGGCGTGGAGGTCGTCTGGCGTCCGTTCCTGCTCGGCCCGCTGCTGCACGCCCACCAGGGCATGACCGACAGCCCGTTCAACGTCGTGCCCGTGAAGGGCAAGTACATGTGGCGGGACATGGAGCGGGTCTGCCAGGAACAGGGCCTGCCCCTGACCCATCCCAGCCAGTTTCCGCGCAACACCCTGCTCGCCGCCCGCGTGGCCGTCGCCGGGCTGGAGGACGGCTGGACGCCGGCCTTCACCCGCAAGGTCTACGAGGCCAACTTCGTCGCCGACCAGGACATCTCGAAGCCTGAGGTGCTCGAGCCCCTGCTGGCCGAGGTCGGCGCAGCGCCGCTGGCCGTGTTGGAGGCTGCCAACGGCCCGGCCGTGAAGGCCCGCCTCAAGGCGCACGTCGAACAGGCCACCGCGCGCGGCCTGTTCGGCTCCCCCAGTTTCATCACCGCCGACGGCGAGCTCTTCTGGGGCAACGACCGTCTGGAACAGGCCCTCAGCTGGGCCCAACATCACACCCCGAAGGAACACGCCTGATGGCCGTCCTGAACGAAGAACAGACCATGCTCCGCGACGCCGCCAAGAGCTGGGCGCAGGAGACCTCCCCCGTCAGCAAGCTGCGCGCCCTGCGTGACAGCGGCTCGGGCGCGCCGTTCGACGCCGCCGCCTGGGCCGAGATGGGCCAGATGGGCTGGGCCGGCGTGATCGTGCCGGAAGACTTCGGCGGCAGCGCCTTCGGCTACCTGAGCCTGGGCCTGATCCTGGAGGAGACCGGCCGCACCCTGACCGCCTCGCCGCTGCTCTCCACCGCCCTGATCGGCGCCAGCGCCCTGACGCTCGGCGGCAGCGACGCCCAGAAGGCGCAATGGCTGCCGAAGATCGCCGAGGGAACAGTCGTCACCGCCCTGGCCGTCGACGAGGCCTCGCACCATGCGCCCGAACGCACCGCGCTGAAGGCCGACAAGAGCGGCGACGGCTACGCCCTGACCGGCAAGAAGACCTTTGTCATCGACGGTGACGCCGCCGACCTGCTGATCGTCGCGGCCCGCACCAGCGGCAAGCCCGGCGAGACGGCCGGCATCACCCTGTTCCTGGTCGATCCGGGCGCGGCCGGCGTCAGCCGCAAGCACCTGGCCCTGGCCGACAGCCGCGGCGCCGCCGAGATCACCTTCTCCGGCGCGGCCGGCGAGGTTCTCGGCGCCGTCGACAAGGGCTGGGACGTGCTGGAGCCGGTCCTCGACCGCGCCCGCATCGGCCTGTCGGCCGAGATGCTCGGCAGCGCGCTGCAGGCGTTCGAGATCACGCTGGACTACCTCAAGACCCGCACCCAGTTCGGCCAGGTGATCGGCACCTTCCAGTCGCTGCAGCACCGCGCGGCCAAGATGTTCACCGACCTGGAAACCACCCGCTCCTGCATCGAGGCCGCGCTCGAGGCCATCGACGCCGGCTCGACCGACAACCGCGCCGCCGCCTCGATCGCCAAGTGCAAGGCCAGCGAGCTGGCGCATCTGGTCACCAACGAGATGGTCCAGATGCACGGCGGCATCGGCATGACCGACGTCCACGACGCCGGCCTGTTCCTCAAGCGCGCCCGGGTGACCGAGCAGCTGTTCGGCGGCGCCGGCTACCACCGCGACCGCTTCGCGACGGTTTCGGGGTTCTAGGATGAAGGTCGCGGGCGTCGTCGCGGTCGTCACGGGCGGCGCCTCCGGCATCGGCTTCGGCATCGCCGCCGCCCTGGCCCGCAAGGGCGCGAAGGTCGTGCTGGCCGACATCGAGGCCGAACGGGCCATGGTCGCCGCCGAGCGCCTGCGCGACGAGGGCCTGGAGGCGACCGGCGTCTTCCTCGACGTGATCGACGAGGCCAGTTGGGCGAACCTTGCGGAGGTCGCCGCCGGCCACTGGGACCAGCCGGTCCAGATGCTGTTCAACAACGCCGGCGTCGGCGCGCCGGGCACGGTCCACGGCGTCTCGCGCCAGACCTGGGACTGGGTGTTCAAGGTCAATGTCGAGGGGGTCTACCTCGGCGTCCGCACCTTCGCGCCGGCGATGCTCGCCAGCGGCCTGCCCTGCGCGATCGTCAACACCGCCTCGGAGCACGCGCTCGGCCTGCCCGACAGCGTCACCGGCGGCATATCGGCCGCCTACACCGCCGCCAAGCACGCGGTCATGGGCTACAGCCTGTGCGCGCGCCGCGACTTCGAAGGGACCAACATCGACGTCGGCGTCATCTGTCCAGGACCCGTGGCCACCGACATCTGGAACAGCTTCCGCAACCGGCACGGCGACTTCGGCGGCCCGCGGACGCTGAGGGTCGAGGGCGAGATCCCGATGTCACAGCATCTGCCCTCTATGGCGGCCGGCGAACGGATCGTCGAGCAGTTGCAGGACGGCGCCTTCTTCATCTTCACCAACGGGCCCAACGAGGCGGCGGTCATCGACCGCTACCAGACCGAGGTGACTGCCGCGATCGCCGCGTTCCGGGCCCGCTACCCGGGCTGATCGGAACCGCCGCCGCCACACCGGGTTCTCCTTGCAACTCAGTTGCAAGGGAGAGTTTCGTAAGCACCGACATCAACGACCACGCCGAGGTCGAGAAGCGTCTTTGGGGCGAGATCAGCAGGCACGGTCGCACCGTCATGCTGGGCGCCCTCATCCACCCGATGCAGCACTTCCAGCCTATGACCGCCTTCTGTGAGCCGGAGGAGGGTCTGGTCTGGTTCTTCACCCGCTCCGACACCGACCTCGCCCGCTCGATCGAGGAGGGCAAGGGCGCGATGATGATCATACAGGACGGTCAGAAGTTTCACGCCTGCGTCGGCGGCGAGCTGACGCTGCAGCTCGACCCGGCCCGGATCGAGAAGTACTGGAGCCCGATCGTCGCCGCCTGGTACCCGCAGGGCAAGGCCGACCCGCACCTCACGATGCTCTGCCTCGACGTCTCCGACGCCCAGGTCTGGATCAGCGAGGGCGGCCCGATCAAGTTCGCCTTCGAGGTCGCCAAGGCCAACCTCACCGGCACGACCCCCGACGTGGGCGGTTCGCGGCGTCTGGACCTGAACTAGGTGCTGGCGTCGGCGATCCCGCAGGGGTCGCCGACGCCCCTCGCGGGGTTAGCCCTTTCGCTTGAACGGCGCCGGCTCGCGGCGGCCGCCCTGGCGTTCCAGCATCCAGCCCGGATACTCCGGCGGCAGCGCGCTGGCCGCGTCGAGCGCCGCCATCTCCTCAGGCGTCAGTTCGATGTCGGCGGCGGCGAGGTTGTCGTCCAGCTGTTCGACCGTCTTGGCGCCGATGATCACCGTGGTGACGAACGGCTTGGCCAGCACATAGGCCAGCGCGATGCGGGCCACCGACACGCCGCGGGCGTCGGCTATCAGCTTCATGGCGTCGACGCAGTCCCAGGCCCGGTCGCGGTTCACCGGCGGGAAGTCGAAGCTGACGCGCCGCGCCCCGTTGGGCCCTGCGCCGTCGCGGGTGAACTTGCCCGACAGCAGGCCGCCGGCCATCGGCGACCAGACCATCAGGCCCATCTGCTGGTCCTGAAGCATCGGCACGACGTCACGCTCCAGGTCGCGGCCGGCGATGGAGTAGTAGGACTGCACCGTCTCGAACCGGGCGTAGCCGCGGGCGTCGGCGATGCCGTGCGCCTTCATCATCTTCCAGGCCGGCCAGTTGGAGCAGCCGGCGTAGCGGACCAGGCCCTGGCTCACCAGGTCGTCCAGCGCCCGCAACGTCTCCTCGACCGGGGTGATCGGGTCGTTGGCGTGGATCTGGTAGAGGTCGATGTAGTCGAGCTGCATCCGGTCCAGGCTGGCCCGGACCGCGTCCATGATGTGGCCGCGCGAGGCGCCCTTGTCATTGGGCCCCGAACCCATCTCGCCGAAGCATTTGGTGGCGATGACGACGTCCGAACGCTTGACGCCGAGGTTGCGCAGCGCCGCGCCGACCATCTGTTCGGACTGTCCGGCCGAGTAGACATCGGCTGTGTCGATGAAATTGACCCCGCTGGCCAGGGCGCGACCAACCATCTCATCTACACCCTGCTGATCGACGGCTCCGATGGCCCCCCACATGCCGGTGGCCTCGCTGGCGAAGGTCATCGCGCCGAGGCAGATTTCAGAGACATAGAGGCCGGTACGACCCAAGCGCCTGTATTTCATGTACTTCCGCTCCCTGTTCACTGCACGGTTGGAAC
>JBIKII010000352.1:0-11351 GCA_044361705.1 Caulobacter sp.
GTGAACTCGCCAGCAGCGATGTACATGGACACATCTATCTGCGCACCGTTCTTCAACATGATCACCTGAATAGCAGAAGTCAGGGCACCTAGCTGGGAAAGTTTGATGTAAGTGAGACGTACAGGCCGTTGGAAAACCTCGGCAGTAGACTGCCCCTTCAAAGGGTCATCCGTGTAACTCACAAGTTCACCCTGTGAAAACCCGTCAACACGGTACAACTGCACAAGGCCACTCGTTCCACCATCAGCCAACCAGCGTGAAGGGGTCGCAACCTTAGACAAACCAGCCAACGCCCCTGGCACCCCACGCTGAAGCATCGCAGCGATCCTGTCAGCATCCTGCTCTGATGCTGAATCAAGTTCAAACGAAAGTCCAACAAACCCGTTTGAATCCTCAGACACATCCAACGTTTTTAGGCGCAAACTTTCAGCCCCAAAACTGTTCTTATATAAAACAATGTTGTCGCCAACCTGATAGTTCAAATAGGGTGAATCACCAGCATAAATGGCAGACACTGACACAGACTCTGTGCGAGCTGCGAATAGTTCAAGTTGTGCTCTAGCTATCGCTTGCGCTGATGCAAGGTCACGTGCATCAGCGATAGAAAACGCTGCCTCAATAATCCCGTACAACGCAACTTGTGTTAAATCGGTGGAAACGAACTGACCATTAGAATACGTGCAGATAAGGGTGTTGGGTTGTGGTGGGCGTTTGTCACGCGTCACCGCTTGCAGGTTGACACTAAGTTCAAGACCGGCACTGGAAATGCCGCCACGCCTAGAAGCAAACGCATCCAACGTTAGTCCTGCTGCGCGCATCACGAACTCGTAACCCAAATCTTGTAACTGAGTCAGCACATTCCAGATCGTGTCACCCACGCGCACGGTAAACACACCTAACGTCGGCCAGCCTTCCCCGTAGGAATCTTGTGTGGCACTGAACCCGACATTGAACCCTGCAGGCAAAGAACCGCGTGCAATGGCCTCGTTTATCAGTGTGATCAGCACAGTGCCTGCTGTTGGGGTTGGGATCGCTGCAGGGTTATCCAGTGCAACCCAGCTGGTATCTGATGCCATGACCAGTGTCGAACTTGTTAAAGGTGTTTCCGGTGACTGGATTGAATGCAGGTTCAACGCAAAGCAGTGTTCACGGTTCACTGTTGCAAGGGTGCCAGGAAGGTATGAAAGATCGGGGCCTGCAATGTGGTTCAGTTCAACAGCAAACACGTGTGCGCCTGCGGTTAGTTCGATCATCGCCCGCCAAGGTGAACGCCACGACTCCGAATATTCTTTGGAGTCGTATAACTGGATTCCGTCAACATAAACTTTGCCACCAGAAAACATTGCAACCCAAAGGTCATACAGGCCATCTGATGCAACAGTGAACGTTTTTTTGAACAGGGTGGTTCTAACGGCTGATGCTGCGATCCTGCCAACAAAACCTTGGATGGGTGTGGTTGACCCGATAGGCCAACCGTCAGGCGGCAACCATGGTTCAAACCATTCAGGCTGTGTGTTAGGTGTGCGCCACGCCAAAGACATTGTGTATGAGCGTTCTGTTGCTGCAGCCCAACCAGCAGTGGAACCTTCAGCGGAGTGCCATGCGAACGTGCGCAAATCTGATGCAGGGACTTTGCCTAAACCGTTCTGCGGGTAAACGCTCGCACGGTCCAGAATGGACCGGATGTCCAAACATGTGACTTCAAAGACTTTGCCAGAATCTTCAATGTTTGTTTCAACAACTTGTGTGGAAACGATACGACCAGTCCACGCCAGCGTTGTGCCGAGCGTGAAACGTAGGTGCCTGCCTAGTGTCATACTGGATGTTGCACTGATATCCGCTGCAGTCCCATAGGGCATGCTGATCTTGCCTTGGCCCAGAGAGTCCAAGCTGTCTTGCCATTTGCGTGAACCAAGGATGGTGGTTGGTGTGGAGATCGCAGTGGCGTTGTTTGTGTCGAACAGTTGCACGCTGATAGCCGGCACTGGTGCAGCGTTCGGTGCTGGTGCTGGTGGTGTGGTGTCAGCAAAGAATCCTCGCACTGATGGCGCACGGTTTATAAAAGGAATCGCAGCGGTCTTGTTTCCTTGCACAGCGGTGAACGCAAGCGGTGCAGGAGCGCCAAGCGCCCGTGGTGTGAGGAAAGGAAACGCAAGGGTTTGCGCCATCAGATAGCGACAAGACCCGAAGCTGAAAGTGTGAGCGTAATATTGGTGCCATCAGGGACAACAGCGAAAGCTGCGCCAGCTGCAGTGGCGTTCCAAAAACAGATCAGCCGTGATGTGGAAGCGGTGCCAGTGTCTTTAAACATCGCAAAGCTCACAATGGTGGAACCTGTCACAGATGTAAACACTGGATCTGCAGCATCAAGCACACCACCAGTTGAAGTTTTTGATGAAAGATTTGCCGAGCTTGCAACAACGCCTGACAGATCATCACGGAAATCATGTGCAGCAGAGTAAACGTAGGTGCTGCTCATCGCAGCAATCTTGATGTCATCAACCAGAAAGTCAATGTCTGCGTCTGCAAAGGCTTTCATGCCTGTCGGATAAACAACGTTTGCCATCAGTTCAACCTTCTTTTTTGGATCATGCGAGAACACCTGCTGGGACTGAAACCTCTAACACTGCAAGCGCCCATTTAGCGGTCGATACAACCTCACCGATAGTTAGCCCAAGGATGTGTACTGGGCCTGTGATCGTCGCCCCTGAAGGCAGTGTCAGCACTGCTGTGCGCGTACCATCAGCTGTTGCTGGGATGTTCGTGAAGTTCGTTGCAATGAACTCAAGATTGGTTTTCAAGCGTGCCGGGTAGTTTGTGTCTGGTGTGCCACTGGTGGACCTTTCACCAGAGATGACTAGCTCCAAGCTGTGTGTGGTTGGTTGCACCAAGGGTTTGCGTGCAGTCATACCAGTGACACCAGCAAGTTTAATGTTTGACGCTTCAAGTTGTGCAGGTTGCCAGAACGTCCACAAGTTTCTGATCTTGATTGCACTGTTACCCAGCGCCACAGCGTCAAAGGTGATTGACGATGCGGTCACAATGCACCAGCCAGGAACAGTGAAGCCTTGTTGGCCCTGATGACTTCTAGCGCTGTTTGGCGTGGTGAACTGGTTTCGTTGATCGTGATGTTTGTCATTCCACCACCACCCTTGTTGACCAGTTGTGAAACGCCTTCAAGTAGTGCTTGTGCGTTTGATGCGTTCATGATGAATCCGTTGCTTGATGGTGTGAACAACTCGCGCCCATTCTCGTTCACACTGTAAGTGGTAGTTGGGAACACTGAACCACCTGCAGCTTTACCAAACCCACCGCCCTTTGTAGCCCTGCTCACATCCACATTGAAGTTTCCAGTGGTTGCGTTATTAGGTAACACAATTGGAATCACAACAGGGTTTGCGTTGGCTTGACCCTGCAACCCTGCAATCAGGTCACCAATCATTGTGCCAGGTGGCCACAAGGCAGTGGTCAAAGCGATTGCATCAGCATCAGCTTCTGCTTGTAACTGTGCAATGTACGGTGCCAGTTCAGGCAAGACACCAAGAACCATCTGTATTTCAGCAGGAGTCAACTCACCATTCATCAGATCAATCAACACGTTTGCTTTGGCAAACTCATCATCTCTGATTGCATCAGCAACAGCAAGACGCAACTCAGGTGGCGCGTCATTCAAATCCTGTTGGAACAACGCAAGGATTGTTTCAAACTTGATCCGTTCTTCTTCAGCTAATGAGATTTTCACAGCAAGATCAATGGTTGCTTCATCTAACCCAGCCAGCCCAATGTACTCAGCAATTTGCTCTGGTGGAATGTTCGCATTTTTTAGTGTTTCTTCAAGACGCTCACGGAAAATTGCGCCAAGGAAACGTGGGTCACCACTCTTAGAAGTAATTGCCTGTTCTAGAACCCCACCAGCTTTTTCCCCAAACGTGATGATTGCCCCAACAGCAGTGTTCTGCTCATCTGTGTAATCACCCAAAGCAGACTTCACAATGTCAAACTCTTTTGGCAAAGAACCCAACGTGTCAAACAGCCCTTTGTACGCACCGTTCATGTTGCCAGCAGCTTTTGCTGAATCATCCAAGAATGATGAACGCTCAATCACTTCTGTAAATGTTTTGCCTGCAGCAGTTGATGCACCAAAAGTTGTTTCTAAAGCTTTCACACGGTCATTGAAATTTTTGACCCCATCAGTGATGGATTCAATTGTGCCTGTGCGTTTTTCTTCCAGCTTGATTGCTTCTTGTTGCTGACGGTTCATTTGTTTCTCAGCAACAGTTGCATTGACTGTTGCCACAGTGCGTTCATCAATCATCTTTTGTGACTTGCCGATGAACTCCATCTGGGTCTTGTAAGCGTCAGAAGATTTGACCATTCCATCAGCTTGCGCTTTCAGGTCATCAAGAACTTGCTGTGATGCGCCAGGCCCAAAGGAATCCAAGAAAGTTTTGAATGCCTTGTCAGCTTCTTCAATGTCTGCTGTGAACCCGCCAATGGTTACTTCTGCGCCAAGGCCCTGCCAGATACCAGCAAACTCTGCGCTCTTATCTTCAACACGCACCAGCTCAGAAAACGCTTTGCCAAGTTCCTCGTTTGTTCCACCCATGGATGAACGGGCACCATCAAAAGCTTTGGCCATCTTGGCATCAATATCATTCATGGAGTTCAGAACAGTTGCAGTGGTCTCAGCGATACCAACAGCGATACCAACAAAGGCTATTGCGCCAGCGGCTTTGCCAACCTTGGTCATTGATCGTGAACCATCTTCGCCCACGATTGTTAGCTGGTCACGCATTTTGATTGCCTGCCCTGCAGCAGCAGCGAAACCGCCACCCACTGTTGCAGCCAAAGCAGCTGTGGTGCCCAACCCTCCAACAGCTGTGAGTATGCCAGGGTTCAACTCGTTCAACGCACCGGCTGCACCAGCAGCTTGCCCAGCAAGACCACCAAGAACACCACTGGCGCCCTTGCCCACTGCCTCACCAAGGTCACCCACGTTATTTTTTAGGATGGTCATTTGCCCGGAAAAACTGGTTGCTTCTTCTTGTGCGAATCCACCAACAGATCCAGCTAAAGCGTCAAAGACTGCTTTGCCTGCATCAGTCTTTGCTGCTGTCGCATCGACCTCCACCCCCATTTTTTTTAGGGCACCAACCGAACCGTTTAGACCCTTGCCGACGGCCTTACTCGCTGCCTCCAGCGATATACCCATCTTCTGTGACAAGTCAACAATCAAAGGCGAAAGGCTTTTAGTTTGATCTTCTGTTGCACCCATCTGCACAAGCAGAGACTGCGCACCAACAATGGCATCAGCATCAGCTGCAGTGACCTTCTGCAAACCTGCAGCAACCTCAGTCAAAGCCTCACCATTATTAGTGAACGCATTGCTGCTGTTCTTAATGGAGTTTTCTAGCTTCTTGACTTCACGATCAGCTTCATCAGACATCATTGCAAGCTTCGCAAAACCGCCCACAGCAGCAAGGCCACCAAGGGCAACAGCTGAACCAACTGAAACCATTTTGCCTGAAACCTTGTCAAGACCTTTAGTTGCTTTCGTAAGGTCTTTTTCTGCAGAATCACCTAGTTTGCCAAACTCGCGTGCAGCACCAGAAGCATCAGCATCAATGATCATTTGTAAGCGTTCAAGGAAAGCCATTTGATACCGCCTCGTTCAGAAGTCGCAGATCCCTAAAACTTAGGCTTCTGGTTTGGTCTGGGGTCCAGTTGAATTTGAGCGCACACCAGATGATCCATCCGTCTGTGGATCTTCCACCGCTTTTGGGTTTGCACCCTCATAAATCACAGGCAAATCTTCTGGTACTTGCACAAAAATCTGTGTGATGTTTCGCATGGTGATCTCTGCTGGTTCACTACCAGTTTTGGTGCATGCAAGTTTGTAAACAAAGCTTGCAGATTTGGCTGACCTAAAAGGATGAGACATAACAATGAACCATTGTTCATCACAGTCTTGTTCTAGTTCAACCAAATCTGCCAGCGTGAAATCAGCCAACCTGACTTGCCCGTTGGCTGTGACGACGGCCCACTCGTCAGCCATATCAGGTACCTACGCTGCTAACAGTTGAAGCAGCTGATCCGGTCCCAGATACCTCTACTGCGCCGCTCACTGACTGGGTGATGCTCAGATCAAAGTGTGCTTGGCCAAAGAAATATTGGGCTGTGTTTGAGCTGTCTGGGTACAAATAGAATTTGCGCCCAGCAGCCACTGAATTAGTGATGCCGTACTGCGAACCTGCAGCAGTGTCCCAGTAACCCGCGAACGAAATAGCGCCGTCGGGATTTCCCACGACATAAACCTTACTAAGGTCGCCGAACGCCGTAACTTCCGTTTTGTCTGTGGTGCTATCAAGTCCCCAAGTGTTGAGGTTTGCAACTGGTGTTGCAGCACTAGTGCCATTAGCGGAAGCGTCGATATACACACGCCCGCGTTTTCCACTGATCGGATTAGCCATCTGTTTCTTCTTTCACTAGGCCACACGATGCAAGCAACGTGTGGGCATTATTTGGAAACGTACGATCAGTGACCACACGTTTTGCCTGCTGCGCAGCAATTTGCCGCTCAACTGGATTTGCAAGCGCCCAGCGGATTAGTTCGCCAAGCTCTTCAGGGCTTTCAAAAGTAGGGAGCATAGGGAACAACTCATCTGATTCACCACGAGACTGACGAGCAAACCAAGTGCCAGAAGCAGCTAGTTCAATTTCTCTTGGACCAACAGACCACCCATCAGCCCCATCAACCACATCACCATTGGTTTCAGTGCGGTAGAGATTGAAACTGGTTTTGGCGCCACGGTACAACTCAGCTGTCTGCTGATTATCTATGCAATCTTCAAGGTCATGCACAACATGTTCAGCAATGCTGGCTGGTGTGTTCTGCCAGTTACCCGCCAACGCAAGATCAATGCCACTGAAGTTGCAGCGTTCTAAGAATGCAACCCTGCTTGGGTAACCAGTACCAACAAACACACAGTCGCTGTGGTAGTCCTCGTTTGCTTCGCCTTGAAAGTGGATGTCAGGCCGGTATGCGTGTGGTGTGTACACAGCTTTGGTCAGCTGCAAATACTGGTTGATGTTGGTTGGGTCATTCAAAGCCACCACATCAAAGTGCGGTGCAATCAACAACTGGCGTGATTCCTCATAAGGTGATTCCGTCATCACACAAGCTGTTTTGATTCCACGCCCACGACAGACTTCTAAGAACTGTGGATCAACAGTGAACCCTGAAACAAACACAATGACTTGTGGCCACCAGTACAGCACTGATTGTGGCAGCCCACTAATTGCGAAACTGTACACATCTCTGGTTGTGGGGAAAGCTTTGATGTAGGTGCCATCATCCATGCCAAGGTGGGCAACGCTGCCCCATGTGAGACGATCACCAAGATTGTATTGCTGGACCTCATGCCCTAGTTCTGTGAACCCTTCACACCAACCATCAAACACATCTTGCACACTGAAGTTGGGGCCAGGGTGAACAACAAGGATACGCACTCAGAAAACCTTGCCCAGTGCTTCAACCTGTTTCCGTTTGTAAGCGCCAACAGCACTTGGTGTGCCAGCCTTGATTCCATTGGACCAAGCTTTTTTGCCTTTGGTGCCAGGATGGCGCGTGTATGCAGCAAAGTTGCCGTTGCCCCACGCTATCACCTTGCGCCTTTTGGCACCCTTGCGAGCACCAGAAAGTGCTTGTGCAGTATCAGCGCCACCCATCATTGCTGATATGAGGTTGGCACCTTTACGCATCTTTGCTGTAGTACCAGGCACAATGGCATGGGCTGATGCACCATACTCAACAACTTTCCACACACCCATGGGAACAGCCTTTAGAACTGCTTGTGCTTTCCCACCAGTGTTTTCTAGGTCGTATCGTGCGTTGAGTTTGACACCACCTTTGAAACCAACCTTGGTGCGATCCTTGCCCCAGCGTGACAGCTGCCCATCCCCACCAGTAGCAGCCTTGCCTGAAGCAATCACAGCATCCTTGTAAACCAATGCTGCTGCAGCAACTGCTGCAGTGTTCACCTTTTCCATCTCTTGGCCTGCTTTAACAATCTTTGCACCGAACTCTGCGACACTATTAGAAGTGCCCATTAGATCATCACTCTGACTGTCAGATCAGCTGCGTAGTAGCCAACATCAGCCACAATCAGTTCACGATATGAACCGTAGGACTCAACGAAGAAGTCCATGCCTGGTGCATCTGCTTCTTCAATAGCTGTGATTGCAGAACTGGGGTCATCAGCATCAAGGAGCTGGTCCAACCCTGCCATCTGGTCAACACTTCTGCGTGACACCATGGCAATGACATCAACAGTGATTTCACGTTTGCCATCAAAGGTAAGTGGTTTCACGTTGAATCCGCTGATCATCACACACGGGACTGCCACATTGTCTGGTGGGTATCTGTACACGTTCAGGCCAGGCACATCACTAATTGCTTGGGCTAGTGCTTCCCTGATTTCACCATTGCTTACAGTGCTGCTCATGCGATACCAAAACTGTGTGCGTGCCTGTATGGTGCAAGAAAGTCTATTGCCCTTGGTGGTAGTGACTTGCCCACACGCATCACACCATATTCACCAAAGCCTGCAACACCCAGTGGGGATTCTTGCATCTTGGCTATTTCTGCAACCATGATTCTGCACGCCTGTTTCACTTCAAATGGGACTTTGGGCCAGCCCCACACACCAGTGATTTCCACCGTGTTCTGTCGCATGTTGAAGGTTGGTACAGGCCACTGCACACCACCAAGCAACTGCAGGCTTGTGTATGGTTCTGATGCTTGTGGTGCGTTGTATGGCAACAGCTGGTATGCGGTGGATGGGATGGTGGTGGAGTAGACACCATTACCTGTTGGGTCAGTCTTTAGTGTGGTGACGCTCACCAGGTCATTGAATGACCCAAACGTCAGGCTGTAGATGTCATCTGTTGCAAAGGTGCGTGCTTCTGTGGTCTGGAAAAACTCGCGTTCACAGTAGCGGTCAATCTTTCTTGAAACAGCTTCAACCACATCATCCAAAAGGCTTGTGTCTTGCACAAGGTTCTGGCCCACATAGGCCACAGCTTCAGCTTGTGTGAGATAACCATTGGTAATTGTCATGCGTTCATCTCCATGCTGCAGCTCTTACATCATCACCTTGCACATCGATCACATGCTTTGAGAAAGTGCGATCTAGAAGTTGTGCAAGCAAATCGGGGTCGATGTTGTTGTAGTACTCATCTGGTTGCAACTGCCCACCATCGGAAGCGGAGTGCGCTGGCCGACCATGTGTTGCTGCAGTGAAGATGAACAAACCAGTTTTCTTGTTGAGAAGGTCTCTGATGTGTTTGATGTGGAGCGGCCAATCAGGTGTGTGCTCAGCAACCTCGAGGTACAAGCCCACATCGAATGGTTGTGCGTTGCCGTAGTCGAGGATGTCGCCAACCCATGTGACACCTGGTCCTTGAACCAGATCAACAACTTCGAGTGTTGCGTTCTCGAAAAGGTAACTCGGTGAACCGTTTATATCCCGCCCGCCACAATCGAGCACGCTGCAAGGCCCAGAAGGCACCCATCGTTGCACCCATTCGAGAACTGCGTGATGCATCAGATCACCTCGGGTTTCCGCCACCAGAAGAAGTGTGCGACCAGTATCAGCGGCAACCACTGCACAGGTAGCACCTGCGCTGCCGCTAAGGCCATCACAGGCCCTGCAGCCGTGTGCAACAGGCGAACCGTGTCAGTAGCAACAAGAAGCTGTGCATACGCTAGAACGAGTATTAGAAGCGTCTGCCACGATGGCCGGTACAAAGCTGCCAAGGTTGCGCCCCACGGTGCGACCATCAACCAAGCGTCACGCCAACGCCCACGATGAGCTTCCATCGCAGTGATGACAGGATGCTCATACACTCTACGCAACACAGGCTGTGCGGTCACCTGGTCAAGTTGTGGTTTGCGAACAAACCACACAACAGCCGGCACAATCAAACCGATAAGCATGATCGGATGCCATGCCCACACCGCAGCAAACACAGGTGATGTTTCCTTAATGGAAGCGGCAACCAAAATCAGCAACACAGCTACAGGCCACAGGCCATGATCGAAACAAGCAACAGCCATGATCGCCACCGCCATCGCCGGTAAGTCAACGCCAACAGGTCGTACTACTTGCGGACCCCACACTCCAGGCAACGCCAGCAACAACACTGCTGCAGCTGCTGCACGTTCCCAACCAAGATCCGAGCACCACCACAACATGCCAACCGCTGCAACAACCCATGACGTAACCCACACCGCACGCCACCTGCGCAAATCATCCTTGCAAACAGTCGGCAACAACCATCTCAGATTGAACGGTCGTGCCACCGGTACACCACGACCAGCGAGGATGTACCTAGAAGCGTCAGGTCCTAGCATTATCGTCCGTGGTGCGTGGTTCTTCTGGCGGTGTCACACCCATTGTCTTGGTGTCACTGGGCCAGTAAACCCTGCCGCCTTTGTGATGCCCAACATGCGCTGTTGTATCAACGTAAACCTTGTGGCCTTGCTCGCCCGCACGCAAACAAAAACTCACATCTTCGCCTAGCGCCCACTCTGAGCCGTCATCACCAAAGCGGATATCGAAACCAAACCAGCAGTTTGTGCTACCACCACTCTGATCAAACATCTGTTGCAACACGCTGCGGTGAATCAGTAGGCAACCAGTGCCGGTTGCTGCGACCTCGGCCAGCTGGTTCGGAGCCCAATCGAGCATCACCTGCGTGATCGTCTGCGGGTTATCAATGAACAGTGTGGGTATCACACCATCAGCGGTGAGGATCACACACAACGCACCAAGGATCTTGATGTCATGTTCGACCGCTCGTGCAACCATCTGATGCATCAACTGCGGTTCAAACACCATGTCAGTATCAACAAACCACAACCACTCGGCATCCGTGTACGTCTTCAAGAACTCGTCGCACAACCTGTTGCGAGCCTTCGCAAGGTTCGCTGTGGCCTCGAGCGCAACGTAATTGTGCAGTAGGCGCAGATCAATCGGGTTCGGTGACTCAGGTGCGTCGAGCGCTTCCCACACTTGCACCGCACGTTCACGATCCCAAACGTCAAGTTCCCAGAAGGAACGCATGAACCGTGTTGAGATGTCGTGGCCTGTTGACGGGAACGCCAGCAGGACTTGTCCAGGGTGATCAAAAGTTTCTTGCATGTTTGTCCTTTGGTTGATCGGGGTTAGGTGGTGGTGCAAGCAAGCCCACTGCTTGCACCACCCATCCTAGTTAACTCAGGAAAGAACCTGCTTGAAGCCTGTTCCCTGCAGGTTGCAGGTGGCTACTGGGTAGCGTCCTGCGGTGAA
>JBIKII010000011.1:0-38744 GCA_044361705.1 Caulobacter sp.
AGCAGGAAGGTGATGCCCTTCTGCGGAATGTCCTCGCGCGAGGTGCGGACCAGGCAGAAGATCCAGTTGGCGTGGGCCGCGTGGGTCGTCCACAGCTTGTGACCGTTGCAGATGAAATGGTCGCCGTCGTCCTCGGCGCTCATCTGCAGGGTGGCAAGGTCGGAGCCCGACTGCGGCTCGGAGTAGCCCTGGCACCAGAAGTCCTCGCCGCTGAGCATGCGGGGCAGAAACCAGGCCTGTTGCTCTGGCGTGCCATGGCCGATCAGCACCGGACCGCACATGCCGATCCCCATCGGCGACAGCGGCGGGGCGCCGGCGGCGGTCAGTTCGGTGGCGAAGATGTAGCGCTGGGTGACCGACCAGCCGCAGCCGCCGAACTCGACCGGCCAGGCCGGAACCAGCCAGCCCTGGGCGTGGAGGATCCTCTGCCAGGCCATCTGGGTCTGATGATCGCCATAAACGCTGGTCAAGCGTGAGCCGGCCAGGCGCAGTTCCGGCGTCAGCGACGCGTCAAGAAACGCGCGAACCTCGTCACGAAAGGCCCGGTCCTCGGGACTCCACTCGATCCTCATCCGTCGCTCCCTGCCTTGGCGCGTTGGCCGCGCCTGATCTTGCGAGGACCCTGACGCCTTGCCGCAACGTCCGGCCAGAGGGTTTGTCAGGCAGGCTCGTCCTTCAGCATCGTCCGCAGTTCGGCCTTGGCGATCTTCTCGAGAGTCGAGCGCGGCAGCTCGGCGATCATCCGCACCTCATGCGGCTGCTTGAAGCTGGCCAGGGTCTCGCGACAGGCGGCCAGCACCCGGTCCGGCAAGGTGACATCAGCCGGATCGCGCGGAATGACGAAGGCGACGGGAACCTCGTCCAGCATGGGATGCCGCTTCGCCACCACGGCGCATTCGACCACTCCGGCGACGGACGCGACGACCCGCTCGATCTCCGAGGCCGCGACATTCTCGCCGCCGACCTTGAGCATGTCCTTGGCGCGATCGGCGAAATAGAGCCAACCGTCCTCGCCGACCCGGACCCGGTCGCCGGTGATGAACAGGCCATCCTCCCGGAAGGCCGCTGCCGTCGCGGCCGGATCGCCCGCGTACTCCAGGAACAGCGAGACACCGCGTCGGCCGCCGACCAGAAGGTCTCCGGTCTCGCCCGGCCCCACCGGGTTCCCGTCCTCGTCAACGACATGGATCTCGTAGGCCGGCGAGGGTCGTCCCATGGACATCGGTGCATTGGGCAGATGCGCCAGACCCACCGTGCCGTGGGTCATGGTCTCGGTCATGCCCCACCAGCCGATGGTCTTGACCCCGAACACCGCATCGGTCGGCGGCGCACAGACGCCGTTGCCCCACAGGCGGTAGCTGTGCCGCTCGGGCCGGGGCTGCTCCATCAGCGCCTTCAGGCAGAAGGGCACCATCGAGCTCCAGGTGCAGCCATGCTTCAGCGACACCGGCCAGAAGCGCGAGGCGGAGAAGCGCGGCTGCAGCACCACCGTCGCCCCGGCCCAGAGCGCCGCCGCTACGGAGTAGACCTGGGCGTTGGTGTGGAACAGCGGCAGGTAGACCAGGTGGACGTCCTCCGGTCGCAGGTCCTCGTTCTGGGCGCACATCCGCGCGCCCCACAGGGCGTTGGCGTGGGTCCAGAGCACGGCCTTGGGCCGGGCGGTGGTGCCGGAGGTGTACTGGATGCCGAAGGGAGCCCAGGGGTCGTGCGGTCGCGTGGCCAGGGTCTGCGGGTCCGCGTCGATGGCGGAGAACGGTTCGAAGCCCGACACGTCAGCCTCGGCCGGCGCGCCATTGTCATCCGCCGTCACCGCTATCCAGCCCAGGCCGGGCGCGGCATCACGAACAAGCTGGGCGAACCTCGGCTGCGTTATCCCGCCGACCGCGCCGCTGTGGCTGGCGAAATAGGCGATCTCGTCGCAGCTGGACCGGGCGTTGGTCGTCACGGCCACGGCCCCCGCGTAGGCGCAACCCAGCCAGGAGATCAGGGACTCCGGACAGTTGTCGAGATGTACGATCACCCGATCGGCCGGCCGAACGCCTCGGGCCTGCAGGCCGGCGGCGAACCGTCGCACGGCCTCGGCGAAGCCCGAGTAGGACCAGGACGCGCCCTCCCCCTCGAACGGCTCCCAGATCAGAAACGGATGATCGCCCCGCCATGTGGCCTGATCATCGATCAGGGTGCGGATGTCCTGACCCTCGAAGGGCGTCAGCGGTCGGGTCTCGGTCATCGGATTGCACCTGTCGCCATCGCCGCCCTCCCCTGACCAACTGGCGATATCGGCCGGGCGTCATCCTCTTTGCGGGACACGGGCCGGCTTGAAAAGCGTCAGCGAGACGATGACAGGCGCCGGCCAAGAAACTCGGCCAGCACCTCGACGCGCGCAGGCCGCGGACCACCGGGCGGCATGACCAGATGCAGCGCGATCGGCGGCGGCGACCAATCCGCCATAACCGCCACAAGCTCGCCCGACGCCAGAGCCTGGCCGCAGATGAAGTCGGGCTGCAGCGCGATTCCCCGGCCGGCGATCAGGGCTGGCAACAGGGCAGTGGCGTTGTTGGCCCGCATCGGCCCGTCGATGCGGATCGAGGCCTCCTCGCCGGAAGCGTGGGTGAAGCGCCAGGTCTCCGGCGTCGCGAGGTAGGCGTAGGCGAGGCAGCAGTGATCGACCAGCTGGCTGGGATGTTTCGGCGTCCCCTGCCGCGCGAAGTAGGCCGGCGCGCCGACCAGATGGCGCTTCACCGGCCTCAGGCGTCTCGCCATCAGCGAGGAATCCGGCAGCGCCGCGATGCGCAGCGCCATGTCGAAGCCCTGGCCGATCAGGTCGACCATGGCGTCGCTCAGGTGCAGGTCGACGCAGACCTCCGGGTACTCGGCCATGAAGTCCGGCAGGATCGGCGCGACGTCCGTCAGGCCGAAGGACATCGGGACCGCCAGCCGCACCAGTCCGCGCGGCGCGGCGGACTGTTCCAGAGCGTCCGCCTCGGCCGCCTCGCCCTCGGCCAGCATCCGCGCGGCCCGTTCGACCAGCGCCCGGCCGGCGTCTGTCAGCGCCAGTCTGCGCGAGGTCCGGTTGAACAGACGCGCGCCCAGCCGCGTTTCGAGACGGGTGACGGCCTTGGAAACCGTCGCCCTGGACAGCTTCAGATCATCGGCCACGGCGGCGAATGACCGCAGCTCCACCACCTTGGCGAAGATCGCCAGCCCTTCGAAATCCGGCAGTCTGGACATGTGTTTATGGAAACAATGAGTTTCAGGAGTTTCTATTTATGCGCTGATCCTGACGCCTATCTTGTCATCAAGCAACAGCGTCGGCGGTCCGGCGCGGAGACAGTACGATGATCGTGCACAAACCCTTCAAAACGCTCGGCGGCGCTGACCATGGTTGGCTCAAGGCCAAGCACCACTTCTCGTTCGCCAGCTACCACGACCCCCGGAACATGAACTGGGGTTCGCTGCGGGTCTGGAACGACGACGAGATCGCCGCCAATTCGGGCTTCCCGCCCCATCCTCACGCCGACATGGAGATCATCACCTATGTCCGCGACGGGGCGATCACCCACCAGGACAACCTTGGCAACAAGGGCCGCACCGAAGCGGGCGACGTCCAGGTGATGAGCGCCGGCAGCGGCATCCGCCACGCCGAGTACAACCTCGAGGCTGAAACCACCCGGATCTTCCAGATCTGGATCCAGCCCAACCGCACCGGCGGCGCGCCGTCCTGGGGGGCCAAGCCTTTCCCGAAGGGCGATCGGTCCGGGAAGTTCGTCACCCTGGCCAGCGGCTTCGAGAATGACAACGAGGCCCTGCCCATCCGCACCAACGCCCGGGTGCTCGGCGCGACGCTGAAGGCCGGAGAGTCCGTCGAGTACAGGCTCGACGCCAGCCGCCACGCCTATCTGGTCCCCGCCGCCGGGCGGGTCGAGGTCAACGGCCTGACCCTCGAAACCCGCGATGGCGCCGCCATCACCGACGAGACGTCGATCCGGGTCACCGCCCTGGAAGACGCCGAGCTCGTCCTCGTGGACGCCGCCTAGGCGACGTCCCTCTTCCCCCATTCACCAGGAGTAACCCCCATGCCCAAAGTCCTCGTTCTCTACCATTCGGCCTACGGCCACATTGAAACCATGGCCCAGGCGGTCGCCGAAGGCGCCCGTGAGACCGGCGCCCAGGTCGACATCAAGCGCGTACCCGAGACCGTGCCTGAAGACATCGCCCGCGCGGCGCACTTCAAGCTCGACCAGGCCGCGCCGGTCGCCACCATCGCCGAGCTGGCTGACTACGACGCCATCATCATCGGCGCCGGCACGCGGTTCGGCCGGATCAACTCGCAGATGGCGACCTTCCTCGATCAGGCCGGCGGTCTGTGGGCCAAGGGCGCGCTGAACGGCAAGGTCGGCGGCGCCTTCACCTCGACGGCCACCCAGCACGGCGGTCAGGAGACGACGCTGTTCAGCCTCATCACCAACCTGCTGCACTTCGGGATGGTCATCGTCGGCCTGGACTACGGTTTCGCCGGTCAGATGAAGCTGGACGAGGTCACCGGCGGCAGCCCCTACGGCGCCACGACCATCGCCGGCGGCGACGGCTCGCGTCAGCCCAGCGAGAACGAACTGGCCGGCGCCCGCTACCAGGGCCGCAAGATCGCCGAAACCGCCGCGAAGCTGCACGGCTAGTCGGTCCGCTACCCTAACCCCGCCTCAGGTGAGGCGGGGTTTTGCTTGCGACGGCTATGGCGCCGCGGCGGGCTCCTGCTTCAGCCGCAGTCCCATGTTGGCCAGCAGGTACTCCTCGAGGACCGTTGCCGTCGCCTCGCCGAAGCGCTTCCAGCTCTCGGGCGTGTCGCGCACGCCCTTGAAATTGGCCTCGATCTGGAGCCCGCAGATCCTGTCGCCGGTCTTGCCGCCGAGCGCCGCAGCCTCGCCGCCGCAGGTATGGCGGCTGGTGTTGTAACCCCCGGCGAAATAGCGGGCGGACCCGGGACGCAGGTCGTTGTCGGCGGGGATCGCCGGGATGCCGGCGCGGGCATAGAGCGCGCCCAGGCTCGACGGGCCCCGCAGCATTCGGGACAGGGTTGCCCCTGGCTGCTGGAGCAGCGCGCGAATGCTCACCCGCTCCCACAGCGCCGCCTTGCCATCAAGCTCGGCATCGGACGCATTCAGGTCCGCGGACCGGAGCAGATAGCCGAGCTCAAGCCGCTGGATCTCGTGGCCGTGACCATGGACATCCATGAACCACCCCCGGCCGCTCGTCTTCACGACCTCCGCCTTGGCGACGTCAATGAAGGCGTGCCACTCGGCGAAGGCCCGCGCCGCCTCGGCGTTACCGCACGCCGCCTCGTCCAAAGGACGGTTGGCGTCGAACTTCCGCCGGGCAAGACGGTTGATGACGACATGGGGATAGGTCCCGAAGCGTCGAAAGTGAGCCTCCCGCATCGCCAGCACGAGCTCGGCGGTGTTGATGTCGGTCACCAGGACCGCCTCGCCGCCACAGGACGCCTTGCTGCGATCCGGAATGCTGTCGGGTCTCAGCAGGCCGCCGTGGGGCGCCGTCAGGATAACCGGCGAGTTGCCGGGGATGTACTGGACGTAGCGGTTGGCGCCGAAATAGGTCTTGCCCACCCGGTAGGTCGCCGACTCGATCGGCGTCGGCTCGGCCTGACGCGCGTTCGCACCGCTGCTCGCGCCGAGCAGACCGCAGGCGACCATGGCCATGCCCACGCTCGCGACCCAGGCCGCCCGCTTCCCCGCAAATCCCGACATAGCCATCCCATTACTCGGGGCGACCCATCTTGCCGCCGACCAACCTGTAGGCCGCAGCCTCGCCGGTGATGCCCCCCGGTCACAACAGCAAAGAGGCAAGAGGGGTATAGCGCCACGCTATGGCGCGACGCCGCCTCAGGCCTTCGCGAGAAACTCGCGTTTGATCCGCTTGGCCATCGACCAGCGATGGACCTCCGACGGACCGTCGTAGACGCGGAAGGCGCGGATATCGCGGAAGATCTGATGGACCGGCGTGTCGTCGGTCACGCCCGTGCCGCCCAGGACCTGGACGCATCGGTCGGCGATGCGGAACAGCGCTTCCGACACCGCAACCTTGGCGAGGCTGGATTCCGCTGTCCCTGACCCGTGGCCGCCGGCGTCCAGCACGCCCGCGCACCAGTCGATGGTCAGCTCGGCCTGCTTCAGGTCGATCTCATTGTCGGCCAGCATGAAGCCGACACCCTCGTGATCGACCAGCGGCTTGCCGAAGGCGTGGCGGCGGCAGGCGTATTCGACCGCGATCTCATGCGCCCGGCGGGCGGCGCCCCACCAGCGCATGCAGTGGGTCAGCCGGGCCGGCGCCAGCCGCACCTGGGCGTACTTGAAGCCCTCGTTGGCCTCTCCGAGGATCTGGTCGGCCGAGACCCGGACGTTGTCCAGCTTCACCATGGCGTGGCCGCCCGGCATCGTCCGGTCGATGGTGTCCAGCACCCTGGTGATCGAGACGCCCGGCGCGGACATCGGCGCGAGGAACATCGTCGCGCCATGGTCGGTCTTGGCCATGATGATCCCATGGGCGGCGCCCTCGGCGCCGGTGATGAAGGTCTTGGCCCCGTTGATCACCCAGTGGTTGCCGTCCTGCACCGCGGTGGTCTTCATCATCGACGGGTCGGAGCCGGCGCCGCCGTCCGGTTCGGTCATCAGGAAGGCGGTGCGGATCTCGCCGGCGGCCAGCGGGCGCAGCACTTCATCCTTCTGGGCCGCACTGCCGATCTTTTCGATCAGACACATGTTGCCCTCGTCCGGCGCCATCAGGTTGAGCGCGATGGGACCCAGCAGCGAGTAGCCGGCGGCGCGGAAGACGATGGCGATCTCGCGGTGGTTCAGGCCGTGGCCGCCGTACTCGACGCCGACATGGGGCGCCAGCAGGCCCTGGGCCGCCGCCTTGCGCTGCAGCTCGACGCGCAGCTCATCAGACGGCCCGTGCCTGCCGATCCGCGGGTCCTGCTCGAAGGGGATGACGTGCTCGTGCAGGAAGGCGTCAACGCGGCGGGCAAGATCATGGGCGCGGTCGGACATCGAAAATCTCTCTGGACTATCTGGCGCTGCGCGGGGGCGGACTATCCGCGCACAGCGGGGTTTAGAGGAGGCCGGGCTGGACGGCCATCGGGGTTGTCGGCTGCCGCCGAGGGTTGACGCAGATCAAGGCGGGCTGATCGGCGGCGCGGCACCTTGGAGCCACAGGAGAACTCAGATGCTGCAACCCCTCACGGCGCTCCCGCCGACCCAACTTGCCTACCTCGCCACGGCCGCCGCCGCTTTCAGCCTGTTCGGCGCCACGCTCTTCATCGTCCACGTCTGGACGAACCTCCCCACCCGTCGCGGTTCCTGAGGCCGCGGCGGAGGTCCCCGGGCCAAGGCTCCCCCGTCGCGGGTCCGGGGACCGCCCCATCCGGATCAGTTCACGCGCCGCTCGCGACCGGCCCAGTAGGGCTCGCGCAGCTCGCGGCGCAGGATCTTGCCCGACGGGTTCCTGGGCAGGGCGTCGATGAAGTCGACGCTCTTGGGCGCCTTGAACGCCGCGATACGGGTGCGGGCGAAGGCGATGATCTCGTCCGGCGTCGCCGTCATGCCCGGCTTCAGCGCCACCACGGCCTTGACCGTCTCGCCCCATTTCTCGTCGGGGATGCCGATCACCGCGACCTCGGCCACGGCCGGGTGCCCATAGACGGCGCTCTCGACCTCGGCCGGATAGATGTTCTCCGCGCCGGAGATGATCATGTCCTTCACCCGGTCGTGGATGAAGAGATAGCCGTCCTCATCCAGGTAGCCGGCGTCGCCGGTGCGCAGCCAGCCATCCTCGCCGATAGTGGCCTTCGTCGCCTCGTCGAGGTTCCAGTAGCCTGCCATGTTGGCCACCGAGCGCGTGGCCACCTCGCCCACGGCGCCGGCCGGCAGGGTCTCGCCCTTCTCGTCAATGATCCTGATCTCAACACCGGGCATCGGCAGGCCAGCCGCCCGCATACGCGGATTGCCCGCAGGATCGTGGTCCTCGGGCGGCAGGTAGACGATCGTGCCGCAGGTCTCGGTCATGCCGTACTGCTGGCAGAAGCCGCAGCCGAACACCTCCATGCACTCGCGCAGCAGGTCCAGCGGGATCGGACTGGCGCCGTAGAGGATGTACTTGAGCCGGCTGTAGTCGACCTCGCGGGCCCGCGGCTGGCGCACGACGATCTGCATCGCCGCCGGCACCATGAACATCTTGGAGATGCGGTCCTGCTCGATGAAGTCGAGCACCTTGAACGGGTCGAACTCGCGGGCCACGACGCCCTTGGCGCCATTGTAGAGGCCGACGATGCCCCAGCCGGTGCCACCGATGTGCGAGACCGGCATGGCGACCAGGCTGACGTCGTCCGGCCCCCACTGGTTCCAGGGCATCTGCGCCTCGGCCGCCGCGCGTCGACCGCTGAGGATGTTGGCGTGGCTTAGCATCGCCCCCTTGGGCTTGCCGGTCGTGCCCGAGGTGTAGAGCTGGACGGCCACATCTTGCTCGGTGATCGCGACCGCCGGATCGGCAGCCGAAGCCGCGTCACGCCACTCGGCGTAGAGAGGGCGACCGTCGGCTCCGTCGGCCTCCATCGCCACGACCTTGGGTCGGTAGCTCAGATGCTTGGCGACATCTTCGCTGAGGCCGATGACCTCGGGTCCGACAAAGACGATCGGCGCCTTCGAGTCCTCGACGATGTAGGCCACTTCGGGAGGTGCGAGCCGCCAGCCGATGGGCGTCATCACCACGCCCGCCTTGGCCGCGCCGATCAGCAGCTCGAAGTAGCAGTCGCTGTTCTTGCCGACATAGGCGATCCGCTGCCCCCTGGTCAGGCCATCGGCGATCAGGGCGTTGGCGACCCGGTTGGTCAGGGCGTCGAACTGCGCGAACGTCGTTTCGCGCCCCTCGAAGGTCAGGGCCGTGGCGTCCGCCCGGGTCTGGGCATGGTAGCGGGCGATATCGCCCAGGGTCGGCATCCGGTCGAAGTCGACCGTCGTGTCGTTGGCGCTCATCGTCATGTCGTCCGTTCTCAGAGGCCCAGCACCAGGCGAGCCATGATGTCCCGCTGGATCTCGTTGGAGCCGCCATAGATCGAGGCGGCGCGGTTGTTCAGATAGCGCGGCATCGCGACCAGGCTGTGATCAGGCCCGACCGGCGCCTCGTTACTGCCCGGCTCGCGGGCCAGCGGCTGGTCGACAAAGGCGTAGTAGGCCGCCGTGTCGATCGCCAGCCCATCGATCTTCTGGGTCATCTCGGTGGCCTGGGTCTTCAGCATGGACGAGGCCGGACCCGGGTTCTTGCCGGACGAGAGCTCGGTCATCACGCGGTGCTCGGTCATCTCGATGGCCTCAAGGGCGATCTCCAGTTCCGCGAGGCGAGCGCGGAAGACCGGATCGTTCATCAGAGGTTCGCCGAGATCGCCGCCTTCGGCCGCCGCCATGTTCCGCAGGCGGTCGATCGACACCTTCAGGCCGGGGGCGGAACTGCCGCCCCGCTCGAACTCGAGCAGGTACTTGGCCACCGTCCAGCCGTCGTTCTCCTCGCCCAGCCGATTGGCGACGGGGACGCGGACGTTGTCGAAGAAGACCTGGTTGACTTCGTGCTCGCCGGCCAGGGTGATGATCGGCTTCACCTCGATGCCGGGGGTGTCCATCTCCAGCAGCAGGAAGGTGATGCCCTTCTGCGGCTTGCCCTCGAAGCTGGTGCGCACCAGGCAGAACATGCGGTTGGCGAAATGGGCGTGGGTCGTCCAGATCTTGGAGCCGTTCAGCACGTAGTCGTCGCCGTCGCGCTCGGCCTTCATCTGCAGGCTGGCAAGGTCCGAGCCGGAGCCGGGCTCGCTGTAGCCCTGGCACCAGTAATCCTCGCCCGACAGGATCCGCGGCAGGTAGAAGGCCTTCTGCTCGGGCGTGCCGTAGCGCTGGATGCAGGGGCCGACCATTCGCAGGCCCATCGGTGACAGCCCGGGCGCGCCGGCGCGGGCGCACTCGGCCGAGAAGATGTAACGCTGCATCTCGTCCCAGCCGCAGCCGCCGTACTCGACCGGCCAGCTCGGCGCGACCCATCCCTTGGCGTGCAGGATTTTCTGCCAGGGGATCGAGTACTGCTTCTCGACGAAGACGCTGGTCATCCGGCGGCCCGCGACCTGCAGGTCGGGCGGCAGATTGTCGGCGAGGAAGGCGCGAACCTCGGCCTGGAAGGCGAGGTCGGCGGCGCTGAGTTCGAGGTTCATCGGGGTCTCACAGGCGGTCCAGACGCGAAGGGCGGAGTCAGCATGACTGACCCCGCGGCAGGCTACTATGAACTTGCCGTCGATTGACGGCGGCGGCGTAGAGGCTACCGTCAGGCCAACAAGAGAACGGGAGGACGCCATGCGCACGAGGGGTATCAACCATCTGGCCCTGGTCTGCCGGGACATGCGCGAGACGGTGAAGTTCTACACCGAGGTGCTCGACATGCCGCTGATCAAGACCATCGATCTGCCCGACGGCGGCCAGCACTTCTTCTTTGACTGCGGCGGGGGTTCCTCCCTGGCTTTCTTCTGGTGGGCGGACGCCCCGCCCGCGGCGCCGGGTATCGCCTCGGTGAAGGCCTTCCCGCAGTCGCCCATGTCGGCCATCGGGTCTATGAACCATGTCGCCTTCGACGTGGAGCCGGAACAGATCGAGGCCTGCGTCGAGCGGCTGAAGGCCGCCGGCGTGCCGCACCTGCCCGTGGTGGTGAACCATGACGACAGCCCGGCGGGGGTCTCGCAGGAGGTCAACGACGGCGTCTTCGTCCGCTCGGTCTACTTCACAGATCCAAACGGCATCATGATGGAGTTCGCCGCCTGGACCCGCCCGATGCGGCCCGACGACGTCCGCCACGAGCCCAAGGGCGCGGTCGTCCCGGCCTGACGGCTCAGGCCGCGTCCACGGTCACCCGGCGCATGTGGCGCCGCTGGCCGGGGTAGTCGTTCAGCGCGAAGTGCCAGACCGACCGGTTGTCCCAGAAGGCGACCGAGCCCGGCTTCCAGCTGAACCTGCAGGTGAAGGCTTCGAAGCGGCTGTGCTCGAACAGATAGTCGAGCAGCGCCTTTGACTCGCGGCGGCTCCAGCCCTCGATCCGCATCGTGAAGGCCGGGTTGACGTACAGCGCCTTGCGGCCGGTCTCGGGGTGAACCTTGACCATCGGGTGGACGTACTCGCCCACCGCCCCTTCCGCCTCGGCGATCTGCATCGAGCCGCGCTTCTGGGCCGAGGCGCCAGTCGGGGCGTACTCACGGCCGGCCGAGTGGACCGCGCTCAGGCCCTCCAGCGTCACCCGAAGCCCGGGCGACAGCGCGTCGAAGGCGGCGGCCTGGCTGGCGAACAGGGTGTCGCCGCCGTAGTCCGGGGTCTCCACGGCGTAGAGGATCGAGCCGATGCTCGGCGCTTCCAGGAAGCTCATGTCCGAGTGCCAGCCGCCGCCGAAGTTGATGCGGTCGGACGGCTCCTTGATGATCTCCATCACCTCGGGATGGTCGGCCATGCCCTTCACATAGGGATGGATGTTCAACGGCCCGAAGCGGCGGCCGAACGCCAGCTGCTGTACAGGAGTCAGGGTCTGGTCGCGGAAGAAGATCACCTGGTGCTCGACAAGCGCCTTGCGGATAGCGGCAATGGTCTCGTCGGCGAGCGGCTGCGACAGGTCCACCCCGCCGATCTCGGCCCCAAGCGCTCCGGCCACGCGTCTGACGTCGATCCCGGCCATGCTCATCTCCCCGCGTCCGCCTTTTCCGCCATGTTGGGCCGGGCGGGCGACGGCTGCAACGTCAGCCGCGCTTCACCGTCCGGAAGCCGACATGGGACGAGCCCGTGTCCGGCGGCCCGGGCTGTCGCGCCGAGGGCCGGTAGCGGAAGCAGAAATTGTCGGCGCACAGGAACGAACCGCCCTTGACCAGGTGACTGCGCCCCGGGTCTCCGGCCGGGCGGCCGTCCTGGAACCAGTCGCTTGTCCACTCCCAGACGTTGCCGGTCATGTCCGACAGGCCGTAGGCGCTGGGGGCATAGCAGGCGACCGGCGCGGTGCGGGCCTTGTAGCCGTCGTCGGCGGTGTCGACCGCCGGGAACACGCCCTGCCAGGTGTTGGCGCGCGGCGCCTTGGGGTCCGGCCGCTCATCGCCCCACTCGTAGCGTTTGCCGTCCAGTCCGGCGCGGGCGGCGAATTCCCACTCCGCTTCGGTCGGCAGGTCGCGGCCCTTCCAGCGCGCATAGGCCAGCGCATCCTCGTAGGCGACCTGCACCACCGGGTGGCGCTCGCGCCCGGACAGGTCGCTGCCTGGCCCCTCGGGATGCTTCCAGCTGGCCCCGTCGACGATCCGCCACCACAGCGACGGATCGCCCGAGCCGAGGCCCGCCGCGCCGACGAAGACCAGCGACGACGGCTTCAGCCTGTCGGCGGGAACGCCGGGATACAGGGCCGGATCGGGCCGGCGCTCGGCCAGGGTGACGTAGCCGGTGGCCTGCACAAAGGCGGCGAACTGGGCGTTGGTGACCTCGGTCCGGTCGATGGAGAAGGGGCCCACCGTGACCGTGCGCGGCGGTCCCTCCTCGTCGTGCGCGCCGGCGGCGCCGAGCGTGAACGTGCCGCCGGCCAGTCGCACCTCGCCCTCGGGGGCCGGCGACGGGCAGGTCCTGGTCGGTTCGGCCAGCGCCACGGCGGGCGCGGGCGCTCGGCCGCAGGCCGCCAGTAGCAGGGTGGCGGCGACGAGCACCGCCAGCCTCACCCTGTCACTCCGTCCAGCAGGACCAGCGCCATCCAGGTCATGATCCGCCGGGCCTTGTCCGGCGACGCGTCCTGGTCGGTGCGGAGCCGTCGCCAGGCTTCGAAGCTGACCGCCAGTTCGAGCGCCGCCATCTGCTCGCGCCGCGCGGCCAGCGCCGGGGGGACCACCGCCAGCAGGGCCTCGCGCTGCAGGCGGATCAGCCTGGTCCTGCCTTCCCGCAGCGCCGGCGAGCGATGGCGCTGGGAATCGGCGGCGATCTGCAGCGGCAGGATCAGTTCGAACAGCTTCGCCCGGCGCTCGATCTCGGTCTCCAGGTCGCGTCGCGCATCCCCGGTCGGCGGCGGACCTTCCATCAACGGCTCGACCTCGGCGGTGATCACCACCTGCATGGCGCGATAGACCCCGTCCATGTCCTCGAACAACCGGAACACGGTGCGCAGTCCTACACCCGCACGCTCGGCCACCAGCTCGGCGGGTGGCAGGCCCAGGCCGCCCTGCTCCCGGACGATGGCGATCATGGCCTCGACGATCCGGCCGCGACTGGCCTCCGAGCGCAGGCGGCGTCCGTCGATCACCGGTTCGGCGACCAGCGGAGATTTTGTCGGGGCGGTCATGCCAGCAGGCCTATCATGACCGGCGCATCCTGCAAGCGGTCAGGCCTTGCGAGCCGGACGCCCAAACTCCCAGAGCACCGCCACGGTCAGCACGACCGCGGCGCCGATGATGCCCTTCGCCCCGGGATACCCGGCGCCGACAGACTTCGAGACGAAGGCGATGTAGACGGCCAGCAGGGCGCGCAGCAGCTCGATAGCCAGCAGCGGCGCCGCAAGGGCGCGGAAGCGGGCGACGACCAACAGCTCGACCAGACCGGACGCGATCTGCCCCGCGCCGACCATCGCCAGCAGGAAGACGATCGTGCGCCCGCCCTGTGCCAGATCGAAGTGCGCGATGACCCCCGCCCCGCTGTCCGGCAGAAAGACATGGACCGATCCGCGCACAAGATTGACCAGACCCAGGACAGTCAGCAGCCCCAGGGTGATCCGCGACGGAGCCCGGGACGCCTGCATTATGCCCCGGCCTCGGAACACTGGATCAGCAACTGGCCGGCGAGGCCTGCCTTCCTGTGGCGGCCGATCTCCTGGACCTCCGGCGAGGTGGCGATTTCAACGAAGGCCGCGCGGCTGGGGTATTCCATGATCGCCACGGCGTCCCACAACTCGCCGACCTCGCCGATAACCAGCGCATCGACCTTGCTCGAAAAGCGCAGCTTGCCGCCCTTCGCCACAACCAGCGGCGCCATGACGCGACCGTATCGATCGTAGGCCTCGCGTCCGGTCATCTCTGCTTCGCCCGGCTCGTCGTACTGGGCCTTGTCGCGAAACTTGAGCAGGTTGACCATCACGATGGGCCGGTCGCCGCCCATGGCGAGCAAGGCCTGCAACTGTTCGCCCTTTGGCAGGACGCCGTTTTCCACGTTCATCAGCGGGTCTCCGATATGAAGCTGTCGATCAGGGCCGCGATCTCAGCGGGCTTGTCCTGCTGGAGGAAGTGGCCGCCGCCCTGGATGACGGTGTGCTTCTGCCCCTTCGCGCCGGGCACCCGCTGCTGGAACGGGACGTCTCCGCCCTTCGTCACCGGGTCGTTGTCGCTGAAGGCGGTCAGGAAGGGTTTGTCGAAGGCCTCGAGCACCTGCCAGGCGGCCTTGTTCTCGGCGACCGACGGATGCTCCGGAGTCACGGGCACGAAGGTCGGGAAGATCCGCGCCGCGGACTTGTAGCTCTCGTCGGGATAGGGCGCGTCGAAGGCCGCCATTTCCTCGGGAGTGAGCTCGCGAACAGTGCCCATGTTGACGATCATGCCCGCCGGGAAGACCGGGATGGTCTGGCTCATCGTCAGCCAGGTCTGGAAGGCGTCGCTCATGCCTGTTCCGGTCGGCAGGCCGGTATTGGCCACGATCACCCGCGCGAACCGCTCCGGGAAGGCCGCCACCAGCCGCAGCCCGATAAGCCCGCCCCAGTCCTGGCAGAACAGGGTGATGTCCTTCAGGTCCAGCGCCAGCAGCCAGGCGCTCATCCAGGCCACATGCTTCTCGTAGCTGTAGTCGGTCGTCTCGGCGGGTTTATCCGAACGGCCGAAGCCGACGAGATCCGGCGCGACGACCCTGTGCCTGGCCTTCAGCGGCGCGATGATGCCCCGGTACAGATAGGACCAGGCCGGCTCGCCGTGCATCAGCAGCACCGGCGCAGCGTCGCGGGGCCCCTCGTCGATGTAGCCGATCCGCAGGTCGGCGCCCTCGCCGCCCGGAACCGTTACGTAGTGAGGGGCGAACGGGAAATCGGGCAGTCCTTCGAAACGGTCGTCGGGCGTGCGTAGCACCTTCACCGGGGCATCCTCCTGAGCGTGGCGCGCCGGCTTGACCCTCGCGACAACTAATGGCACGAATAATGCCAATATAAATCCGGCAATCAAGCGGGAATCGGAGACGGGCATGAAACGCATCCTGGCGGGCCTTATCGTCCTGGCCCTTCTCGTCGGCGGCGGCCTCTACGCCGTGCGCGGCAAGCTGGCCGTGAAGCTGGTCGAGCGGCGCGTGGCCGAGGGGATGTCCAGCGACCTGGCCGGCCGGCTGCCCGACGGCCTGCACGTGCTGGTCTGCGGCGCCGGCGGCCCCTTCCCCGACGCTGATCGCGGCGCGCCCTGCACCGCCGTCATCGCCGGCAAGCGGCTGTTCATCATCGATACCGGCGAGGGCGCGGGCCGGACGCTGGGCCGGCTGGGCGTCGGCGGAGACTCCGTGGTCCTGCTGACCCACTTCCACTCCGACCATATCGACGGCCTGGGCAACATCGCCCTCATGCGCTGGGGCGGATCGAACCTGACGACGCCGCTGCCGCTCTACGGCGCGCCGGGCGTCGAGCGGATCGCGGCCGGGTTCAACGAGGCCTACGCCTTCGACGCCAGCTATCGCACCGCCCACCACGGCGCCGACGTCATGCCGCCCTCGGGCGCCGGCATCACGCCCCGGCCGATCGTCATCCCCGCCGGCGCCGACTCGGTCGTCGTGCTTGAGGAGGATGGGGTGAAGATCACGGCCTTCCGGGTCGACCACGGACCGGTCGAGCCGGCGCTCGGCTATCGCTTCGACTACAAGGGGCGCAGCGTGGTGATCAGCGGCGACACCTCGGTCTCGCCGGTCG
The DNA here is from genome assembly GCA_044361705.1 of Caulobacter sp. Taxonomy (GTDB): domain Bacteria; phylum Pseudomonadota; class Alphaproteobacteria; order Caulobacterales; family Caulobacteraceae; genus Caulobacter. Next base: position 15,973 of record JBIKII010000011.1, read on the forward strand.
TGGCCGCCCAGGCCAAGGGCGTCGACCTGCTGGTCCACGAGGCCCTGTCGCCGGAGCTGGTCAAGGTGCTGCAGGACGGCGCGATCCGGGCCGGCCGGCCCAAGCGCGCCAAGATCATGGCCGACATTCCCAACTACCACACCAGCCCGCTGGAGGCGGCGCGCATCGCCCAGTCGTCCGGCGCCAAGGCGCTGCTGCTGACCCATATCGTGCCGCCGCTGCCGCTGCGGGCGCTGGAGGGGCCGTTCCTGGGTAAGGCGCGCGACGCCTATGACGGCCCGCTGTGGATTGCCCGCGATGGCGACCTGCTGTCGATGCCCGCCGGCGGGAGCGACATCAGGCGCAAGCGCTTGCGCTGATCCGGCGAGAAGGGCCGACCCCGCCGGATGGTCTGGCGGCCGCGCGCTGTCGTCAATGTCCTCACGGCGTGCATGAGGCGGCGGCGACGCGCCCGAACGGCTGCGGGATAGGGGGACAGAGCCCGACCGTCGGCGTTCGCCGAGGGGCTCCGGCCGATGGCCGCCGCCCATGGCCATGCCTGGCAGACCCCTTGGCGGCCTTGGTCTGCTGGTGATCGGGTCGGGAGCCGGAAGCGTGACATTCCACCCGTATGACGCCGCGCGCGATCGCGCGGATGGATCAGCCGGATCGCTCCGGGCGGAATGTCCCTGAAAGGGGCGGAATGTCTCGCATTGTCTCCAGAGCATGTGTCCCCGGAGTCTCGCTTGCGGCTCAGGGCGCGGCGGTGCGCAGGTGGTGCAGGGCGATGCCCGAGGTGGTCGCCACGTTCAGGGAGTCAAAGCCGCCGGCCATCGGGATCGACACCCTCCGGCAGCGGGCCAGGACATCGGCCGCGAGGCCGGGGCCTTCGGCGCCCAGCAACAGGGCCACGCGGGAGGGCGGGACAAACCGGTGCAACGCCGTCTCGCCTGCCGGGCTGAGCGCAACCGGCTCGAGCCCATGCCGTAGCAGGGTCTCGACCATGTCACCCTCGACCATCGCGGACGGGACCGTGAGGACGCCGCCGACGGATACGCGGATAGCCTTGCGGTAGAGCGGGTCACAGCAGGCGCTGTCGAGCAGGACAGCGTCCACCCCGAATGCGGCGGCGTTGCGGAACAGCCCGCCCATGTTGTCGTGATTGCCGATGCCGGACAGCGCCAGCACCAGCGCCCGCTCGCCCAGCCCGGCGAGCAATTCATCGGCCGGGACCGCCGGCGCGCGTTCGGCCACCGCAAGGATGCCCCGATGCAGCTCGAAGCCCGCGATCGCGTCCAGCACGGGCTGGTCGGCCAGGTAGACCGGCAGGTCGTCAGGCAGGGCCTGCAGAATGGGCTCCAGCTTCAACCGGCGCTTGGGCGCGATCAGCACCGACAGCGCCCGGTGCCGGCGCTGGCCGGCCAGCACCCGCAGCACCGTCTCGCCCTCGGCGACGAACAACCCCCGACGGCCGACCAGGTCCCGCTCGCGGATGTCGCGATAGGCCTCGATCCGGGGATCGGCGGGGTCGTCGATGGAAATGAAGCGCGCCATCGGGAAGCGATAGCGCTCGGCCGGTTTGCCGACCAGCCCGTCGAGGCGAAGACCTGATGGCTGGCGTCAACTCGCGTCGTCCGGGGTGACCCCGGGCAGGCCGATCACCCGGGCCACGGCGGCAGGGTCGTCAACGAGGTTGCCGACCACCGCCTGCAGCACGCGGCTCGCCTCGCGCAGGCGGGCCGGGTCGATGCCTTCGACCGCCTTGTGCTGCGTGGCGTAGAAGACCCGCTTGCCGTCGTCCAGGGCGCGGACTCCGGTCTCTGTGAGGCTGATCCGCACCTGGCGGCGATCCTCCGGCGGCGTGGTGCGAACAGCCAGTCCTTCGGCCACCAGCTGGTCGACGGTCCGGGTCAGGGTTGTGCGGTCGACGGCGCTGACCCGGGCCAGGTCGTTCATCGTGCAGGGCTGCATCTGGTCGATGATCAGCAGGGCCCGCCAGCTGACCAGGGAGAGGCCCATCGCCTTCAGGGCCTTGTCGCCCGCCGTGTCGTTGCGACGCAGCGCCTGAAACACCATCAGGAAGAAATACACCGGGACCTCGGCGATGAACTCGCCCTCGGGGTCGTTGGCATAAACGCGTGGCGCGTCGGTCACTGACGGCCGACCTTTTCGAACCGCAGGATGCTGTCGGCCCAGTCAGGGTCGTCGATGACGTTCCGGACGACCTTGCGCAGCAGATCCTCGAGCGCGTCCATTTCCTTGCGCCCCACGCCCTTGAGGGCCTTCTCGTTGAAACCGATGACAGCCTTGACCGCCGTGTCATAGGCGCTGGCGCCGGCCGGGGTGAGAGACACGAGCGTCTGCCGACGATCCTGCGGGTCTTCACGACGCACCACGAGCCCGGCCTCAGCCAACTGGTCGATAGTCCGGGTCAGCGTCGTTCGGTCGATGGCGCAGAAATCCGCCACCAGCCCCATCGATGACTCGCCGAGGCGATTGAGGATCGACAGGATCCGCCATTTGGGAATCGTCAGGCCCAGCTCGGCGAGCACCTTGCTCAGCATGAGCTCGCGCTGTTTCACCAGATGATACTGCAGGTAGAAAAAGTACTCCGGCGGCAGAACGGGCTGCGGAAGTGTCATGCCAGTACGCCTCCTCGATCGCTCGGCCGAAACTGGCGCCGCCGTCATCGGGCGCGGTTCGACGAGGAGACGACCACGTTCGCGATGGGATGGCAAGTGCAAATGCACGTAATGCAACAGCAAAAGGTGCCTTGGCCAATATTTGCATTCGCACATTTATCTTGACCGGCTTGCGGGCCAACCCTATCAAGCCTGCAGTAGCGTAGGTTTGCGCCGGGGGACGCGGGGCGCACGCCGGTATCCGCGTCGATGTTGTGGGGGATGACCCGTTGTCCACGCCTGCCGCCCCGGCCCTTCCCGACGATCTTCGCCTGCGGCTGGACGCGCTGGAAATCGACGTCAGCTGCGCACTGAGCCTTTCGCGAGCGACCCTCAGCGCCCTCGCGGCGATGTCGACCGAAGCTCGCGAGGCCATTGATCGTTGCCTGGCCGACGAGGCCGCCATCGTCAGGATCGAGGACCTGGACGGCAGCGCCGCCGTGGCCGCCACGCTGACCGAAGCCCGCCACCAGATCCGTTCGGTGCGGGACGACCTGTCCGCCTTCGCGACCCGGGACCTTGAGCGCGTTCTGGTGGAAAGCGCCGCTGACCTGCTGTGCAGCAAATCCGCGGCCTCCAGCCGCGACTGAGTTTCCGAAGTTCCCGGGACGGTCCCCACAGGCCGGCCGGGACCCGGCTCATCCCCCCACAGCCGGGTCCTGCTCTCCGGTCCGCGTCCGCGGGCCGGAGAGCCGTGGGCGATTGCCCCGGCGGTCCTCACGTTTAGCCTACGACGCGGCCGGCGCCTCACCGGCCAGGCGCTTGTTCATGCCTTCGAGCGACGCCAGCATGCCCTCCTGGGCCGCGACGGGATCGGTATCGTCCAGAAGCCGGCCGATGGCGTTGCCGTAGAGGGCGCCGAGCTCGGGTCGCCAGCGGTCGCCCATCAGGTCCACGGCATGGGCGAACAGCCCGCCGCAGCGCGACAGCCGCAGCATCCCGGCCGCGCCGCCGACGCCGAGGATGCCGTTGGCCAGCCAGCTCAGCCGCTCCTTGTCAGGGTCGGGCTGCTCGCTCAGCCGCATGATCTCGGCGACCCAGTCCTTGACCGACTTGCGCATGTCGGAGCCCGCGTTGAGGACAACCTGCCCTCCCCGGTCCACGGCCGTGTCAACGCTGAGGCCGAAGCGGACGTCGACGGAGTCGGCGAGCCGGTTGGTCGGCTTGAAGAAGCGTGCAGCGCTGGTCACAGTTTCACCCTCGTCGGCTTCATGAGCAGATCGATCTCGTTCTGGGACATGTTCGGTTCGACCGCCGCCCCGATCTTGAAGTTCAGGTCGTCATGGCGACGCCCCTTGGTGCCGATGGGCGGGCCGAAGGCCTTGAAGCGGCGATCCGGACCGCAGTAGCCCTCCGCCTCGACGAACAGGCGCTTGTCGCGGCCCAGCCAGATGATCCGCTGCAGCAGCACCGGCGGCGTGATCGGCTTGGCCAGCACGAAGTTGGCGCCGCTGTCGCGCGCCTTGTGAACCTGGTCCATCCGGGTGCCGCTGGTGACGACCAGCACCGAGGTCGCCCGGTTGAAGTCCGGGCCCTCGCGGCGCAGCCAGCGGATGAAGTCAAAGCCGGCGCCGTTGGCCAGCGCGGCCTCGACGAGGATCAGGTCGAACTCCGAGCCGCCCGCGGCCGCCTTGGCGTCGCGAAGGTTCCCGACCTTGGTCTGGCGACGCAGATCGAAGCTGTTCAACACGTTCGACAACAGGTTCAGGTGCACCTGGTTGTCATCGAGCAGCAGGGCTCTGGCCCGGGTCAGGTCGACCTTGGCGCTGGCGGCGACGGGGCTTTGCGTTTCGTTCATCTCGGGCCTCAGAAGAGGTCAAAGTCTCCGGACTCGAACACGTCGGCCGGGGCCTCCTCATCCGCGGCGTGTGCGGTGAGACGGTCGGCCATATCCTGCAGAGGAATGGCCCCCAGAGCGGCGGTCAGGTCCACGGCTGGATCGAACGCTACTGCCGCCACGACGTGGCGGATGAAATGGGTGAGCACGCCGAGGCGTTGCGACACCAGGTCGAGGGTCTGGAGCTCCCGCACCAGGACAGCGTCCAGGTGGGCGGCGTGTTCGGGCACGTGGCAGATGCTCTGCACGCGCAGCAGATGGGCCTCCAGCAGCGCCAGTTCGTGGGCCACGCCCCCCAGCGCGCCGTTGAGGGCGTGCGGTTGGTCCGGCGCTGTACGGGCTACGGCGGACATCAGAACAACTCCAGATCGCCGGTCTTGTCCGCCGGCGGCGGGACGGCCAGCTTGCGCTCGCGGACGAACACCGACGGATCGGCGTCTGTCAGCAGCCGCTGCATGGCCTGGCCTGTCGTGGGACGATACCGGATGCGCCGGGCGCTGGTGCCGCCGGTATCGCCGCCGATCACGGCGATGCCTTCGGCCTGCAGGAAACGCTTGGCGAAGGCGGCGTTCTCCGCACCGATATTGCGGAGGCGATCGAACATGCTGGCCCCGCCGAACAGCTTGGCTTCCAGCCGTTCGCGACGGGCGCCGGCGCGCAGCAGGCTGTTGATCAGGATTTCCATGGCGTTGACGCCGTAGCGCTTGGCCTCGTCGGCATCGTTGCTGCCGTCGCCGTCGGGAAGGAGGAAGTGGTTCATGCCGCCCAGACCCCGTTCAGGATCCCGGATGCACGCGGCGATGCACGAGCCCAGCACGGTGCTCATCACCACGTCCGGAGAATCCGACACATGGTGCTCGCCCTGCCCGACATGCAGGGTGCGCTCGCCTGTTCCCTCCAACCCAATGCTCATGAGAGTGCGCCGAACACGCCTTCGATCTTGTCCTTCAACACTTGAACCGTAAAAGGTTTCACCAAGTAGTTATTGACGCCGAATTGGACCGCCCTCTGAACAAGATCGGAGTCGGCGCGGCCGGTCAGCATGATGAAGGCAATGGTCTTGAACGGCGGGTGCGCGCGCACGGCGCGCAACAGGCCCAGGCCGTCCAGCTTGGGCATGTTGTAGTCTGAGATCACCAGGTGAGCCGGCTGGGTCAGCAACATGCGCAGGGCGGCCTCACCGTCCGGCGCCTCGCGGATATCCTTGAAGCCGAGCTGCTGCAGTCCCGAGCGCACGAGCGTGCGGATCGTCATCTGGTCGTCGACCACGAGCACTGAAATGGCGGAAGCGGCGGGCATCTCGTCTATCCCTCGGTAGACACGGCACAGGCGCTCAGCAGGTGAGCTCCGATGCGCGTGATGGGGTACTGGCGCTCCACAGCGCCGATTTCGAAGGCCGCTCGCGGCATGCCGTAGACGACGCAGCTGGCCTCATCCTGGCCAAGGGTCCGGGCTCCGGCTTCCCGCATGGCCAGCAGGCCCTTGGCGCCGTCCCGGCCCATTCCGGTCAGGATGGCGCCGGCGCTCTTGCCACCGACCGCCTTGACCACGGACTCGAAGAGGACGTCGACCGACGGCGAATGGCCGTTGACGGTCGGGCCTTCGCGCAGCCGGCAGCGAAGCTGGCTTCCCGTGCGCTCGACCGCCAGGTGCCGGTCGCCGCCCGGCGCCAGGAAGACCCGGCCGGTTTCCAGCAGGTCGCCGTCCTCGGCTTCCGTGACGGTCGCGCCCGAGCAGTTGTCGAGACGCTTGGCGAAGCTCTTGGTGAAGGTCGCCGGCATGTGCTGGGTGATCACGGTCGGCGGGCAGTTGGCCGGGAAGCCGGAGATGACCTGGATCAGCGCCTCGACGCCGCCCGTGGACGAGCCGATCGCCGCGATGTTGCCGTTCGGCCGGTAGACGCCCTGGCTCGACGCATTGGGTCGGGGCGCATCGCTGAGCGGCCGAAGGCGGGACCGGGCCGCGGCCTTCACCTTCTCGGCCAGGTTCCCGAAGGCGTCGTTTGCCGTCACGCCGGGACCCGGCTTGCCGACACAGTCGACCGCGCCCAGGGCCAGGGCTTCGATGGTGGTGTCAGCGCCGGCCTGGGTCAGGGTCGAGATCATGATCACCGGCGTCGGACGCAGGCGCATGATCCGCTCGAGGAACTCGATGCCGTTCATGTTCGGCATCTCGACGTCGAGCGTGACCACGTCAGGGTTCAGCCGCTTGATCGCCTCGCGCGCCTCCAGCGGATCGCCGGCCGAGCCGACAATCTCGATCTCGGGGTCACGACGCAGCACGGCGGCGATGACGCCGCGCATGGTTGCCGAGTCGTCAACGATGAGGACGCGGACGGTCACAGCTGCCCCCCCACCTTGTAGACGGTCAGGCCATCGCTGGTCAGCCGCCCCCCATCGCCGGTCACCCGCTCGGAGTGGCCGATGTAGAGGCGCGCGCCGGGGTTCATCACGTCGATGAACTTTTTCCAGACCTGCTCCTGGGTGGCGTCGTCGAAGTAGATCACCACGTTGCGGCAGAAGATGACGTCGAACCGGCCCTTCATCGGCCAGGGCTTGATCAGGTTCAGCTCGCGGAAGGTGATCAGCTCCTGGGTCTCTTCCGACATCCGCCACATGTCGACGCCGGCCTCGGGGGCCTTGCGCAGGTGCTTGCGGTCGCCGGCCGGCACAGCTTCGAGCGCTTCACGGCTGTAGACCGCCTCGCGCGCAGTCTGCACCACGTTGGGGTCGATGTCGGTGGCCAGGATCTTCACGTCGTGACGGGCGGCGTCGGGCAGTCCCGCCAGCACGCAAAGCGCCATGGAATAGGGCTCCTGGCCCGTGGAGCAGGCCGCCGACCACAGGCGCACGCGGCCGCCGGCCCGGGCGCGGGCGGCCAGCACCGGCATGATCGTGTCGCGCAGGTGGTCGAAATGGTGCGGCTCACGGAAGAAACGGGTGACGTTGGTGGTCAGGGCCGCCAGCATCGCCTGGCGCTCATCCACGCCGTCCTGCCCCTGGATGAGGGCGCAGTAGTCGCGGAAGCTGGCCATGCCCAGCAGCCGCAGCCGCTTGGCCAGGCGCGAGTAGACCAGCGTCGCCTTGGTGTCGGGCAGGTAGATGCCGGCGTCGCCGTGAAGCACCGCGGCGATCGTGCGGAAATCCTCGTTCGTGAAGGCGAACTCACGACCGGCGTCCCTGGGTGCTGTGGTGGCGAATTCTGCGCCGGACATCGGACTCAGGCCGCCTCCGCCTGATGGGCGTCCAGCACGAGGGCCAGATCGATCAGGCTGATCATCCGGCCTTCGAGGGCGATAAGGCCCTTCACGAAGCCCTGCATCTGGTCGCCGGCGAGGTCTGGCGTCTTCTGGACCACATGATCGGCCGTCGAGAGGATGTCGCAGACCGCGTCGACCAGCAGGCCGACAATCCGGCTGCCGATCTGCACCACGATGATGACGTGGCGGGCGGTCTCGACCGCCGTGCCGAGGCCAAGCCGGTCGGCCAGGTCGATGACCGGCAGCACCGCGCCGCGCAGATTGATCACGCCGCGGACGAAGCGGGGCGAGTGCGGCACGGGCGTGGCCGGCGTCCAGCCGCGGATCTCGCGAACCGCCATGATGTCCACGCAGAACTCCTGCTCGCCGATGCGGAAGGAGATCAGTTCGCTGCCGTCGCGGCCGTCGAGGGAAAGCTCGGTCATGGTCATCATCCAGTCATGGCCAGGGTGTCGACGCGCGGGGGCGCCTTGCGATGGGCGGTCACCAGCCCGTCGATATCGAGGATCAGGGCGACGCGGCCGTCACCCAGGATGGTCGCGGCGGCGACGCCGTCCGTCGGCTTGTAGTTGGTCTCCAGGCTCTTGATCACGACCTGGCGCTGACCCTGGATGTGATCGACCATCAGGGCGACCTGGCCGGCCACGTCGCTCTCGACCAGCAGGGCCACGCCCTCGGTCGGATCGAACCTGGACTTGCCGAAGCCGAGGGCGGCGCCGGTGTCGATCAGCGGCACGAAGGCGTCGCGGATCTTGAGCACGAAGTTGTTGGGGCCCAACGGACGGACGTCGCCGGCGCGTGGCTTGAGGCTTTCGATGATCGTCGTCAGCGGCGCCACCAGCGTCTGGTCGCCGACCGTGACCACCATGCCGTCCAGCACCGCCAGCGTCAGCGGCAGGCTGAGCGAGAAGCGGGAGCCCTGGCCCGGCGTGGAGACGATGGTGATCCGTCCACCAAGGGCCTGGACCGACCGCTTGACCACGTCCATGCCCACACCGCGTCCGGAAATGTCGGACACCGCGGCGGCGGTCGAGAAGCCGGGCGCGAAGATCAGGTTGTCGATCTCCTCATCGGTCATCTGCGAGTCGGCGGCGATCAGGCCCTTCTCGATGGCCTTGGCCTTGACCCGGACGCGATCGACGCCGCGGCCATCGTCGGAGACCTCGATGACGATCCGGCCGCTGCGGTGAGCGGCGGTCAGGCGCACGACGCCTTCGGCCGGCTTGCCCGCGGCCTCGCGCTCGGCCGGGGTCTCCAGGCCGTGGTCGATGGCGTTGCGGATCATGTGGGTGATCGGGTCGGAGAGCTTTTCGACCACGGTCTTGTCGACCTCGGTGCCTTCGCCCTCGGTCACCAGGCGGACGCGCTTGTGGGTCGCTTCGCCGACTTCGCGGACCAGGCGCGGCATGCGCTGGAACACCGACTTCACCGGCTGGGCGCGGATCGCCATGACGCTGTCCTGGATGTTCCGCGTCAGGAGCTCCAGGTCGGTGATGGCCAGGTTCACGTCGGTGGCCTTGCCGGCGCCGCTTTCCATGACCCGCTGGGCCAGCATGGCCTGGTTGATGACCAGCTCGCCGACCAGGTTGATCAGGCGATCGACACGATCGAGATCGACGCGGATCGTGGCCGGCGGCGGCGGGGCGGCGGGCGCGTTGGCTGCGGTCTGGGCCGCTGCGGGCGCCGACGGCGCGGACTGGGTCAGGGAATCCACGTGCGGCGCCAGTTCCATCAGGTTGAAGGGCTTGTCCTCAACGACCGGCGCGACCACGGGGGGCGCGGCCGGAGCCGGCGCATCCACGGAGGTCTGCAGCAGCGAGGACAGCAGGTCGGCCGGAGCGCCCGGCGACGGAGCCGGTTCGGCGGCGCCGGCCAGCAGCGCCGCGATGTCGAGTCCGCCCTGGTCGCCGCCCTCGCGGGTGATCTCCAGGTCGCAGTCCTCGTCAACGAAGGCGAAGGCGTCGCGGATGTCGTCCTCGGCGACACTGACGGGCAGACGCACCGTCCAGCCCAGGTAGGCGCCGGCAGGATCCATCTCGTCGAGCGTGGGCAGCGCCTCGTCGTTCACCGTGATGACCGCTTCGCCGAGGCTGCTCAGTTCGCGCAGCACCAGGGCGGAGTCATTGGCCTTGGCGTAGAGGGACGCATGGGGGGCGAAGCTGACGACCCAGCCGCCTTCCTCGTCGTTGGCTACCGGCTCGCCGGCCGGGTCGGCCGCGGCGCTGGCCAGGAGGGCCGAGATGTCGAAGTCGGCCGCCGGCTCCGCCGACGGCAGGTCCAGCGAGATCATCTGGGGCTTGAAGTCGATGCCTTCGATCTCGGCGGGCTCGGGCTCATAGGCCCCCGCGGACGACCCGCCGAGGGTATGGGACATGATCGCCGCGGCGATCTGCTCGGAGCGTCCCTCGTCCACGCCGCCGCCGTCACGGGCGGCGCTGACGTGGTCGGCCAGCATGTCGGCGGCGCGCAGAAGTGTGGCCACCACGGCCTCGGTCGCCTCGACCTGCGAGGATCGGATCTGGTCGAGAAGGGTCTCGAAGACATGGCTGAAGCGCACGAGCGGATCGAGGCCGAACGCCCCGGCGCCGCCCTTCACCGAGTGAACCGCGCGAAACACCGAGTTGATCGTCTCGGAGTCGGCCGATCCCTGCTCCATGGCCATCAGGCCTTCCTCGAGCTGCGCGAGAAGCTCGTCGCACTCGATGAAGAAGGTCGTCCGGATGGCGTCCATCGGATCCATAGTCTGTCGTCCCTTCTAGGCCGCGACCCGGCGGATGGCTTCGACCAGCTTGACCGGATCGAACGGCTTGACGATCCAGCCCGTGGCGCCGGCGGCGCGGGCGCGGGCCTTCTTCTCCGGCTCGCTCTCGGTGGTCAGCACCCGGATCGGCGTGGTCCGGCAGGCCCCCTCGGCGCGCACCGCCTCGATGAAGCCGAAGCCGTCGAGCCTGGGCATGTTGATGTCGGTGACGATCACGTCCGGGCGCTCGGTCTGCAGGACTTCCAGCCCATGCACCCCGTCTTCGGCCGTGATGACCTGATAGCCGGCCTGGCGGAGGGTGTGGCCGAGCATCTCGCGGATGGTTCGGGAATCGTCGACGGCAAGGATCGTCAGGCTCACGGGAGGAAGTCCTCTTGCGGGCGGGTCCAGTCGGCGGCGCCGAGCAGCGCCAGACCGTTCTCGAATGCGGGTGAAGCGTTGGTGAAGGCGAAGGGCTGTCCGTCCGCATCCCAGGTCAGTCGGGCCGAGGCCAGAACCTGGAAGCAGGGGCCGCTGAGGCGCTCGACGTCGGACGCGTCGACAGCCAACGGCTGTCCGCGCCGGGCCAGCAGCGCGTCACGCAGCAGCGGCGCCTGGTCGAGGCTCAGATTCGACCCGAGCCTTAGTGGTTCAGTTTCAGAGATCACCCCCGCCCCTTCCTTCCAGAACACTGCCCGGCCCGCGGCCGCCAATAGCCTTTGCAGGACGTCGGGATCAGATGATCACCATTCTGCGGCGTGACATGATCCATCTGGTTAACAGCGGCGTTTACGGTGTTCGGACCTACGACTGTCCGGCGGGCGGAAACCGGGATGACTGAGGCAGATCCGCCGATGTCGGCGACGGCGTCGATGTCGCCTTGGCACAATGGCGAATTTTCCCACGTCTTTTCAGTGACTTGCTCTCCGCGCCCCGCCCAGGTCAGGCCTAGGGGGCCCGTCTGACCGGCGCCGGTCGGCCGGCGGTGAATCCCGCCGCGACCTTCGCCGGCGGTGGTCCCGCCGCGGCCCGCGCGCCGCGCCGCCGACTTGGCGGCCACATGGCGCTTAAGGGTCTGGCGCGCGGCCGCGGACGCGTTCGCTCGCGCCAGGGGGCGCGCCGCCCCCCCGCGAACGCCCGTCAACGAACCGAAAATCTGCATGCCCAGAAGCCCGCGCCTGTTCCGTAAAGGCATCGCTCCCAAGGTTCGGAAAATATTTGGTTAAACGGGAGAACGACAGGAGCGGCGCCCGGATGGTCCTCGCAAGACCGCCATGGGGCGGAAGCGTCGCCGAAACCTCAGGCTTTGCTGTCGCCCGCGATGACCAGCAAGGCTTTGCAGGGCGCCTCGGAGTCCCTGACCAGCGCGTAGCCGGCGCGGCCGTCGAAATAGACCCCGTCGCCCGCGACGAGATGTAGCGGGGCGTAGAGGTCGGAATGCAGGGACAGCGCGCCGTCCAGCACGCAAACCCACGCTTCGCCGTCGCTGTAGCGAAAGCCGCCCTGGGCTTCGACGGACAGCGCCTCGACCTGGCAGATCATCGGCGTGAAGGCCTTGCGGACCAGGTCGGCGGCGCCGATGCGAGCGGGCCCCCAGGGCAGGTCGGTCGCCTCGCCCTCGCCGGCCCGCACCACGGCCCGGCGACCAAGCGCGGTGGGCGGCGGCGCTGGCGACGAGGTTCCCAGCATCCCGTCGGCCTCGGCGCCGATCAGGCGGGCCATGTCGATCTCGAGGCCCTTGCAGATGCGCAACAGGTTTTCATAGCTGAGCGAGGTCTGACCCAGCTCGACCTTCGACAGGGTCGACAACGGCACGCCGGAGCGCTCACTCAGCTGGGCGAGCGTCCAGCCACCCGCGAGCCGAAGCTTGCGGATCGCCAGACCCGCCTTTGCGGAGAGACGCGAACTCATTGTGTCCTACAATCAACAAACCTGTCGGACGGGTCACAGACCATGAGTCGATGACCGTCCCAATGTCCGGGAGTGGTTAAATGCAACTCATTTTCGGGAAACGAGTGCCTGTTCGAAAAACACGGCGGCGCGGGCCCGCACATCGGCCGTCGCCCGGGCGTTGACCGGACTCCCTAGAACCCCTGGCTCTTCTTCCAGGTCTCGTAACGGCCTTTGGTTTCATCGTTGGCGGGGTAGAGCCCGGGCAGCGGGACGCCGCGTTCGACCTCCGAGACGATCCAGCCCTCGAGCCGCTCCTGCTCGACGCCCTCGGCGGCGACCTGCTCGACGATGTCGGCGGGGATGACGACCGCGCCGTCCTGGTCGGCGACGATGACGTCATCAGGGAAGATGGCGACGCCGCCGCAGGAGACCGGCTCCTGCCAGCCGACGAAGGTCAGGCCGGCGACCGACGGCGGGGCGGCGACGCCGGCGCACCAGACGGGCAGGCCCGTGGCCTTGACCCCGACCGCATCGCGGACGACGCCGTCGGTGACCATGGCGGCGACGCCGCGCTTGACCATCCGGGCGCAGAGGATGTCGCCGAACACCCCGGCGTCGGTGCAACCCAGCCCGTCGATGACCACCACGACGCCCTCGGGCATGTCCTCGATCGCCGCGCGGGTCGACCGGGACGAGGCCCAGGAGGCCGGCGTCGCCAGGTCCTCGCGGGCCGGAACGAACCGCATGGTGAAGGCCGGACCGGCCACCCGGCCCTCGGCGGAGGCGTAGGGCAGAGCGCCGCGCAGCCAGACGTTCCGCAGCCCCTTCTTGAGCAGGATGGTGGTCAGGGTGCCGGTCGAGATGGTCTCGAGCGTGGCCTTCAGCTTGGGATCGAGGGGCATGGCGCGGGCTTTCTCAGGCGAAGGCGAAATCAGATGGAGGCGATCTGGCCGCCGTCGACGCGGACGCTCGAGCCGGTGACGTAGGAGGCGCGGGTCGAGGCGAGGAAGGCGACGACATCGGCGTACTCACGCGGGTCGCCGTAGCGGCCGGTCGGGATGGCGCCCAGGCTGGAGGCCTCGACCTGGTCGACGGACCGGCCTTCCCGCTCGGCGCGTTTCTCGTCCAGGAAGCGGGTGCGGTCGGTGGCGATCCGGCCGGGCACGACGACGTTGCAGGTCACGCCGTCGCGGGCGACCTCGCGGGCCAGGGTCTTGGACCAGCCGACCAGCGACAGACGCAGGGCGTTGGAGAGGGCCAGGTTGGCGATCGGCGCGATGACGCCCGAGGAGGTGCTGGTGATGATCCGGCCCCAGCGACGGGCGATCATGCCGGGCAGCACCCGGTCGGTCGTGGCGATGACCGAGGCGACCATGGCCTGGAACTGGGCGGCCCACAGCTCGGGCGGCTGCCCCGAGGCCGTCGTGGGGGGCGGTCCGCCGGTGTTGTTGATCAGGATGTCGACGGCCCCGAGCGAGGCTTCCACGGCGGCGACATTGGCGTCGATCACCGACAGGTCGGCCAGGTCCCAGCGCACGGCCAGCGCGCGGACGCCGAGCGCCTCGATCTCGCCGGCGAGAGCAGCCAGGGCGGCTTCGTTGCGGGCGGCGACAGCTACGTTGGCGCCCTCGGCGGCGAGGCCGAGCGCGATGGCGCGGCCAAGACCGCTGGAGGCGCCCAGCACGAGCGCGGTCTTGCCGGAAAGTCCAAGGTCCATGGCTCAGGCGTCCTGTGCGGCGCGGCTGTCGAAGCGGGCCAGCCGGGCGAGGAGGTAGTCGACCTCGGCCCTGGCCTTCTCGCTCAGGGCCGCCGTCGGTTTGCGTTGATGGTCGCTGGCGATGACGCCGCGCTTCTTGAGGATGTACTTGCGGACGGCCAGGCCGACGCCCTGCTGGTGCTCATAACGAAGCAGCGGCAGGTGGGCGTCGAACAGGTCATGGGCCGCGTCGCGGCGCCCCGCCCGGGCGTGCTCGACCAGTTCGACCAGCATGTCGGGGAAGGCGTAGCCGGTCATGGCCCCGTCGGCCCCGCGCTCGGTTTCGAAGTCGAGGAACAGCCCGCCATTGCCGCACAGGATCGAGATCGGCCGCATCGAACCGTCGGTCTCGAAACCACGCAGCGCGGTGATCTTCTCCAGCCCCGGCCAGTCCTCGTGCTTGAGCATCACGCAGCCCGGATTGTCCTGCACGATCCGGCGGATCACGCCGGCGGTCATCTGGACGGTCAGGGCCAGCGGATAGTCCTGCAGCACCCACGGCGTCTCGCGACCGATGGCCTCGGCGGCGCCGGAGAAGTAGCCGACGATCTGGTCGTCGGTGCGCAGGTTCGGCGGCGAGCCGATCATCACGCCCGCCGCGCCGGCATCCATGACCGCCCTGGCCAGCGAGCCCATGGCCGCGAAGCCGGGCGCGGAGACCCCGACCACGATCGGCAGGGCGGTGCGCTTGATCACGCGCGTCGCAAAGGCCAGGGCCTCGGCCTGGTCCAGCTTGGGCGCCTCGCCGAGGATTCCCAGGATGGTCAGGCCGTCCACCCCGACGCCCTCATAGAAGTCGACCATGCGGTCGACCGAGGCGTCGTCGATGGCCCCTTCGGGGGTGAAGGGTGTCACGGCGATGGCGTAGACGCCTCGCGTACTGGCGCTGAACGACATGGTCTGTGGTCTCAGTTCACGGGTTCGACAGTCCGGGCGACGCCCTCACGACGGGAGTCCGCGCCACCGACGACTGCGCCGTCCACGATCATCACACCGTGGATGCCGCTCTCCTCGCCGGCCCCGCGCTTGACCTCGACGCCACGGGCCTTGAGCCCTTCCAGCACGCCCGGTGCGAACCTGTGGGCCTCGCCGTTGAAGTCCGCCCCCCGCGCCACGAGGTTGGGCAGGTCGATCGCCTGCTGCATCGGCAGCTTCCAGTCGAGGACACCGACCAGGGTCTTGGCGACGTAGGCCGGGATGGCGTTGCCGCCGGGCGAGCCGACCGCGCCGACGAACCGGCCCTGCTTGTCGAGGATGATCACCGGCGTCATCGACGACCGGGGACGCTTGCCGCCGGCGACGGCGTTGGCGGCCGGGGCGCCGTCCTTCTCGACCGGATTGAACGAGAAGTCCGTCATCTGGTTGTTGAGCAGGAAGCCTTCGACCACGCGACCGGACCCGAAGTAGGTCTCAACCGTCGTTGTCATCGAAACCACGTCGCCGTCCCTGTCGACGATGACGAAGTGGGTGGTGCCGGAAGGCTCGTCGGTCATGTCGATGCCGGCCATCACCGCGCCGGCCGGCTTCCCGGCCCTCGGCGGACTGGACGAGGCCTTCTCGCCGATCAGCCGGGCGCGCTGGTCCAGGTAGGCGGGATCGAGCAGCCCGGCGACCGGCACCTGGACGTAGCGCGGATCCCCGACGTAGCGGTCGCGGTCGGCGTACATCACGCGACTGGCCTCGGCGAACAGGAACCACGCCTGCGGATCGGTCGGCCCGCGCTTGTCGATGTCGGTGCGCTCAAGCAGGCCCAGCAACTCCAGTAGCCCGACTCCGCTGGCCGGCGGCGAGGGCACGCAGACGATATGCACCCGGTAGGGCTTGCACAGCGCCGGGATCTGCTGCGGCTGATAGCCGGCGAGATCGGCCAGCGTCATCTGTCCGGCATAGGGCGCGGCGGTGGTGCGGGCGACGATCTTCTCGGCGATAGGGCCGGTGTAGAGCACCCTGGCGCCTTCATCCGCCATCCGACGCATGACACCGGCATAGGCGGCGTTGCGGTAGGTGTCGCCGGCCTGCAGCGGCGTACCGTCCGGCCGCGCGAACAGGGCGCGGGCGTCGGGGGTCCGATCGGTGGCCGCGTAGCGCACGATCTGGTCGGCCATGCGCGGCGTGACGGGGAAGCCCTGCTCGGCCAGGGCGGCGATGTCCTCGAACAGCGAGTTCCAGGGCAACTTGCCGTGACGCTTCTGG
Source organism: Caulobacter sp. (assembly GCA_044361705.1). GTDB lineage: Bacteria > Pseudomonadota > Alphaproteobacteria > Caulobacterales > Caulobacteraceae > Caulobacter. The sequence goes on from JBIKII010000011.1 coordinate 32,311, forward strand.
ACCGCTTCCAGCATGGCCATTGCGCCCGGCACGCCGGTTGCGCGGCCGCTGCGCATGGCGTCGGCCCGCTTCAGCGGCGCGCCTTCATCGTCCAGGAACATGGCGGGCGAGGCCGCCGCCGGCGCGGTCTCGCGACCGTTCCAGGCGGTGACCTCCCCGGTCTCGCTGTCGTAGTGCATCAGGAAGCCGCCGCCGCCGATGCCGCTGGCCTGCGGCTCGACAAGGCCGAGCATCACCTGCACCGCCACCGCGGCGTCGGCGGCGCTGCCGCCGCGGCGCAGGACGCTCAGCCCCGCCTCGACGGCCATCGGATTGGCGGCGGCGACGAAGCCTCCCGACGCCTTCGCCGCGGCGGGGGCAGGCGCGGTCGGCGCGACCTGTGGGGTCGTCGCGCCGACCGGCGCGGCCGCCAGGATCGCGGCGGTGGCGATGCCGGCGACAGTCCTGCGCAGCAGCCCGCTCACGGGGCCACCGCCAGCGCGCCAGGACGGCGCGGATCGGCGGCGCCCAGGAACAGGCCCTTGTCGATCATGATGGACTGGGCGCTGCCCATGGTCTCGGCGGTCTTCACCGGATGTCCCATCGCGCGAAGCGCCGCGACGGTGTCCGGGTTGAAGTTCGGCTCCACCTCCAGCGTGTCAGTCGCCGCCTGGAAGATGCGCGGCTGGTGCGTCGCCTCGGCGATGTTCAGGTCGAAGTCGATGACGTTCACGATCACCTGCAGCACGGTGTCGATGATGGTGCTGCCGCCCGGCGTGCCGGTGATCAGCCAGGGCTTGCCGTCCTTGAAGATGATGGTCGGCATCATCGTCGACAGCATCCGCTTGCCGGGCGCCATGGCGTTGAGCGGCATCGGGCCGCCCGTCTCCGCCGCCTCGAACGCCTGCTCGTGGCTGTAGTTGTTCATCTGGTTGTTGAGGACAAAGCCCGTACCCTCAACCATCACGCCCGAGCCGAAGTCGGCGCCCAGGGTGTAGGTCGTGCTGACCACGTTTCCGGCCGCGTCGGCGACGCTGTAGTGGGTGGTGCTGGGGCTCTCGAACTTCCAGGGATCGCCGGCGCCGAGGAGCTTGGCGGGCTTGGCCTTCTCGGCATCGATCAGTTTGGCCCGCTCCGCGCCGTAGGCCTTCGATGTGAAGCCCTTCAGCGGGACCTTCACGAAGTCGGTGTCACCCAGGAACCGGTAGCGGTCGGCGTAGGCCAGCTTCATCGCCTCGGCCATCACGTGCAGCGCGCCGGAGGAGCCGGCCCCGCCCAGGGCCTTCAGGTCGAAGTGCTCGAGCGTGTTGAGCATCTGCAGCAGGGTCGCCCCGCCGGCGCTGGCCGGCGGCGTGGTCGCCACGGTGTAGCCGCGGTAGGTTCCCATCAGCGGCTCGCGCAGGACGGGCTTGTAGGCGGCCAGATCCTCCAGGGTGATCAGTCCGTTGTTGGCCTTCATGTCGGCGGCGAAGCGGCGGGCGATCTCGCCCTTGTAGAAGGCGTCGGCGCCGTGATCGGCGATCTGTTTCAGCGACCAGGCGAGGTCGGGTTGCTTGAGAGTCTCGCCGGCTTTGTAGAGTTCGCCGCCTGGCTTGTAGAAGGCGCGCTGGCCGGCGACGCTTTCAGTCATCCGCTCCTGCGCCCAGCCAAAGACGAAGGCCTCGTCAGGGGTCAGTACGACGCCCTCGGCCGCCAGCCGCCACGCCGGCATGACGACGTCCTTCCAGGGCAGCCTGCCGTACTGTTTGTGGGCCAGCGCCAGGCCGGCGACGGTGCCCGGCACGGCCGAAGCCCGGTAGCCCCGCGACGCCCGCGCCGTTTCCTCGCCCTTGGCGTCGATGAACATATCCAGCGTCGCCGCTGCCGGCGCGATCGAGCGGAAGTCGATGACGATGGTCTTCCGGGTCTCGGCGATGTGGACCAGCATGAAGCCGTCGCCGCCGATGTTGCCGGCCCGCGGCAGGGTGACCGCGAGGGCGAAGCCCACGGCCACCGCCGCGTCGACGGCGTTGCCGCCCTTGCGCAGGATCTCGGCCCCGACCTCGGTGGCGATCGCGTTCTGGCTGACCACCATCCCCCGCGTCCCCACCACCGGATGGTGGATGGACGGGTATTCGAGGAGCTGGCGGCGTTGCGGCTGGGCCTGCGCCAGCGGCGCGAACGCCACCGACAGGGCCGCGAGGGCCGCCAGCCAGAACCGGATCATGCGCATGGGTCAGACATCCTTGGTGGACTTGTAGATCTCGACGTCGATCTCGTTCTCCCAACGGGCCACCACCGTCGCCACGGCGAGGTCGCTGGTGTTGTTGGGAACCGTCCGGATCATGTCGAGGACGCGGTCGAAGGGCAGAATGAAGCCAACAAGGATGGCGGTCTGCTCCGGCGTGATGCCGAACGTGGTCAGCACCCCGGCCAGCATGAACAGCGACGCCGAGGGCACCGGGGCGGTGCCGACCGCGACCATCACCGTGGTGACGCCGATCAGCAGATACTGCTCGAGGCTGAGCTGAACCCCGAACGCCTGGGCGGCGAAGGTGGCCAGCAGGCCGATGTAGAGGGCCGTGCCGTCCATGCTGACCGTCGTGCCCAGAGGCAGGGCCGTGGAGACCACCGCCGGCTTGATGCCGAGGTTCTCTTCCGCCACCCGCATCGCCACCGGCAGGGTGGCGGAGCTCGACGACGTCGAGAAGGCGACGAGCATGGCGTCGGTGATGCCTCGGAAGAACGGGACCACCGGCAGCCAGGCCATCAGCCGCACCACAAGGCCGTGGACGATGAAGCTCTGGAACATCGAACCGCCCAGGACGCAGAGCGCGAGGACGCCGATGCTGGCGAACACTTTCAGGCCGGTTGTCCCCATCACCGTGGCGATCAGGGCGAAGACGCCGAACGGGGCCAGCTCCATGATGATGGCCACGACCTTGAGCATCACCTCGGAGGCGGACTCGAACAGCGCCGCCATCGGCTTGCCCTTCTCGCCCGTGGCCAGGATCGCCGAGCCGAGAAGCAGCGCGAAGAAGATGGTCGGCAGCAGCGCGCCGTCGGCCAGGGCCTTGAAGACGTTGGCGGGTACGACGTCGGAAATCTTCAGGCCCACCGACTCGGTGGTGTTGAGCACCTGCGGCGTGGCTGCCGAGAAGTCGGCGCCCAGGCCCGGCTGGGCGAACGTACCCAGCGACAGGCCGACCACAACGGCGATGGAGGTCGTGAACAGGTAGAGCAACAGCGTCTTGACCCCGATGGAGCCGAGGCGGCGCGGGTCGCCGAGGGCGGCGACGCCCGAGACGATGGTCACCAGGACCAGCGGGATCACCGCCATGCGGATCAGCAAGACGAACAGGTCGCCGATCCATTTGATCGAGGCGGCGCCGGGACCCCAGAGGTAGCCGACGACGCCGCCGAGCAGCAGCGAAGCGATGATGCGCTGCCACAGGGGCACGGCGAACCACAGGCCGGCGACGCGGCCGAAGGGGCCGGGCTTCTTCGGCTGGTCCGCGGAGGGGGTGGAGACTTCGGTCATGCAGGGCACTTCCATGCGGGATGGACGGGACGGCGCAGGCCCTTGCCGGCGAGCACCAGAGTCGGACGTCCATCTTCGATTGCCAGGCGGCCGTTGACGAGGGCCCATCGAACGCCGCTCGAAAGGCGGGTCGGATGCTCGTAGTCGGCGGTCGCGGCGAAGGTTTTCGGGTCGAAGACCACGATGTCGGCGAACTTGCCCGCGGCCAGATAGCCGCGGCCCTCGATGGCGAACGTGTCAGCGACGAGGCCCGAGCTGCGCCGCACGTACTGCTCCGGCGTCAGCAGACGTCCCCCGGTGACGAACCGGGTCCAGGCGAGCGGGAAGGTGCCGTACTTGCGCGGGTGCCCCGACGAGCCGTCCGAGCCTGTCATCACCCAGGGCTGAACCGCGAAGGCGCCGATATCGGCATCGGTCATGTTGAAGCTGGCGACACGGGCGTCGCCCTCGTCGCGGACCACGCGGATCGCCGCCTCGACCGGATCAACCTTCCAGGCGGCGGCGACCTCGCCCAGCCGCTTGCCGGCAAACGGACCGGACGTGAGCAGCAGCGAGAACGGGCCGCCGCGCCGGCGCAGGTTGGCGGTGATGTCGGCGACCAGTCGGCCCCGTAGCGCCGGATCGGCCAGCCGCCCCCTCAGCGCCGCCTCGCCGCCGTCCATCGCCCAGCGGGGCATCAGGGCGTTGGACACCCGCGTCCCCGACGCCGACCAGGGATAGTGGTCGGCGGTGACGCGGGCCCCTTTCGCGCGTTCCGCCTCGATCAGGGCGATGACGTCGGCGGCCTTGCCGTGCACATCGACGCCCAGCGCCTTGATGTGGGCGAAGTGAACCGGCATCCCGGCTTCGCGCCCGACGCGCAGCGCCTCCTCTACGGCCGCCAGCAGGCCGATGTTGTCGGAGCCTTCGTCGCGCAAGTGGCTGTCGTAGACGCCGCCCCGCGTGGCCGCCTCTCGGGCCAGGGCGATGACCTCGTCGGTGGTCGCGAAGCTCTGCGGCGCATAGTAGAGGCCGGTCGAGAAGCCGATAGCGCCCTCGCACATGGCCCCGGCGACCAGGGTCTTCATCCGCGCCAGTTCGGCCTCCGTCGGCGCGCGGGCGGCCTGGCCGACCACCGCCTGGCGCACGGCGCCGAAGCCGACAAGTCCTGCGACGTTCACGCCCACGCCGCGCCGGTCCAAATCGCCGAACCAGGCCGCGATGTCCGGCCGACCGTCGCCGTCATTGCCGATGAAGACGGTGGTCACCCCCTGGGTAACGTAGTTCACGTTGGCCCGGATCGCCGCGTCGTCGGAGGCGAGATCGGATCCGGCGTGCGTGTGGGGATCGATGAAGCCCGGCGCCACGATCAGGCCGGTAACGTCGAGGACCCTGGCCGCGTCACGCCCCTGTCCGTCGCCGACCAGGACGATGCGGTCGCCGATCACCCCGACGTCGGCCCGCAGCGCGGGCGCCCCCGTCCCGTCAATGACCTGTCCGCCCCGCAGGAGGAGGTCGAGACGCGGCGCCGTCGCCGGGGTCGCGCCGCCGTGCGACCCGCCGAGGACCAGAACCGTCGCGACGACGGCCCCGATCCACGGCAGGCGCACCTGTGGCGTTCCTCGGCGCGGGGGCCGGACCATGGCGAACTTCCCGTTCATGACCTCGATAGAGGCCTAGAAGCGCTTGCTCAGCGACGCGTACCAGTAGCGGCCCGTGGCGCTGTGCAGCGAGCCCAGATACCCGAAGTTGTTCGAGGCCAGCGGCGGGTCCTTGTCCTCGAGGTTTCGGACCCCGACCCGCACCGTGGAGCCGTCAAACACGCCGTCCCTGAAGGCGTACTGCCCGTAGAGATTGACGGTCGTCCAGGCATCCAGCTCGAAGTAGCGACCATCCACCTGGGCCGGGCCGGTGTCGAAGACCGAACCCACGTGGTTCACGAAGAGGCCTGCGCCCCAGCCGTCCTTGCGCCAGGTCAGGGTGGCGGTCGCCCGGAACTCAGGAAAGCCGTCGTTCTTCACCTGGCTGCCCGCGCTGGAGACCGTCGGTCCGATCAGGGTGCCGTCGGCGATCGCCGCGATCAGGACTTTCTCCACCTCGCCCGGGCTCTGGTCGTAGGCCAGCAACTGGGCGACGTTGAGCTTCAGATTGAAGTCGCCCAGCGGCGTGTCGTCGAGATCGTACTCGACGGTCACATCGACGCCCTCGATCATGCGCGGCTGCAGGTTGGTGTAGACGTCGTTCACATAATCGATCGTGCCGACGATGTTGGTTCCGGTGGGCGCGTTGCGAACAACGTTCGGGTTTGAATCGCCGTTCAGACGCAGCAGATAATCGTAGGAAATCTGGTTGGCCGCGCCGAGGATGCCGATGATGTTCTTCTGCCGGATCTGCCAGTAGTCGGCGGTGATCAGAAGCCGGCCGTACTCGACCGGAATGAAGGACGGCTCATAGACGAAGCCGATCGTGGCGTTGTCGGCCTCTTCCGGGATCAGGTCATCATTGCCGCTCCGCACTTCCAGCGTGCTGGCGGAGGTGCAGGTCGGCGGGATCGCCGGGGGCGGAGCCGGCGGATTGTTGATCCGGCAGGCAGCCCAGTCGGTCCGGGTGTTCGAGACGGTGGTCCCGTCGCTATAGAACTGCGGCAGGTTCGGAGCCCGGAAGCTCTGCGAGACCGAACCGCGCAGCGCGAAGCCGCCGCCGACCTTCCACAGCATGGCGAACTTCGGCTTCAGGACGTTGCCGAAGTCCGAATAGTACTCGTCGCGGGCGGCCAGCTGCACGCTGATCTCCTCGACGAACGGGATGTTCATCTCGGGCGAGACCACGGGAATGGCCAGCTCGATGTAGGCCGAGGCGATATTGCGGTCGCCCTCCACGTCCGGGGAGCCGCTCGCCCCCATGACATCGGTGCCGTAGGTGATGCCTGAGACCAGGTTGGTGTAGGTGATGGTCC
>JBIKII010000248.1:0-3249 GCA_044361705.1 Caulobacter sp.
GGCGGATGGCGGACGACAGGTTCATGACCGACCGCGCGTACTCGGACGGCTCAAACGACCAGACGCGCCCCCTCGGCGCCATACCCGCAAACAGGCGCGCGAACTGGCCGGCGTGAGCGCCGACATCCAGCACCACCGCGTCATCGGGGATGTAGGGCCGAAACACCGGCCTGAGTTCGGTGTGATGCTGTTGGAAGGCCGCCTTCAGCACGTGGGCCAGCCAGTCGCAGCGCTGACGAAAAGTAAGATGCATCATGCGTACCCTGCTCGCCCGGACGACCACGTCGGTTCGGCTTTTGACGGCTGGATGTCTAGCCCGGATCGCGGCCCGGACGAAACCGCGCATGGAATCGCCGCGCCACCCGATCTGCGCTTCGACCGCGAAGCGTCGTTGTTCGGCATTCTAGATCACTGCCCGCGCCGACGATTTCGGCTATGACGACATCGCACAGACCGCGCGGCGTTGAGAGCCGGGAGCGGAACAACGGGGTCCAATGAGCAGTATTCGCGTCCTTAGCCATGCCTTCCGCGCCTGGCGTCGAAACCTCCGCTCCGCCAAGCATGAGCCGGAGACGCCGTATCTGGCCGACCTGCTGACCGGTGCGCCGGTCTGCCTGCATGTCGGCGCGAGCGATGGCCGGCACACCTATGTGATGACCCAGGTCGCGCCGGACGCCCGCATCGTGGCGTTTGAGCCCTCGGCCTTCACCTTCGCCGTGCTCGGCCATTGCCTGGCCTGGCATGGCATTGCCCGGCAGGTGACCCGGGTTCACGCGGCCGTTTCGGATGCGCCGGGCGAGATGCTGCTGGTGACACCGAAAAAGAGCTCGGGCCGGATGGGCCGGGCGTATGCCTTCATCGCCGAACAGGCGCCCGAAGGGCAGGTCCGGCCGGACCTGGACGACATCGGCGTGGCCACGCAGCCGACGCCCGTCGTCACCCTCGACGGCTGGTGCGCCGCCAACGGTGTCGATCATGTCGACTTCATCCGCATGGACATCGAGGGCGCAGAGCAGCTGGCGCTGACCGGCGCCGCCGCGATCCTTGATCGCGACAAGCCCCACGTGCTTCTGGAGATCCATCCGGTGATGCTGCAGGCGCAGTTCGGCGGATCGGCCGAGGCCGTGATCGATCTGTTCCTGTCGCGCGGCTACCGCATGTTCGCCCTGAACGCGGACTCGCTGGAGGAGCGGACAACCGCCGTTCCGGACCTGCCGTGGAAGGACTACTTCTTCGTCCATCCCTCGAAGGCGGCAGCCCTGCCGCGGGGCGCGTTCAGGACGCTTATGGCCGCCTGAGCTAGCGGTGCAGCCGGCCGTCGGACAGGGCGGCCGGATCGAAGCGGAAAATCACGTCCGGGTCAGGCTTGCTGACACCCTTGAGCACCTTGTCGGGCGCGGAGGCCTGCAACAGCCAGCGCAGGATGTTCAGGCGGGCGGGCTTCTTGTGATCCGCCCGAACACAGATCCAGGGCCCTTCGTCGCTGTCGGTCCGGCGAAGCATCTCGTCGCGGGCGGCGGTGTAGTCATCCCATTTGGCTTCGGCGACATCGTCGAGGGGACTGGTCTTGAAGACCTTCAGAGGATCGGTGCGCCGGGCCTTCAGGCGTTTCGCCTGCTCATCGGGCGAGATATCGAGCCAGAACTTCACCAGCTTCACGCCGCTGGACACCAGCATCCGCTCGAAGAGCGGAACCTCGCGGAGGAATTCCTCATGCTGCTCGGCCGTGCAGAACCCCATCACGGGCTCGACCCCGGCCCGGTTGTACCAGGAGCGATTGAACAGCACATATTCGCCGCCCGCCGGCAGGTGGGCGACGTAACGTTGGAAATACCACTGTGACTGCTCGCGATCCGAGGGCTTGGGCAGGGCGACAACCCGGGTCTCCCGCCTGGCCAGCGGCGCGGTGACGCGGGCGATCGCCCCGTCCTTGCCGGCGGCGTCCCGCCCCTCGAAGATGACGAGGATCTTCCAGCCTTCCTTGATCGCAAGCTGCTGGGTGCGGATCATCGCGATCTGCAGTTCGCGAAGTTCGGCGTCGTAGGCGTCGTTGTCCATGCAGAGACCCTACCGCCCAATGTCGCATGACCGCTAGAAGAGTCCGATGATCCGCCTTCACGTTCCCGATGACCTCGCCGCCGGCGCCGATGTCGCCCCCTCGCCAGAGCAGGGCCGCTATCTGGTCACTGTCATGCGGCTGGCGATCGGCGCGGAGCTGCTGCTGTTCAACGGTCGCGACGGCGAGTGGCGCGCAACGCTGGTCGAGGCGGGCAAGCGGGTCTGCCGGCTGGCGGTCGGGGCGCGGGTGCGGGCCCAGGAGGCGGGTCCCGACCTCGATCTGGTGATCGCGCTGGTGAAGCGCGCGCGGCTGGAGACGATCATCGAGAAGGCCGCCGAGCTCGGTGCGCGTCGGGTGCGACTGGCGGTGACGCGCCGGACCAATGCCGACCACACCAACGTCGCGCGCTTGCAGGCCATCGCCACCGAGGCCGCGGAACAGACGGGCCGCCTCGACGTCCCGCTGGTCGTCGCCCCGGAGAAACTTGACCGGATGCTCGACGCCTGGGACCCGGCCCGTCGGCTGGTGTTCTGCGATGAGGGCGGCGGCGTTCCGGCGATGCTGGATGCGCTGCGCGAAGCCCCGGACGGTCCGGGCGCGATCCTGATCGGCCCCGAAGGCGGGTTCGCGCCGGAAGAGGGCGAGCGCCTGCGCGCGCTGCCTTACGTCACCGCTGTTTCCCTCGGTCCAAGAATTCTGCGCGCCGACACCGCCGCGATCAGCGCCCTGACCCTCTGGCAGGCCGCGCTGGGGGACTGGCGGTAAATCCAACCCGTCATCCTCGCGCTTGTCGCGAGGACCCATGCACATGGTGTTTCAAGGTGCGCTCACATGCGCGCCTTCGCCGTCGCCAGTCGTGTGCTTTGGTCGTCGGAACAAGTCCGACGATGACGGTGGTGGGTGGATCGTCACAAAGCCTTGCTTCGAGCGTGATTGTCTCCGACCTCGAGTTGGGCGTATTGATCGCGCCCGGTCAGGGAAGGGCCTCCCTAGCCACTCAAACGACGCCTGGGGAGGCATGCACTATGGCCACGACCGTCCGTGACGACAGGCCCCTGACACTCGATGACCTGACCGGCTGGTTCGCCTCCGGCAGCAAGCCGGCGAGCGAATGGCGCGTCGGCGCCGAGCACGAGAAGTTCGGCTTTCACCTGAAGGACCACAGCCCGGTCCAGTACGGCGGCCCCGAC
>JBIKII010000249.1:0-3221 GCA_044361705.1 Caulobacter sp.
CAGCAGGGTCAGGTTCAGCGGGACGGACGGGATTCCGGCCGGGAAGCCGATGACCAGGAACTTGCCGCCCCAGCCTGCCGCGCGAATGGTCGCCTCGGCATAGTCGCCGCCGACGGCGTCATAGGCCACGTCCCAGCCGTTGGGGCCGCAGGCGTCCTTGAACAGGTTGGCCAGGGCCTTCTTGCCGTCCTTGTCGAACGGGCCGGTGGGATAGACCACGCCGCTGTCGGCGCCGCGCGCGATGCAGAGGTCGACCTTGGCCTGACTTGAGGCGGCGGCGATCACCTTCGCCCCCATCGCCTTGCCCAGTTCGACGGCGGCCAGGCCGACGCCCCCGGCGGCGCCCAGCACCAGCAGGGTCTGACCCGGCTGAAGATAGCCGCGGTCCTTCAGGCCGTAATAGGAGGTGCCGTAGGTCATCATGAAGGCCGCGCCTTCCTCGAACGACATCGAGTCGGGGATCGGCACGACGCGAGCCGCGTCCAGCGCCAGCTCCTCGGCCATGCCGCCCCAGCCGGTGTTGGCCAGTACGCGCTGACCGACTTTCAGATGGGTGACGCCTTCGCCCAGTTCCTTGACCACGCCGGCCACTTCGCCGCCGGGCGCGAAGGGGCGCGAGGGCTTGAACTGGTACATGTCCTCGATGATCAGGACGTCGGGATAGTTCACGCCGCAGGCCTTGACCGACAGCACCACCTGGCCCGGACCGGCCACCGGGCTGGGCAGATCCTCGATGACCAGGGTCTCCGGCCCGCCCACGCTCTTGCTCAGCACCGCCCGCATGCGTCTCTCCCGCTCTTTCATTGATTGGCCCGGAAGCGTATCGCGGGCCTTTCCGCGTTTATAGGCGGGAGGGACCCATTGGCGAACAATTGTTTGAGTTTGGTGGTGCATGGCGGCGCGGGCGCGAAACGCGGCCGCGACTACAGCCGCGAGATCGTCCACATGCGCGGCCTCGTCGAGGCCGGGCGCGACCGTCTGCTGGCCGGCGCCCTGGCCCTGGATGTGGCCGAGGAAACCACCGCCGCGCTCGAGGCCTCCGGCCTCTATGTCGCGGGACGCGGCGCCTCGCCCAACACGGCGGGCCAGTACGAGCTCGACGCCTGCCTGATGGACGGCTTCACCGGCCGGGCGGGATCGGTGGCGGCGCTGCAGGGGTTCGAGAGTCCGGTCGGGGTGGCGCGCGCCATCATGGACTGGACGCCGCATGTGATGCTGGCCGGCGAGGGCGCGACGCGGTTCGCGGCCTCCCAGAAGCTGGCCGCCATCGCCGATGACGCCGCCTGGTTCACCCGCGCAGGCCAGGACGAGTCCAACCATCCGCCCGGGACCCTTGCCCACGGCACGGTCGGCTGCGTCGTCCGGGATGGGGAAGGGCGGCTGGCGGCCGCCACCTCGACGGGCGGGGTGTTCGGCAAGCTTCCGGGGAGGGTCGGCGACTCACCCCTGATCGGATCAGGGGGCTGGGCCGACCAGCGGGTCGCCGTCTCCTGCACGGGACAGGGCGAGTATTTCGTGCGCGTCGCCGCGGCGGCCCAACTGGCTCACCGCATGCGGTTCGGCGGCCAGACCCTGGCTGAAGCCGCCGATGCGGTGCTGGCGGAAATCCGCGCGCTCGGCGGCGAGGGCGGCCTGATCGCGGTGGATGTCGACGGCAATGTCGCCATGCCGTTCGTCTCGGCCGGCATGAAGCGGGCGGCGCTGATGCCGGACGGGGAGATTGTTTCGGCGGCGTTCTGAACCTCGCCGGCCCCGCCAGATCACACTGGCCGTCAAGCCATCGGGTGGGGTCCGCCGAAAGGGCGACCTGCAAGACCCTCCGCGCTAAAGCCCCGTCAGCCTCTGGAACACGCCGAACGCGCCTTCGAAACGCGCGCCGCCGCCGAGGCTGACGCCGAGCGCGAAACAGACCTCGTCCTTCTCGGCCAGGGGCGCGTGGACAAAGCCCGCGCGGGCGATGTTGACGTCGCCGGGACCAAAGCGCTCGTGGCCGTCATGGAAGGCGCCGGTGACAACCAGGGTGTATTCCTCGCCGTCGTGATCGTGCGGCGCGACCCCATGGCCGGGCTCGATGCGCAGCAGCTCGGTCTCGCCCTCGCCGCCGATCTTGAGCTTCAGGCCGCGAATGCCGAAGCCAAGGAAGCGCCATTTACGGCCGGCGGCCATCGACTCGAACACCGCTTCGCGCAGCGGATCTGGCAGGTCGAGCATCTCGCCCAGGTCCCGTCCGGCGCGATGGGCCGCCTCGCGGGCGCGACCGTCGATCGCCTCGAGATTGGCGATGCGCGCCAGGGCTTCAGCGGCCGCGCCGCCCACCATCGGGACCGGCGTCTCGCCGTCGAGGAAGGCGCCGCCCAGCACGTCCGTCGGCCGGGCCGGCGTCCGCTCTCCACGCAGGACAGCCGCCGTCGCTTCCATCAGGCGCAGGCCGGGATGGCTGGCGGGGTCGGGAAGGGTCGTCAGGGCGGTCATGCGATCAGGCAACTCCTTGAAAAGGCGGGATATGGATCGGCGCGACGCGGCGTCAAGTCGGGCGCGGGCGTCATCTGGCGGACTCCAGGCGAATCCGCAATTTCTCGAACGCCAGCCGCAGGCGCGATTTCACCGTCCCCAGCGCCAGTCCGAACCGCTCGGCGATCTCGCTGTGCGACAGGTCCTCGTAGAAGGCGGCGCGCACCATGTCGCGCTGCTCAGCGGGCAGGTCAGCCAGCGCCGCGGCCACCTGCACCTCCCGCTGGGCGGCTTCCAGCCCCGCGTCGGGCTGCGGCAGGGCCTCGGGATTGAGCTGCGGGTCGTCGGCGTCGAGGGTCGCGGTCCGCACCCGGCGGAACAGGTCGATCCGCCGGTTGCGCGCGATCCGGTAGATCCAGGTCGAGACGCTGGCCTTGCTCCGGTCAAAGCTGCCCGCCTTGCGCCAGACCGCGACCATCACCTCCTGCGCCAGATCCTCCGCCCGCGCCGGTTCCAGGCCCAGCCGCGCGAGATAGCCCTTCACTCTGGGCGCGTAGTGATCGAACAGCGTCGCGAAGGCCGCACGGTCGCCACGGCTGGCGATGCGTTCCATCAGCTCGGCGAAGGGGTCGCTCGCGGGTCCGGTCACGACCAAGGGATAGTCATGCCCGCCTTGATTGGTCCAGAGCGCGAAATTCTGATATGGGGACTCTCGTCTCATCGCATCGGAACCTGCCGTCTTGGGCGCGACCCTCAACCTTGCTCGCGCG
>JBIKII010000251.1:0-3180 GCA_044361705.1 Caulobacter sp.
CGTGTTCTGGATGATCAACGTCCAGCAGGAGATGAGCTGCGGCGTGGATCTGGCCAGCGGCGCGATGCGCTGCCTGCGTCCGGAACCCATGCAATGCCGCATCGCCATCGCCTTCGACGCCACCGGCATCGTAAAGGCCTGGGCCGTGACCGGCGCGCCCGACATCTGCCGCGGCTTTGTCGACCTGCTGAAGGCGCCGTGATGACCGGCCCGTCGTCGGAGCTGACGACAGCCCGCCGGGTGGTGATCAAGATCGGCTCCGCCCTGGTCGTCGAGGCCGACACCGGGCTCCCTGCCCGGGCCTGGCTGGCCGCGTTCGCCGCCGACGCCGCCCGCCTGCGCGCACGGGGGCAGCAACTTCTCGTGGTCTCCTCCGGCGCTGTGGCGCTCGGTCGTCGCCGTCTGGGTCTCAAGCGCAAGGCCCTGACCCTGCCGGAGAAGCAGGCCGCCGCCGCCGCCGGCCAGTCCCTGCTGATGCGGGCCTGGGAGGAAGCCTTCGAACCGCACGGCCAGGCCGTCGCCCAGGTCCTGCTGACCCGTGACGACACCGAGGTCCGCCGCCGCTGGCTCAACGCCCGCGCCACGGTCGACACCCTGCTGGACCTGAACGTCGTGCCGGTGGTCAACGAGAACGACACGGTGGTCACCGAGGAGATCCGCTACGGCGACAACGACCGGCTGGCGGCGCGCGTCGCGCAGATGATCGGCGCCGATGTGCTGGTGCTGCTGTCGGACATCGACGGCCTCTACACCGCCGACCCGCGCAGCAACCCGTCCGCGACCCGGCTTGAGCGGATCAGCGAGATCACGCCGGAGATCGAGGCCATGGCCGGCGGCGCCAACGCCGGCGCCGGTGTCGGCACGGGCGGGATGGCGACCAAGCTGGCCGCTGCCCGCATCGCACGCGCCGCCGGCTGCGCGACCATCATCACCCTGGGCGGCCGGCCCAACCCGCTGCAGGCGGTCGAGGACGGCGCACCCGCGACGGTCATCGAGGCCGGCGTCAGCGCGACAGCCGCCTACAAGAGCTGGATCGCCGGTTCGCTGGCCCCCGCCGGGACCCTGACCGTCGATTCGGGCGCCGCCACGGCCCTGCGGGGCGGCAAGAGCCTGCTGGCCGCCGGCGTCACGGCCGTGGAGGGCCGGTTCGGCAAGGGCGACGCGGTGCTGGTGCGCGGACCGGACGGCGAAATCGGACGCGGTCTGTCCCGCTACGACGCCGCCGATGCGCTGAAAATCGCCGGACTGCGCTCGGACGCCATCGAGGCGGCCCTCGGCTTCACCGCCGGACCGCTGATCCATGCAGACGACCTGGCGCTGGTCGGGTCGCCGGAAAGCCGCTAAGGCTCAGTCTGAGCAAAACAGGGCTTTGATCCGTGGACGACGCGGGGGCATCACTGCAGGCGACGATGCTGGCGACCGGTCGAGCCGCCCGCGAGGGCGCGCGCGCCCTGCGCCTGTCGACGCCCGAACAGCGGTCCACGGCCATTCTCGCCGCCGCCGAGGCGATCCGCGACAGCGCCGCGACCATCCTGGCCGCCAATGCCGCCGACTTCGCCGCAGCGAAGGCCGCGGGTCTATCCGCGCCGATGCTCGACCGGATGATGCTGGACGAAGCCCGCCTCGCGGCCGTCGCAGATGCTGTCGCCCAGATCGCCGCCATCCCCGATCCCCTCGGTGCGGAGATCGCCCGCTGGACCCGGCCCAACGGCCTGGACATCGCCCGCGTCCGAACCCCGATCGGGGTGATCGCCATCATCTACGAGAGCCGCCCGAACGTCACCGCCGACGCTGCGGCCCTGTGCATCCGCTCGGGCAACGCGGCGATCCTGCGCGGCGGCTCCGAATGCCTGCGCAGCAACCTCGCCCTGCATGCGGCGATGGTGAAGGGCCTGGCAAAGGCCGGCCTGCCCGCCAGCTGCATCCAGCAGGTCCGCACGACCGACCGCGCGGCTGTTGGCGCGATCCTGTCGGGCCTGGACCGGCACATCGACCTGATCATCCCGCGGGGCGGCAAGAGCCTCGTCGCCCGGGTCCAGGCCGAAGCCCGCGCACCGGTGCTTGGGCATCTCGAGGGCCTCTGCCACGTCTTCGTCCACGCGGGGGCGGACATCGCCAAGGCGCGCGACATCGTCGTCAACGCCAAGCTGCGCCGCGTCTCGGTCTGCGGCTCGGCCGAGACCCTGCTGATCGACCGCGCCGCGGCCGACCGCCTGCTTCCACCGATCGCCGATGCCCTGATCCGCGAGCGCTGCGAGATGCGCGGCGACGCCGCCGCCCGGGCGATCGAGCCGACGATGAAACAGGCCTCCAGCGACGACTGGACCACCGAACACCTGGCGGCGATCCTCAACGTGGCCGTGGTCGACGGCGTCGAGGGCGCCGCCGCCCATATCGCCGCCTACGGTTCGGGCCATACCGACGCCATCGTCACCGAGGACGCGGCGGCGGCGGAGCGGTTCATCGCCCTCGTCGACTCCGCCATCGTGCTGGTCAACGCCTCGACCCAGTTCGCCGACGGCGGCGAGTTCGGCTTCGGCGCCGAGATCGGCATCGCCACTGACAAACTTCATGCCCGCGGTCCGGTCGGGGCCGAGCAACTGACAACGTACAAATATGTGGTTCGCGGGACCGGCCAGACTCGTCCCTGAGGCCGGGAGGCCCCGCACCCTGCGCCTTGGCTTCGATCTGAAGCCGGGCATGCGGGTGGGACTCTATGGCGGCTCGTTCAATCCCGTGCACGACGGCCATGTGCACGTGGCCGAGACGGCGCTGAAGAACCTCAACCTCGACCGGGTCGTCTGGCTGGTCTCGCCACAGAACCCGTTGAAGTCGCGACAGGATACCGCCCCGCTGGCCGAGCGCATGGCCGGCGTCCGCGCCCGCGCCAACGGGCCGGCGATGATCGTCTCGGACGCCGAGACGCGGATCGGCTCGCAGTTCACCATCGATACGGTGCGGGTGCTCAAGGCGCGGTTCCCCGGCGTGCATTTCGTCTGGATCATGGGCGCCGACAGCCTGGCAGGCTTTCACCGTTGGCGCGGCTGGACCCAGATCATGCGCGAACTGCCGGTGGCCATCGTCTCCCGGCCTTGGGCCGCCCTGAAGGCCCGCACCTCGCCGGCGGCGAAGCGCTTTGGCCACGCCCGCCGGCCGGCCCGAGAAGGCCCCCTGCTGGCG
>JBIKII010000106.1:0-11098 GCA_044361705.1 Caulobacter sp.
CCGACCGTGGCGTGCGCCTCTGCACCGAGCGTGACCATCCGGGCATCCATGTCTCCGGCCACCCGTGCCGCGACGAACTGGCCCAGATGTACGCCTGGGCCCGGCCGCAGATCGCGGTGCCGACCCACGGCGAGCGTCGCCACCTGCTCGAACACGCGGCCTTCGCCCGCGACCTGCAGGTGCCTCAGACGGTCAGCCCGCGAAACGGCGACATGGTCCGGCTGGCGCCTGGCCGCGCGGAGATCATCGACGAGGTCCCGGCCGGTCGGTTGTACATCGACGGCGGCATGGTCACGCCCGAAAACGGTGACGCTCTGAAGGAGCGCCGTCACGCGGCCTTCAACGGCGTGCTGATGGTCACCATCGCCCTCGACGGAAAGGGCCGGATCGTCTCCGGGCCGCAGATCCGCGCCATCGGTCTGGCCGGTGACGCCGACTTCCCGCTGGACGAGGCGCTGGACGACCTCTGTCGCGACGCCGAGCAGGCTGTGAAGAAGGTCCCCGCCGAGGAACGCGCCTTCGACGAGATCGTCGAGAGCGCCCTGTCCCGGGTGGTCAAGAAGGGCGCCTTCCGGATCTGGGAACGCAAGCCCGTGGTCGAGACGACGGTGCTGCGCATCTAGCTTGCGTCCTTCGACCCCCGGATTAAATCCGGGGCCGCTTCGCAGGCTGCCCAGGATGACGTAGACAGCGACGGCACAAGTTCTACGTCATGCCGAGCAGCGCCGCAGGCGCCTGTCGAGGCATGCAAACCCGGAGGCCCTTCATGATTGGCAAGCTAAACCACGTCGGGGTCGCCACGCCCTCGATCGACGAGGCGCTCAACATGTACCGCGACCTGCTGGGCGCGACGTCGTGGACCGACAAATGGGCGATGCCGGAGCAGGGCGTCTGGGTCTGCTTCGTCAACCTGCACAACAGCCAGATCGAGCTGATCGAGCCCTATGGCGAGAAGAGCCCGATCCACGGCTTCCTGGCCAAGAACCCCAAGGGCGGCCAGCACCACATCTGCTTCGAGGTCGAGAACATCTACGAAGCCCGCGACGCCCTGGTCGCCAAGGGCGCCACGGTGCTGGGCGAGCCGCGCATCGGCGCCCACGGCACCCTGATCATCTTCGTGCATCCCAAGGACATGGGCGGCATGCTTGTCGAACTGATGGAAACCCCGAAGGACGCCCACTGATGGGACTGCTCACCGGCATCGCGATCTACCTGACCCTCTGGTGGACGGTGCTGTTCGCCGTCCTGCCGCTGGGCAACCGCACCTACGCGGAGGAGGGGCTGGAGGTGCCGGGCGGCGGCGATCCCGGCGCGCCGGTCAATCCGAACCTCAAGAAGAAGTTCATCACCACCACCTGGGTCTCGGCGGTTCTGTGGCTGATCCTGTTCGCGGTCATCAAGTTCGGCCTGGTGACCCTGCCGCAGATGCCCTCCAACTACTGAATTCCGCCCGCGATTTGGGCGACGGGCGCATGGCGCGTGCGGGAGCGCTCATTCTTTGGGCGAATCCTGCCGCTGTCAGCTTCGCACGACGGGACATGGTCGTGACCGCCCGCGAAGCAGCGCTAGCTTGCGGTCATGGAGGCCGGTTCGCCGGTCTTGCTCCGTGGCGTTTTTCCCCGACGATGACTGAAAGGCCGCCGGCTGGTCCGGCGGCCTTCTTTTCGCCGCCCGCGTTGCCAATGCAGGGACCCAGAGGCTAAGTCAGCCCCTGCTTTGTCCACCCGGGGATCTCGATGCGCCTGTCGCGCTATTTTCTGCCCACGCTCAAGGAAGCGCCGTCCGACGCCCAGATCGTCTCGCACCAGCTGATGCTGCGCGCTGGGATGATCAAGCAGGAGGCCGCCGGCATCTACGCCTGGCTGCCGCTCGGCCTGCGGGTGCTGAAGAAGGTCGAGCAGATCGTGCGCGAGGAGATGGACCGCGCCGGGGCCATCGAGCTGCTCATGCCGACGCTGCAGCTGGCCGACCTGTGGCGCGAGAGCGGCCGCTACGAGGCCTATGGCGACGAGATGCTGCGCATCACCGACCGCCACAAGCGCGACCTGCTCTACGGTCCCACCGCCGAAGAGGTGGTCACCGACATCTTCCGCGCCTCGGTGAAGAGCTACAAGGACCTGCCCAAGAATCTCTACAACATCCAGTGGAAGTTCCGGGACGAGCGCCGCCCGCGCTTCGGCGTCATGCGCGGCCGCGAGTTCCTGATGAAGGACGCCTACAGCTTCGATCTCGACGAGGCCGGGGCCCGCGCCGCCTACAACCGCATGTTTATCGCCTACCTGAACACCTTTGCCCGCATGGGCCTGAAGGCCGTGCCGACCCGCGCCGACACCGGCCCGATCGGCGGCGACCTTTCCCACGAGTTCATCGTTCTGGCCGAGACCGGCGAAAGCCAGATCTACTGCCACAAGGACCTGGTCGAGATGGGCGCCCCCGGCCCCGACGTCGACTGGGACGGCGACCTGTCGCCGCTGGTCGAGGCCCGAACGAGCCTTTACGCCGCCGCCGACGAGATGCATGACGAGGCCGCCTACGCCGCCATTCCCGAGGACAAGCGCCTGACCGCCCGCGGCATCGAGGTCGGTCACATCTTCTACTTCGGGACCAAATACTCCGAGCCGATGAAGGCCCGCGTCAGCGGTCCCGACGGCCAGGACCACGTCGTCCATATGGGCAGCTACGGCGTCGGCGTCTCGCGCCTGCTGGGCGCCATCATCGAGGCCAGCCACGACGAGGCCGGCATCATCTGGCCGGAAGCCGTCGCGCCGTTCGACCTGGCGCTGATCAACCTGCGGGTCGGGGACGAAGCCTGCGACGCGGCCTGCGAGAAGGCCTACGCGGCCATGCACGCGGCCGGCAAGACGGTGCTCTATGACGACACCGCCGAGCGCCCGGGCGGCAAGTTCGCCACCGCCGACCTGATCGGCCTGCCCTGGCAGATGATCGTCGGGCCCAAGTCCATCGCCGAAGGCAACGTCGAGATCCGCAACCGCGCGACCGGCGAGAAGTCGGTCGCCCCGCTCGATGCCGTGCTGGCCGGCCTGACGGGCAAGCCGGGATGAGCAAGCCGATGGCCTCCGGCGCGGCGCCTTTCGGGCTCTGGGAGCGGGCGATCGCGTTCCGCTACCTGCTGGCCGTCCGCAAGAGCGGCGGCGTAGCGCTGGTGACCATCTTCGCCTTCGTCGGCATCGCCATGGCGGTGTTCGCGCTGATCACCGTGATGAGCGTGATGAACGGCTTCCGGTCGGAACTGCTCGACCGGTTGCTCGGCTTCAACGGCCACGCCTATGTGGCCGGCGGCATCCTGGGCAGTCCCGACCGCGACGCGGCCGTCGAGCGCATCCGCAAGGTGCCCGGCGTCGTCCGCGCCACCCCGATGATCCAGGGCCAGGTGATTGTCATGGGCCCGGCCCAGATCACTGGCGCCATCGTACGCGGCGTCTCGCCCGCCGACGTCAGGGCCACGTCGATCATCTCCGGCAACATCAAGCGCGGCTCGCTGAACGGCTACGGCCAGGGCGAGTACGGCGGCGACCTGATCCTGATCGGCGACCGCATGGCCGCGGCTCTGGGCGTCTCGCCCGGCGATCCGGTGACCCTGATCTCGCCCACCGGGGCGACCACCGCCTTCGGCCAGAGCGTCAACCAGAAGGACTACACCGTCGGCGGCGTGTTCTCGGTCGGGATGAGCGAGTTCGACCAGGCCTTCATCTACATGCCACTGGAGCAGGCCCAGATCTTCTTCGGCCGTGACGGCATGGTCGACAAGATCGAGATCATGCTCGACAGCGCAGACGAGGCCATCGGCATGAAGCCGGCCCTGACCCGGGCGGCCGGCCCCGCCGCGATGGTCTTCGACTGGACCCAGGAGAACGAGAGCTTCTTCAACGCCCTGCAGATCGAGCGCTCGGCCATGCGGCTGATCCTCATGATCCTGGTGGCCATCACCACGCTCAACATCATCGCCGGCCTCGTGATGATGGTGCAGAACAAGCGGCGAGACATCGGCATCCTGCGCACCGTCGGCGCCAGCCAGAGCGCCATCATGCGCATCTTCTTCATGGCCGGCTCGCTGATCGGCGTGCTGGGCGCGGCCACCGGCCTGGTGCTGGGCGTCGTCGTCTGCCTGAACATCGAGGCGATCCAGCAGGTGGTCGAGCGGATCACCGGCGCCCAGGTGTTCAACCCGGAAATCTACTTCCTCAGCCATGTGCCGGCGAAGATCGAGTGGAGCGAGGTCGGGCTGGTCACGGCCTGGGCCCTGTTCATGAGCTTCATCGTCACCCTGCTGCCGGCCTGGTTGGCCTCGCGCCTCGATCCCGTGGAGGCGCTTCGCTATGAGTAGCCCGGTCCTCTCCCTGCGCGGGGTCAAGCGCATCTACGTCACCCGTTCGGGCGACCTGCCGGTGCTCAAGGGCGTCGACCTGGACATCATGCCCGGCGAGATCGTCGGCCTGATCGGGCCCTCCGGCTCGGGCAAGTCCTCGCTGCTGCACGCCGCCGGCCTGCTGGAGCACCCGGACGGCGGAACCGTGGCCGTCGATGGCCAGGACTGCACCAGGCTGTCCAGCCGCGCCCGCACCAAGGTCCGGCTGACCACGATCGGCTTCGTCTACCAGTTCCACCACCTGCTGCCGGAGTTCACGGCGCTGGAGAACGTCGCCATGCCGGCGATGATCGCCGGCCGGGGCGGCGCCTATGCCCGCGAACGCGCCGAGACGCTGCTGACCGACCTGGGCCTTGGCGAGCGCCTCGACCACCAGCCGGCCCAGCTGTCGGGCGGCGAGCAGCAGCGGGTGGCCATCGCCCGCGCCCTGACCAACCAGCCGCGCCTGCTGCTGGCCGACGAGCCGACCGGAAACCTCGACCCGGAGACGGCCTCGGTCGTCTTCCAGCAGCTCTACGAGCTGGCCCGGACCACGGGCGTGGCGGCCCTGATCGCCACCCACAACCTCGAGCTCGCCCGCTATATGGACCGCGTCTTCGCCATGAAGGACGGCCACCTCGAGAAGCAGCGCGGCTAGCGGACTCCGGGGTCCGGAGA
This sequence comes from Caulobacter sp., assembly GCA_044361705.1. Classification (GTDB taxonomy): domain Bacteria; phylum Pseudomonadota; class Alphaproteobacteria; order Caulobacterales; family Caulobacteraceae; genus Caulobacter. The sequence continues at coordinate 5,045 of JBIKII010000106.1, forward strand.
ACGACCGGTCGCATCCCGACGTTCACGGACCATTGATCGCCCCGCTTTCGCCGCTTTCGCAGGCTTTTCAGGGGCTTGTATTTTCTTCTTCGACGGGAGTTCAAGTTTGACCCGGCAATTCGACATTCCCGGCCAGTCCGGCGCCCTGTACCGCTACAAGGCGCTTGAGGAGCTCAAGCCGGTGTCGCCGGGCGGCGCCAACTACCTGTTTGTCGCCTGGAGCGGCGACACCGCCAAGGTTATCCACGCCGGAGAGACCGACAGCCTGCACCGCGCCGTGTTCGACAACTGGGACGAGGCCTGCGCCGAGCACGGCGCGGTCGAGATTCTCGCCCGGTTGAACATCACCGGCGCCGTCCGCCGCGCCGAACAGGCCGACATCGTGGCAAGGCACCGGCCGCCGATGAACCCCGCGCCGCCGGCCGCGAAGGTCAAGGCCGCCAAGGCTGACGCCGCACCGGCCGACACCGCGTCCTGACAGGGTGAGCCTCACCTACCTTGGGGACGGTTTGGTGGACCGTCCCGGGAGAACGCCGATTCATCGGTTGACGAGAACAAAAACGCAACATAGAACAAACGGGCAACTTCATCTCGGTATGTCCTGGGGAGGCCCGAATGGTCCGGATCGCGCGTGAATCGCTGGCTTTGTTCTCCATCGTCGGCTTCTGCTGGATGATGTGTTCGGTGGCGACGCTGGCGGCCTGACGGCGGCCCGATTGCCCGCCGCATCGGGCTGAATCGTCGTAGAAGGGTGGCCTGTCCCTAAGGAGTAGCCGCATGGCCGACGCCGCCGTCATGGAGAACGGGTTCGTTCACCTGCGGGTCCGTTCGGCCTATTCGCTGCTCGAGGGCGCGATCAAGGCCGAGGTGGTCGGCAAGATGGCCGCCGCCGCCGATATGCCCGCCGTGGCGGTGGCCGACCGGGCCAACCTGTTCGGGGCGCTCGAGTTCTCGGTGGCGACCAAGGAGGCCGGGGTCCAGCCGATCGTGGCCTGCGCCCTGCCTGTCACCGGCATCGGGGGCGGGCGCTCCGAGCGCTGGGCCAGGACGCCGGTCGTCTTGCTGCTGGCCCAGAACGAGCGGGGCTATCTCAATCTCACGGAACTGTCGTCGTCGGCCTATCTCGATGTCGATCCGGCCGACGAGCCCTGCGTGCCCTGGTCCAAGGTCATCCAGCACGCCGAGGGCCTGCTGCTGCTGTCGGGCGGGCCGGACGGGCCGGTCGATCCGCTGTTCGCCGCCGGCAAGGCGGGGGAAGGCGGCGCGGCCCTCGCCGAAATGCACCGGGTGTTCGGCGACCGGCTCTATGTCGAGCTACAGCGCCATGGCCTGCCGGAACAGGCCGCCGCCGAGCCGGGGCTGGTGGCCTGGGCCTATGACAATGACGTGCCGCTGGTCGCCACCAACGACGTCTTCTTCAGCCAGACCGACATGTACGAGGCCCATGACGCGCTGCTCTGCATCGCCGACGGCGCCTTCATCGGCCAGGACGAGCGCCGGCGGGTGACGGCCGAGCACTGGTTCAAGCCGGCGGCGGCCATGCGGGCCCTGTTCGCCGACCTGCCGGAGGCCTGCGACAACACCCTCGATATCGCCCGGCGCTGCGCCTTCATGGTCAACAAGCGTGATCCGATCCTGCCGCGCTTCCCGACCACCGAGGGCCGCACCGAGCCGGACGAACTGGCCCACCAGGCCGCCGAGGGTCTGCGCCTGCGGCTTGAGGGATTGGAACTGGCGGCCGGGGAGGGCGAGTACTGGGCCCGGCTGGAGCGCGAGATCGGCGTCATCCAGCGGATGGGGTTCTCGGGCTACTTCCTGATCGTTTCGGACTTCATCAAATGGGCCAAGGCCCAGGGCATTCCTGTGGGACCGGGCCGGGGGTCGGGCGCCGGCTCGCTGGTCGCCTGGGCCCTGACCATCACCGACCTGGACCCGCTGCGCTTCGGGCTGCTGTTCGAGCGCTTCCTCAATCCCGAGCGGGTCTCCATGCCTGACTTCGACATCGACTTCTGCCAGGAACGGCGGGAGGAGGTGATCGAGTACGTCCAGAACAAGTACGGCAAGGGCCGGGTGGCCCAGATCATCACCTTCGGCACCCTGCAGGCCCGCGCCGTGCTGCGCGACGTCGGCCGGGTGATGCAGCTGCCGCTCGGCCTGGTCGACCGGCTGTGCAAGATGGTGCCGAACAATCCGGCCAACCCCACCACCCTGGCCCAGGCCATCAATATCGAGCCGCGGCTGAAACAGGCCCGTGACGACGATCCGTCGGTGGCCCAGTGCCTGGAAGTCGCGTTGCGGCTCGAGGGCCTGTACCGCAACGCCTCGACCCACGCCGCCGGGGTGGTGATCGGCGACCGGCCGCTGACCGAGCTGACGCCGCTCTACAAGGATCCGCGTTCGGAGCTGCCGGCCACCCAGTTCAACATGAAGTGGGTCGAAAGCGCCGGGCTGGTGAAGTTCGATTTCCTGGGCCTCAAGACCCTGACCGTGCTCGACCGGGCGGTGAAGCACCTGGCGCGGCGCGGCGCCGACGTCGACCTCAGCAAGCTGCCGTTCGACGACCTGCCGTCCTACGAGCTGATGGGCTCGGGCCAGACGGTCGGGGTGTTCCAGCTGGAAAGCCAGGGCATGCGCGACACCCTGCGCAAGATGCGTCCGGGCTCGCTGGAGGAGGTCACCGCCCTGATCTCCCTCTATCGCCCGGGCCCGATGGACAACATCGACACCTTCGTCGACACCAAGTTCGGCCGCCGGCCGATGGACGTGCTGCACCCCTCGCTCGAGCCGGTGCTGAAGGAGACCTACGGCGTCATCGTCTACCAGGAACAGGTGATGCAGATCGCCCAGATCCTGGCTGGCTACAGCCTCGGCGAAGCCGACCTTCTGCGCCGGGCGATGGGCAAGAAGAAGAAGGAGGAGATGGACCAGCAGAAGGCCCGGTTCGTCTCCGGCGCGTCCGAGCGCGGCGTCGACCCGGCCCAGGCCTCCTCGATCTTCGAGCTGGTCGAGAAGTTCGCCGGCTACGGCTTCAACAAGTCGCACGCCGCCGCCTATGCGCTGATCAGCTATCAGACCGCCTGGCTCAAGGCCAACGCGCCGGTCGAGTTCCTCGCCGCCTCGATGAGCCTGGATATTTCCAACACCGACAAGCTGGCGGTGTTCTACCAGGACGCCCGTCGCTTCAAGGTCAAGGTCCTGCCGCCGGACGTGAACCGCTCGGGCGCCGACTTCGACGTCGCCGACGGGGCAGTGCTCTATGCGCTGGGCGCTGTGCGCAACGTCGGCTTCGCGGCCATGCAGCATCTGGTCGAGGTGCGCCGCGAGGGCGGACCGTTCCGCGACCTGTTCGACTTCGTCGAGCGGGTCGATCCGCGCCAGGTCAACAAGCGGGCGCTGGAGAACCTGGCCCGGGCGGGGGCCTTCGATTCGCTGCACCCCAACCGGGCGCAGATCGTCGCCGCCGCCGACGTGCTGATCGCCCACGGCCAGGCCGAGGCCAGCGACCGCAACTCCGACCAGCTGAGCCTGCTGGGCGGCGAAAAGACCGAGAGCTCCCGCCCGCGCCTGCCGCGCACCGAGCCCTGGGACCAGATCCGTCGGCTGGACGAGGAACTGGCGGCGGTCGGCTTCTACCTGACCGGCCACCCGCTGGAGGACATGGTCGACGTCCTGCGCCGGCGGCGGACGACCATGGTCACCGAGGCCATTGTCCAGGCCGAGGCCGGCAGTGAGGCCTTCCGCATGGCCGGCGTCGTGCGCCGCCGCCAGGAGCGGGTGCAGCAGAGCGGCGACCGCTTCGCCTTCGTCTCGCTGTCGGACCCGACCGGCGAGTACGAGGTGCTGTTCCCGCCCGAGGCGCTGCGAAAGTGCCGCGACGCGCTGGAGCCCGGCAAGGCGGTGCTGATCAAGGTCCGCGCCAAGTCCCGCGACGGCGAGGTCCGCTTCTTCGGCGACGACGCCGAGCCGCTCGACAAGGCGGTCGAACATGTCGCCGCCAGCCTGCGGGTGCATGTCTCGCCGCAGTCGACCGAGATCGAGGCGCTCAAGAAGCGGCTGATCGGGGCCGCCGCCCAGCGCGGCGGCGAGGTGGTGCTGGTCGCGGGCCTCGGCGGCGGTCGCGAGGTCGAGCTGAAGCTCCCCGGCTTCTACACCCTCGACGCCTCCCTGCGCGGGGCGCTGAAGACCGCGCCGGGCGTGGCGTACCTCGAGGACGTGTAGGGGGAGATCGCTCCCGCTGCTGGGTGCGCGCGTCTCTATCCTCTCCCTGTTGGGGGAGGGGGACCCTCCTTAGCCGAAGGCGACGGAGGGTGGAGCGGGATACGCCGCCGGTCGGTGACTGGCTGCTGTGTTCGGTTCTATCCCCCGTCTTCCCGGCCAAGGCCGTGATCAACGACAGGACCCGAGCCCTTGCCCCGTATGGACGCCGGCCTGCGCCGGGGACACGGAGATGGGGCGATAGAGTTGTTTTATCCCCCTCTGCTCCAGCCCGCATATTCTTCACGGGTCCCGTCGCACGGGGAGGGCGCATGGCCAGCGACCTTGCGGCGTCGGGATGGAGTTTGAGCGGGGACGTCGCTTGGGGAGCCTTCGGCTTCGCCTGCGGCTCTGGGGTGAGGGGGTTGCTCATCCGGTCCGGGACGAGGCCGCTGCCTTGCCTGCCCGGCGGAGGCGCTCCGCGCCAAGCCCGAACACGGCTGCCGAGCGCAAGCTTCCGGGCGAAAAGGGGGACAGTCACTCATTTTCCGTGCGCGCCTTCGCTTCCGGCGCCGGACATGAGTGACTGTCCCCCTTTTCCCCAACCCCTTGCATTTCCCGGCCATTGCCCCTACATGCGCCGCCATCACGCACGCGGACGTTCGGCTGCTTCGGGGAGAAATCCCGTTTCGGTCCGTTCCGGTCCCCAGGGTTCTGGGGGTTTGTCCGCGGAGGCGACAACCGGAAAAAGGATACAAGAGACCTATGGCTCTCCCCGAATACTCCATGCGTCAGCTGCTCGAAGCCGGCGCCCACTTCGGCCACCAGACCCACCGCTGGAACCCGAAGATGGACCGCTATATCTTCGGCTCGCGCTCGAACATCCACATCATCGACCTGTCGCAGTCGATCCCGCTGCTGCACCAGGCCCTCGTGAAGGTCCGCGAAGTCGCGGCCGCCGGCGGTCGCGTGCTGTTCGTCGGCACCAAGCGCCAGGCCTCCGACCCGGTGGCCGCGGCCGCCAAGCGCTGCGCCCAGTACTACGTCAACCACCGCTGGCTCGGCGGCACCCTGACCAACTGGCGCACCATCTCCGGTTCGATCGCGCGCCTGCGTGAGCTGGAAGGCATCCTGGACGGCGGCGAGACCGGCGGCCGGACCAAGAAGGAACTGCTGACCCTGACCCGCGAGCGTGACAAGCTCGAGCTCAGCCTGGGCGGCATCAAGAACATGGGCGGCATCCCCGACATCATGTTCGTGATCGACACCAACAAGGAAGCGATCGCGATCCTCGAGGCCCGCAAGCTGAACATCCCGGTCATCGCGATCCTGGACACCAACTGCGACCCGGACGGCATCACCTACCCGATCCCGGGTAACGATGACGCCGCCCGCGCCATCCAGCTGTACGTCGACCTGATCGCCGACTCGGTGCTGGACGGCATGGCCGCCGGCACGGTCGCCTCGGGCGTCGACATCGGCGCCTCGGTCAACCCGGTCGAGCCGATGCTGGCCCGAGAGATGACGCCGGAGCCCGCTCCTGCCGCTGAAGTCGCCGCCCAACCGGAGGCCGCCGCGGCCCCCGAAGCGGCTCCGGCCGAAGCCCAGGCTGAACCCGAAGCGACGGCCCCCGCCGCCGCCGAGGAGCCGGCCGCCGGCTGACGTCCCGCCCGCCCAGGCGGGCGTGAGCTTCACCAAACCTTCGCAGCCGGGCGGTAACGCCCGGCCGCATCCCTATATGAACCCTCCAAACGGGAGAGATGACATGGCGGAAATCACCGCTGCGCTGGTCAAGGACCTGCGCGAGAAGACCGGCGCCGGCATGATGGACTGCAAGAAGGCGCTGACCGAGAACGGCGG
>JBIKII010000253.1:0-3178 GCA_044361705.1 Caulobacter sp.
GTCCGTGCAGGATTTGAGAGGGTCGAGACCCGCTCGAATCGCCTGACAAGATTGATGCTAACTTGGTTTCTGACTCGTTAAGCAAGCCGTCACGACAAATATACGAGGCGATGGTATGACTGTTTATGCTTTGGGCGCCTTAAGCCCCACGCTGCCTTCGGAAGGCGAATACTGGATCGCGCCCAATGCGGCCGTGATGGGCAACGTGATTCTGAAGAAGAACGCCAGCATCTGGTGGGGCGCCACGGCTAGAGGCGACACCGACACCATTACCGTTGGTGAAAACAGCAACATCCAGGACGGATCCGTGCTTCACGCCGACATCGGCATGCCGTTGGTTATCGGCGCGAATGTGACCGTCGGGCACATGGTGATGCTTCACGGCTGCACGATCGGCGACAACAGTCTGATCGGGATCGGCGCGATCGTGCTCAATGGCGCCAGGATCGGCCAGAATTGCCTGATCGGGGCCGGGGCGCTGATTCCCGAGGGCAAGGAGATTCCCGACAACAGCCTTGTCATGGGCTCGCCCGGGAAGGTCGTCCGCGAGGTCAGCGAGCAGCAGGCGATGGGCCTGAAGATGTCTGCCCTGCACTATGTCGAGAACTGGAGGCGATTCCGGCAGGATCTGGTGGAGCGTTGATGTCGGTCTGGCAGCCGAGTTGTCGAAGGACCTGATCAAGATCAGCCGGACCACGCACGATCCAGGACGTCGCCGGTCGCTCGCTCAGCGCGCTGAGAATGCGTGGCCGGACCCGCTGCGGGAACCGCCAGATGATCCGGATCAGCTCCGGAATGATCAGAATTTCCGGACAGTTTTCCGGCAACCCCGGGCGGCTGCGGAAGAGGTATCGCCAGTTTCGCCTCGCGCAGCGGAGGTAAGAGGTCCGCCGGCTCACATCCAAGAAGATGACCAGATCGGCGGCGTCCATGACGGTCCAGGAAACCCCTTCGATCACCCAGGCCGCCGGCTCGGTCAGAGCGGATTCGGCGGCAGCGCGCTCGTCCGGCTTCGTCTTCAACCATCCAGGTCGCCAGACGACCTCGTCGAGGCCCCGCACAGGAAGGTCGAGGGCCGTTCCGATACGCCGCGCCAGGGTCGACTTTCCGCTGCCGGCGTTTCCGGTGATGAAGATCCTCGTCATGGCGTGAGGCTATCCCGAGTCCCGGTCAGTTGACGTTGAGCCGTTGACGGACCGTGGGGAAAGGGCGCGACCTTCCGGTCAAACAGGGAGACGCCGCCATGGCCTACGAATTCATCACGGTCGACCGCGAGGGGCCGGTCACCATCTTCACCCTCAACCGGCCGGAGGTGATGAACGCCCTCCATTCGCCGATGCATTTCGAGCTGGATGAGGCGTTCAACGCCTTTGCCGCCGATCCGGACCAGTGGGTCGGCATCGTCACCGGCGCGGGCGAGCGGGCCTTCTCGGCCGGCAACGACCTCAAGCACCAGGCCATGGGCGGCAAGATGGGCAGCCCGCCATCCGGCTTCGCCGGCCTGACCAGCCGCTTTGACCTCGACAAGCCGCTGATCGCCGCTGTGAACGGCGTCGCCATGGGTGGTGGTTTCGAGATCGCGCTGGCCTGCGACCTGATCATCGCCGCAGAGGGCGCGGTGTTCGCGCTGCCCGAGCCGAAGGTCGGCCTCGCCGCCCTCGCGGGCGGCCTGCACCGGCTGCCGCGCCAGATCGGGCTGAAGCAGGCGATGGGGATGATTCTCACCGCTCGCCGCGTGAGCGCCGCCGAGGGCAAGGAGCTGGGCTTCGTCAACGCCGTGGTTCCCGCCGCCGACCTGATGGCCGAGGCCAAGAAGTGGGCCAGCCTGATCGGCGAATGCAGCCCGATGTCGATTCGCGCCTCCAAGCAGGCGGTCCTGCAAGGCCTGGAGATGCCGCTCGCCGACGCCATCGGCGGCCAGTTCAAGATGCCGGCCGTCGCGGCGCTCTTCCAGTCCGAGGACTTCCGCGAAGGTCCCATGGCGTTCGCGCAGAAGCGCGCCCCGGAGTGGAAGGGCAGATAGTCTTCCTCCCCCGTTGGGGGAGGGGGACCATGCGGAGCATGGTGGAGAGGGAATAGCCGCCGTCGGCTGGGTTGCCTCTCTGCTTCCCTCTCCGACCCGGCTCTGCCGGGCCACCTCTCCCACGGGGAGAGGAAGAGAAAAAAGGGCGGCTCCGTTTCCGGGGCCGCCCTTTGTCGTTCTTACGAGGCGCTGGCCGTCTGGCCGCCGCCGCCCGCGGCGCCGCCGCGACCGCGGTTGCGGCTGCGGTTCTTCTTGCGCTTGGGCGCGGCCTCGCCGGCGGCGCCGATCAGGCTGGTGACGGCCGCCAGGGGATCATAGCCGGCCGGACGGTGACGGGCGCGCTGGCCGCGCTCGGGCTGGGCCTTGCCGCTGGCGTCGAGGGCCTGCGGCTTGGCGTTGCGGTTCGGCTGGCCGTTGCGGCCGCCGCCGTTACCCCGGCCGTTGGCCGCGCGCGGGTCGCGGTGGGGCTTGTCCGGCTCGATGGAGGCCATGGCCGCCTGGGCCTGGCCCAGCACCTTGTCGTTGCGACGGTCCCAGCTGGGGATGGTCTGGCGCGTCACCTTCTGGATGTCGCGCAGCAGGTTGCGCTCGTCGTCGGCGACCAGCGAGACGGCCGAGCCGTTGGCGCCCGCGCGGGCCGTGCGGCCGATGCGGTGGACGTAGGCTTCCGGCACGTTGGGCAGTTCGTACTGCACGACGTGGGTCACGCCGTCGACGTCGATGCCGCGGGCGGCGATGTCGGTGGCCACCAGGGCGCGCATGCCGCCGGCCTTGAACTCGGCCAGGGCGCGCTCGCGCTGGCCCTGGCTCTTGTCGCCGTGGATCGAGGCGGCCTCGATGCCGATGGCGCTCAGGCCCTTGGCGACGCGGTCGGCGCCGCGCTTGGTGCGGGTGAAGACCAGCACGCGCTTGAAGGCGGGATCATCGAACAGTTCGGCCAGCAGGGCGCGCTTGCGCGGCGCTTCGACGAACAGGACCTTCTGGTCGATCTTCTCGACGGTCGTGGCCTGCGGCGTCACCGACACCTTGGACGGGGTCTTGAGCAACTCGCCGGCCAGCTTCTCGATTTCCGAGGGCATGGTGGCGGAGAAGAACAGGTTCTGACGCTTCTGCGGCAGGCCCTTCACGATGCGGCGGATCGGCACCACGAAGCCC
>JBIKII010000012.1:0-37543 GCA_044361705.1 Caulobacter sp.
CGCAGGCGTTGGCCTGGACGGATTGATCCCTAACCTCGTTCCTTCGTCCGCTGGAACTGGACGTTCGGGTAGCGCTCGCTGACGTAACCGACTTCCCAGGACGACTTGGCCATGAAGACCGGGGCGGCGTCGATGTCCTCGGCGATGGCGGTGCGGTGCTTGGAGGTGAAGTCCTCGATGTCGGCGGGCTTGCCGACCAGCCAGCGGGCCTCGGCATAGGGCGAGGCCTCGAAGATGACGTCCAGCTGGTATTCGCCGGCCAGCCGGTCGGCCATGACCTCGAACTGCAGCTGGCCGACGGCGCCGACCACGAAGTCCGAGCCGATGGTCGGCCGGAACAGCTGGGTCACCCCCTCCTCCGCCAGGCCTTCCAGCGCCTTCTTCAGGTGCTTGGCCTTGAGCGGGTCCTTGACCCGCACGCGCTGCAGGATTTCCGGCGCGAAGTTGGGCAGGCCGGCGAAGCGCATGGCGCCGGTCTCCGACAGGCTCTCGCCGACCCGCAGCACGCCGTGGTTGGGGATGCCGATGACGTCGCCGGCGTAGGCCTCTTCCGCCAGCTCGCGGTCGCTGGCGAAGAACATGATCGGGGCGTTGACGCTCATCTGCTTGCCCGGCGCCTCGCCGCGCACGCCGGTCGAGAAGGTCTTCAGCTTCATGCCGCGCGTGAACTTGCCGCTGGTCAGCTTGAAGAAGGCGATCCGGTCGCGGTGGTTGGGGTCCATGTTCGCCTGGACCTTGAACACGAAGCCGGTCACCTCCGGATCGCCCGGGACGACGTGGGTGTCCTTGCCGCTCTTCTCCACCGCGCGGGCCTTGGGCGCGGGCGCATAGGCGGCGATCGCGGCCAGAAGCTCGTCGACGCCGAAGTGGCGCAGCGCCGACCCGTAGATCACCGGCGTCATGTGGCCCTCGAGGAAGGCCTGCGGGTCGAACGGCTTGGACGCCTCCTGCACCAGCATCGAGGCCTCCTCCAGCTCGCCCTGTTCGTCGGGATCGAGGAAGGTGGAGATGGCGTTCGAGTTGAAGGCGATCTGCGCGGGGTGGCCCTCGTCCCGGTTCTTGCTGAACGGGATGAACTTCTGGGTCCGCAGGTCGAGCATACCCTTGAACCGCCCGCCCGACCCGGCCGGCCAGTAGAGCGGCGCCACGTCCAGCTGAAGCTTGCTGGAGATCTCGTCGAGCAGCGCGAACGGGTCCAGCGCTTCGCGGTCCATCTTGTTGATGAAGGTGATGATCGGGATGTCGCGCAGGCGGCAGACCTCGAACAGCTTCAGGGTCTGCGGCTCGATGCCCTTTGCGGCGTCCAGCACCATAACGGCGGCGTCGGCGGCGGTCAGGGTGCGGTAGGTGTCTTCCGAGAAGTCCTCGTGGCCCGGGGTGTCGAGCAGGTTGAACATCAGGCCGTCGTGGTCGAACGTCATCACGCTGGCGCTGACGGAGATGCCGCGCTCGCGCTCGATCTTCATCCAGTCCGAGCGGGTGCGCCGGTTCTCGCCCCGCGCCCGCACGGCGCCGGCCGCCCTGATCGCCCCGCCGGCCAGCAGCAGGTTCTCGGTCAGGGTCGTCTTGCCGGCGTCAGGGTGACTGATGATGGCGAAGGTGCGCCGACGGGCGGCTTCAAGAGCGGTGCTGGAGGACATGGCGGCGGGTTACCGGTCCCGCCGCCGTTTGTCACGCGTGGGGCGGCGTCACCTGCCCCGCTTGCGCTCGATCTCGGCCAGCATCGACCGCGCGATGGCGGCTCCCGTCGTGCCGTGCGGATTGCTGGCCACCGGCGTCAGCAGCTTCTCCGCATCGTCCCAACGCTGACGCATGATGTAGGCGCGGGCCGTCTCGATGGCGACATCGTCGACCTGCGGCGCGAGGACGGCGGCGTTGCCCAGCACATCGAGGATGTTGTCATTTGGATAGTCGGCCTCGCCCCGGCGGCTGCGCCCGTAGTTGAGCAGCGTGCGATAGTCGTTGGGCTCCGCCGCATTGGCCCTGAGCAGCAGGCGGCCGGCGTCGTTCATCAGCTTGCGTTGGGCGGCCGGTTCGTTCGCGTCGCCGGCCTGGGCGAGCAGGATCAGAGCCTTCAGACGCAGGCTGGCCGCGTCCTGGGGGTTGGCGGCGACGAGCCGGTCGAGAATGGCCGCGCCCTTCGCCTTGTCGCCGTCCTCCAGTTCAAGGCAGGCCAGTGTCCGCTGGGCCAGGCCGTCGTCCGGGTAGAGGGCGGCGCGGGTACGGATCCTCTCCAGGAAGGCGGCCTCTTCCTTCGCCTCACGGGCGGCTTCCTTCGTCGCTTCCTCGTCGCTGCCGTCGTCGAGTTGCAGGGCCTCGCGATCAGCGCCGCAGCCGGTCAGCTCGGCCCGCAGGCTTTCGAGCAGGAAATCGTCGGCCGACCTGGGCATCGCCGTGACGGCGACGCTCGCCGGTTTGTAGCTGGCGCGGGTGAAGCGCGTGGAGGGCATCCCCTTGCGCATGTAGGCCTTGAGCTCGGCGTCGAAGGCCTCGATGCTCACGCCTGTGGCCTCGGTCCAGGCCGGGACGGACTCCTTGCCCTGGCCGAGCAGCCGCACATAGGTGAACAGCTGCTTGCGACGGTTCGGGTCGGACAGCATGTAGTGGGTCATCAGCCACGACTGTGCGTAATAGCCGAACACCTGACCGCCTGTCTTGAGTTCGCCAGTTCGCTTGCTGAGGATCATCTCAGTCGGAGTCCAGGGCTGGTTCATCAGAATGTAGGCGTTGTCTCTGCTGTATCCGCCAATTGTAAAGCTGCCGGTCGTCAGTTTTGTCGTCGCGTAGTATTCGGCGAAACCCTCGATCAGCCAGCCCGGGTACTTTCCGGCCAGGTACTGCATCATGAAATGGTGAGCGTACTCGTGGAGGACAGTATCATCCTCTTCGCCCTTGCCGTTTCCCCGTTTGCCGATGAAGAACATGTTGTGGGTCGACGCCGTGTAGAAGCCGGCCAGCGTTTCGGGCGCGCCGGGCGAAACCCGGCGGATGTCCAGGGTGTCGGCGACCAGATACATCTCCAGCTTGCGGGCCGGCACGCCGTCGGGGTTCAGCCCGAAGAACACCCGCAGCAGGGTGTCGTAGTCCTCGAGCTTGACCGCGTACTCGCGGAGCGTCTGCTCGCTGCCGTTGCTGTAGAGAATGAAGCGCGGCGTCTCCGCCTTCAGCCACTTGGCCTGCGCCAGGCCCGGCGCCATCAGCGCGGCCACGGCGACCAGCGCCGCAATCAGTCCCCGGATACCCGGCATCGCCCCATCCCCCGTCGGCGTACGCGCCTCAACCGGAAAGAAGCTTAGGACAGGGTTCGCCTTTTGGTAAAGGCCTCAGGCGGCCAGGCGGCGCCAGACCTGACGGTCGGCCTCCAGCGTGGTCAGAGCGCCATTACGCTGGCGGTCGTAGAGCAGACCCATGACCTCGAAGCCGATCGAGCAGAACCGGGACTGAACCTGGTCGACGGGGCACCCCTTGGCCGGCGCGATGAACAGCGCGGCGTTGATGTCCGGCTGCTTGGCGACGATCAGCGCGGCCAGGCGCATGGCGCGGTCCGGCGCGACGCGGTGCAGCAGCGGCTCCTCGGAGAACATCTCCGCGCCTAGCTGGTTCACGAACGGCATTGTCAGCCTGGCGAACCGGCGCGCCGCGACGGGCGGGGTCAGATCGAGGGTATCGAGGTTGAGAACAACCTCGTTCATCAGGAAAAGCATGAGCGTACTGCTGCCGGGTGACTTCGATCGCCACAGTGCGGGAGAGCGCTTTCGGTTCGGTGTAGGAACGCGGTTAATGCGGCAGACGCGCGTTCAGGAGGCCTCGACGGCCTCGACGAGGAAGTGGCGGCCCTCGGCGTCCTCGATCTCGACGACCCAGAGATCGGGGTCGATCCTCACCGCCCGGGCGATGTAGGCGTCCAGTTCGGGCTCGGCGTTGGACTTCACCGGCTGCATCCAGACCCGCTCGCCATCGCCCCGGGTGGCCTCGCTGTAGAGGGTCGCCGTGCCGGCGCGCCGGTTCACGGCCTTGACCAGCACGGCCCCGGCGCGCGGATCGCCCTTGCGCGCGACGGCCGCGAAGGCGCCGCCCAGTTCGGCCCGTCGGATGAGGGCCCCGACCCAGATGTCACTCGAAAGAAGCATGATGGCTCTTCTAGCCTCCCGGGAGGCCGGCGGGAACGCACAAGGCGTCATGCTAACCGAACCGCAACCGGTGGGCCCTAGGGTCTGACCCTTCGGACCCGACCAGCGAGAACGACTTTCATGACGAGCGCGCGCTCGCGAACGACCGCCCGGGCGGGCCGCTGGACGGCCCACGCCGCCGGCGTGGCGGCCCTCGTCGTCGCCGGCTCGGCGCTCGCGGCCGGCGCCGCGGACCTCTATTACGAGCGCACCCTGATGTCGGCGATCGACACCCGCTGCCGTCTGTTCGAGCCAGCCGTCGGTGCTGCCCTGAAGTCAGCGGCGGCCCAGGCGCGCGGCGCGGCGCTGCGGTCGGGCATGGCGCAGGACAGCCTCGTCACGGTTGAACGCCGGGCCCGGGGACGCGCGGCCTCCACCCGCTGTGACTCCGCCGACGTCGCCACCGCCTCGACCCGGGTGAAGACCGCCTTCAAGGGCTATGCCCAGCTGACCCGAATGAACTGGCCGGGCGACTTCGCCGACTGGCGCGGCGACCGCACGGTGACGCGCCTTGGTCCAATGTGGCGCCTGTCGCAGACCTCCGCGTTCGGACACGACCGCATGATCTTCGGCTTCGGCGGCGAAGACACGCCCGGCGCGCTGCTGGCGGCGGTGAGCTTCAGCGACGGCCGGACGCCCTATGCCGCGCGGCTGGTCATGCGCGATCCGGCCCGCGCATCGCAACCCTATCTGGACCGGCGCAAGTCGGGGGCCAAGGGCCGTATTCCGCTCGATGGCCGCACGCCGCCGCCCCAGGCGACCCGGGCCTTCGCGGCCGAGGCGCGCAGCACCGCGTCCGAGAGGCTGCGACCGGCCGGGGCGAAGTCGGCCATGCTGTTCCGCTTCCCCATGCGGGCGGCGGACGCCCTGGACAGCCTCGATCCGCGTGAGGCCGTGGCGGTGGAGTTCGTGTTCGCGGGCTCGGCCGGCGACCAGGTGCGGCGGGCCTATGTCGAGGTCGGCGACTTCGCGGCGGGCCGGGCCTTCCTGCAGGTCGGACCGCGCTGATCAGCGCAGCGGGTTGAACGCGATGACATTATCGCCGGTCGGCATGGCCGCCTCGCGACCCCGAACCACGACGACCGGCAGGCGCACGGTCACGGTGGTGCCCTCGCCCAGCGTGCTCTCGATGATCATCTCGCCGCCATGCAGCTCGGCGAAGGAGCGGACCAGAGACAGTCCAAGGCCCGTGCCCATCTGCCGCCGGCTGTTGTCGCCCGCCTGCTCGTAGGGCCGGCCGAGGCGATCCAGATCCTCGCGCGAGATGCCGACGCCGGTATCGGCGACCACCAGCTCGAAGTCGCGATCGAAACCCTGGGCCGTCACCGTCACGGCGCCGCCCTTGGGCGTGAACTTCAGCGCGTTGGACACCAGGTTCAGCACGATCTGCTTGATCGCCCGACGGTCGGCGTCGACCTCCAGTGCGTCAGCCGGCAGCACGCCGCGCAGCTTCACGCCGGCCCCATCGGCCTGCAGCCGCATGAGCCGCAGGGAGGCCGAGACCGCCTCGCGGGCGTCGAACCGCTCGAGCGACAGCTGGAATCGTTCCGCCTCGATCTTGGACATGTCGAGCACGTCGTTGATCAGGTCGAGCAGATGCTGGCCGGACTCGTGGATCATCTCGCCGTACTCGCCGTACTTCTCCGGCAGCGGGCCGAACATCCTGGCCCGCATGATGTCGGAGAAGCCCATGATGGCGTTGAGCGGCGTGCGCAGCTCATGGCTCATGTTGGCGAGGAACCGCGACTTGCCGGCCGCAAGCGCCTCGGCGTCCTGCCGGGCCTGATCAAGGGCGGTCTCCCGCGCCCGCTCGGCGGTGGCGTCGCGCATCACCGCCAGCAGCAGATTCTCCTCGACGCGGCGGATGGCCACCGAGGCCCAGCGGTCCATGGCGCCGGCGGGCGCAAAGCCGACCTCGGCCCAACCTTCCGACGACGCGGCGCGCAGGGCCTCGGCGATGGCGGCGCGGTCCGGGCCGCCCTGGGCCGCCGCCGCAAGTCCGCTGGCGGCCAGCACCTCGGCTGAAACGCCTTCCGGCGCGGTGCCGTGAAGCGCCCGAACGCGACCATGCGGGAATAGCGACAGGACCAGCCAGGGTTGCTCGTCGAGCACGGCGCGAAGGCGCTCGACGTCATCGTCGCGACGGGCTTCGCGGCGATCCCGGCGGCGCTCGGCCATGATAAGCCCGGCTCCAAGTCCCAGGCCGGTGGTCGCCAGCGCCAGCAACCCGGCCCAGAAGGCCGGCGGTCCGGACAGCGCCGGGGCGGTGACGCCGGACAATCCGGCCAGGGCCGCGACGGTTGCGGCGATGAAGGACAGGGCCGCCCCCTCGGCCATGCGGCGGCCGCCGCCAAATGCCGAAGCAGCCGCGATCGGCGCCAGGCACCACACCGCCAACGGCCCGGCGACCCCGCCGGTGAGCGCGCAGGCGAGGCCCCCCATAACGCCCCAGAGAACGAGCATGAGGCCGCGGCGTCGTTCGGTATCGACAACGCCCGGCAGCAGGCCGGCCGCGGCCGGGACCGCCGCCGACAGCAGCGCCGGCAGCACCGGCCACAGGCGGTCAGGGTAGGCGATGATCAGGCCGGCGGCCGTCGCAATGGTCGCAGTCAGCCAACCGCCTGACCAGAGCCGTATGGCGCGCGTTGCATCCGGCAGCGTCGCCTGGGCGACGGCTTCCGCGACGGCTGCGTCGGTCGCGCTCTCGCCCACCTTGTTATCCGTTCCCTCGCCCACGTTCTGGAGCTCGCCTGGACCTTAGACGCGACAGGAAGTGGGCTCCAGACCGCTCGCGCTCCGGGCGATGCGAAGGGGTGGAGTTCGCCGTCCAGCCTGTGGACGGAAAAACGCTTACAGGAAACGGAACGGTAAGCGCGTTTGCCTACAGTGGCCAGCCTGTAGTCCAGCTTGAGGCCCAGCCGTCCATGCCCAAGACGGCCCGCCCGCCACAGTCTCCGCCGGATGCCGCTGTCGAGGCCACCCGTCTGGAACGACGCCTCGCCCGCCGCGCCGCGAGTCTGGACGAGGCCAAGCGCCAGTTCCTGCGCATGGTCAGCCATGAGTTGCGCACGCCGCTGAACGCCATCATCGGCTTCTCGGAGATCATCGCCGCCGAGCTGTACGGTCCGCTGGGCGCGCCGCAGTACCGTGAGTATGCCCGGCACGTCCGCCAGAGCGGCCATCGCCTGCTGCGCCTGGTGAACCAGATCATGGAGATCGCGCGTCTGCAGGACCGGGTCGCCGACATGGAGGCGCAGGCCGAGTCTCTCGACCACGTGCTCGATGACGTCCGCGACCTGATCGGCGAGGATCTGGAGGGGCGGAAAGCCCGGCTGCAGATCGAGAACGACGGGACCCTGCCCGCTGTCGTCGCCGATCCGCGCGGCCTGCGCAGCCTGCTGCGAAATCTGATCGAGAACGCGATCTTCTACGGTCCCGAGGGCGGCGCGGTCACCATCCGGGCGCGCGAGCGGGCGTCACGGGTCCTGATCGAGATCGAGGATCAGGGCGACGGTATCGATCCCGAGGACATCGCCAGGCTGATGAACCCCTTCGAGCAGGGCGACAACGCCTTGAGCCGCCCGACCCAGGGCGCGGGCCTGGGTCTGCCGATCGCGCGGCTCACGGCCGAGGCGATGGGGGGCGTGCTGGCGCTGGCGCCGGCGCCCGGCGGCGGGCTGCTGGTCACGGTGACCTTGCCCGCGGCCTAAGCGCCGCCTAAGTCCGGGCGATGACCCAGACCATCTCCGCCGCCCTGGACTATCTGTCCGCCGAGTTCGAACTGCTCGGCGACTGGGAGGAGCGCTATCGTTATGTCATCGACCTCGGCCGAGAACTGGCGCCGCTGAGCGACGCAGACCGGTCGGAGGCCAACAAGGTTCGCGGGTGCGCCAGCCAGGTGTGGCTGGTCAGCGAGCCCCAGGCGGACGGCACGATCCGCTTCCGCGGCGATTCTGACGCCCATATCGTCCGCGGGCTCGTGGCGGTGCTGCTGCGACTGTTCTCCGGCAGGAGAGCGGCCGACATCGCCGCCTTCGACATCAAGGCGGCGTTCGACCGGCTGGGCCTGGCGGAAGCGCTCTCCACCCAGCGCTCGAACGGGCTGGCCTCGATGGCGGCCCGTATCGACCGCGACGCTCGGGCGCTCGCCGCCTGACCAGTCAAGCAATGCCGTAGTGAGCGGCCAGGCGCTGCAGCGCCAGTTTCAGCACCGTCTTGCCCGAGCGGCGGGGCAGGCCCAGGCCGCGCTCGGCCGCCTCCAGGGCGCTGCCGGCGAAGCAGACATGCTCCAGGATCTCCCGCAGACCGGGCCCGACAGCCTCCAGGGCCCGGGCGATGCGATCCTTGGCCGCCCGAGCGCGTTCCGCCGGCTCCTGCCCGGGTCCGCGTCCGCCGCGCGCCCGGGGACCCGCGTCCCAGGCCATGGTCAGCCGGCCGACCGTGCCGGCCAGCACGAAGTCCTCGCGCAGCTTCTCGGCGGCGGCGATCTCCGCAGGCGTGAGCCAGGATCGGCCGGCGCCGTCGCGGCGTCGCGCCAGCCAGGCGATCGGCGATTCACCGAGATTGGCCGCGAGGGCCACGCGGCGGCCATCAGGCCCCACGACCTCCCGCCGGCCGTCGATCATGCTGCGACGACCGGCGGCGGCGGGGCTCGCAGCCTGCGCCACGCCCCGGGCCAGCCGCCAGCCGCCGCCGGGCGCCGGCCGCAGACCGGGCTCGGCGACTAGCCGGGCGAAGGCGATCTCGTCGAGGGTCATGGCCGGCCGACGTCGAAGGTCCGGGCCGGTTCGAAGCGCATAGAGACCCGGCGCCGCTTCGCGAAGGGTCGCACCGTCCCGGGCCAGAAGCCCGGCCGCGCGGATCAGGATGCGGTCCTGCGGGCTCATACCGTCGCCCCGGGCTCGATCGCGTGGCGCAGGCATGCCTCCATGTTGGACAGGCGGGCGTCGAAGGTCGCGTCGTCGCGAAGGTCCTCGATCTGCTGGACGGCATGGCTGCCGGTGGTGCGATCGCGACCAAACGCGGCGGCGGCCCGGCGCAGCGGCCAGCCCAGCACGATATGGACCAGATAGATGGCGGTCTGTCGGGCCCGGACCGCCGGCACGTTGGTCCGCCGCCGGGCGAGGATCTCGCGCTCGGGCACGTCCATGACCATGGCCACCAGGCTGGCCACGAAGGCGACCGTCAGGCGGTCGCGGCGAAAAATGTTGGCCTCCTCGACGGAGGCGTCCTCGAAATGACGGTTCATCCTGTCCTCGTCGGCGCCGCCGTCAGGACGGCGCTATGCCGATGAGTGTGTCGCCACCGGCCGGTGTGAGGATAAAATTCCTATCGCACATTGATCAATAGGAAAATTGTCTTATCCCGCCTGGGTCTCGCTACCGACGCGCCGCGGGGAATAGGGGGATAGATCCGGTCCGGTCGGGGGACAGGCGCCGCTCAGGCGGCGCGGATGCCGCTCTGGTCGCTCTGGATGCCGACGACCGCGTCGTAACCCAGGATCATGTCGACGTCCGTGCCGTTGGTCGCCAGCGGCAGCCGCAGCCAGAGGAGGGACAGATGGCCGGCGCCGCGCCAGGAGAGGCTGTGACAACCGACGCCAGGCCGGCGATCCTCGACGATCCGATCCAGTTCGCCACGCCAGTAGTCGGCGGCTCGCGGGCCGTACACATCGCCCAGCCCACGGCCGGTGATCTCGCGGCCATAGACCGTGTAGAGGCCGGTTCCGGCGAGACGCAGACGGTAGTCGCGCCGTCCCTCACCCGGAATGACGTCGATCAGGCTAACGGTGGGCAGAAGCCGCTTGAAACCCTCGGGGTTGATGTCCGCACGTCCGGGCAGCCGGCCGGCCTGGCGCAACGAGGCCCAGTAAGCGAACAGTTCTTCGTGGGCGCGGGCGGCCGTCGCCGAAGCGCCCAGTTGCGCGGCCATCTACAGAATCCTTAACAACCCCTTGGAATCACCCACGATTCACTATCGCTTAACCGCCGAATCGGGGGAAGCGAAAAATCGCGTCTCGCGGCAAACTTTCGCAGGAAGAGTCAAGCCACAGGCGAACCGGGTCGCCCAGCGGCCACGAAAAAGGGCGACCGCGGAACGATCGCCCTCATCGGCAGAACGGTGAAACCGCTCTAGCGCTTCTTCTTGGCGGCCTGGCGACCGCCCTGGCCGAGGCCCATCTGCTTGGCCAGATCCGAACGCGCCTTGGCGTAGTTCGGCGCGACCATCGGATAGTCCTTCGGCAGGCCCCACTTGGCCCGGTACTCTTCGGGACTCATGTTGTACTTGGTCCGCAGGTGCCGCTTCAGCGACTTGAACTTGCGGCCGTCTTCCAGGCAGACCAGATGATCGGGCGTGATCGAGCGGCGGACCGGAACGGCGGGCTCCTTGGGCGCGATCTCGATGGTGACCGAGCCGGAGGCGACTTCGGTCAGGGCGCGGTGGACATTCTGGATAAGGCTCGGGATATCGTTCGCCGCGACGGAGTTGTTTCCGACATAGGCGGACACGATGTCCGTCGTCATTTCAATGATAGCCGACTTGTCTTCCATCTGGCCTTGTTCCACCACATGAATGATTGAGAGAGACCGGAATCGGTGATCTCGATTCAGTGATCGTGTGCATATAGGCCGAGTGTGTCCGGCACAAGCACTTCGATGCTTATCCTCGGAATTTGCAATATAGATTAGGGACGATCACTGCATCCCCCGATCAATGCAGCGCGAAGATTGCACTCGTTTGATCTGGCAGGATTCAGATTTCAGCGTCGTCCGAAATCACCCGACAGGGCCAGCATCGCCGCTCGCTGAGGCTGCGAGAACTCGTCGAGCGCTTCTTCATCCCCGGCGCGTATCGCCTTGATGAGCGCCGGCGTCAGCGCCGAAGACAATGACCAGTTCCAGTAGCGCAGTACGGTCTGGGCCCGATCCACAGCGATGGAGTCGAAAAGGGTCAGGATGCGCTCCAGGGCGGGAACGACATTCCCCGCCGCGTCGGTCTCGGGGCGCCTCAACCCGCGCCAGAGGGAGCGGACGGCCGTCCGCGGCAGGCCGGTCGCCTTGCAGAGGATCGCCAGCGGTTCACCGCCCGGATCGGTGAATATCTTGGCGCCGGTCATAGGCTTGAGGCCCGAGAGGTAGGCGATCTCCTCGGCGACCTCGCGGGTCATGCTTTCGGACGCGACCTCGACCGCCTCGTCCAGGCTCTCGAACGGACTGCGATCCAGCGCCGCGCGATTGCGTTGCCGACGCTCGATGAACTGCAGCGCCTTGCGGGTCAGCGGATCCTGCCACTTCTCCTCGGCCGCCACGGCGAACACGTCGCTGACGGCCTCCTGGAGAACCTCGCGCGACACCGCGAACCGCTGGAGGATAATCCGGCGACAGTCCTCGTCGGACCACCAGAACATCACATAGGCGTGGCTGGGCCTCAGCTCCGACCGGCGCAGCAACAGTGGGATGAGCCGGGGATTGTCGCGGGTGACCGCGACAACCGTTTCGACAGTCGCGTGTCCGAGCCGCGCGAGATCGTTGCGCAGCAGGGTTTCCAGGACGGCGGGTTCGCCAAAGTCGACCAGCGCGTCGGCCACGACTTCGTTCAGCCCCCGCCGGGCGGCGATCAGGCGGCGATGCTCGGGCGTGGCGCTGCGTGCGCAATCCATCAGATCGGCGTCGCCCAGGCCCGGGCTGTTCTCCAGCAGGGCGCGCGCGACCTCAAGGTCATCGCGCAACAGCATCCTGGCCAGTCCGGTGGGGATTTCCGAGACATTGGCCAACCGACGGGCGACGCGGGCCCTTTCGTCAGGCGCCGCCTCCCTCAGCAGCTCTATGATCAGGTCGGCGGTCATGGACCGTTCGAAGGCGTTGACCCTGCTACCCGGCAGGCAGACCACGTCCGCCAGGCGCTTCAGAAGCGTAACCCGGGACCGGAACACCGGCGCGGCGCGCACGACCTCGCCCGCCGCAACGTCGGCGGCATCTTCGAGAACGGGTCTCTGCGCGGGGTCGCTCATCACGGATCGCGATCAGGCATGCCAAGGCGCGCGCGGACGCGTCGCCGAGCCTGGATCAGACCAGAGGCTCGTTAACCGCTCATGACCGCGACGCGACGGCTTTCCGGTTGTCCACAGAATTGCCCGGGCGAAGGCGCTCCCGGCGATGGAGCGCGACTACTTGAACTCGCGCTTGTCCCAGTAGGGCCAGATGTCGGGAAGGTCGGCCGAGACCTTGTCCGGATAGGCCGGGCTGCGCTTCTCGAGGAAGGACATGACTCCCTCCTTGGCGTCGCCCTGTGCGCCGCGGGCCATGATGGCGCGGCTGTCGGACATGTGGGCGTCCATCGGGTGCGGCGCGCCGGCGTTGCGGTAGAGTAGCTGGCGGGTCAGGGCGACCGAGACCGGCGCGGCGTTGTCGGCGATCTCGCGGGCCAGGGCGTAGGCCGCCGGCAGCAGATCTTCCGGCGCGTGCAGCGACCGGACCAGGCCGCCGTCCTTGGCTTCCTGGGCCGGGAACACGCGGCCGGTGTAGCACCACTCCAGCGCCTGCTGCAGGCCGACGAGGCGCGGCAGGAACCAGGACGAGGCGGCCTCCGGCGTGATGCCGCGGCGGGCGAAGACGAAGCCGAACTTGGCCTCTGTCGAAGCCAGGCGGATGTCCATGGCCAGCTGCATCGTCACGCCGATGCCGACGGCGGCGCCGTTCACGGCGGCGATGACGGGCTTGAGGCTTTCGTAGATGCGCAGGGTCAGAAGGCCGCCGCCGTCGCGATAGACGCCGTTGATCTTGTTGGCCTCGCGCGGATCGCTCTCCTGCTTGGCGTAGTCGAAGGTCTTCTCGCCGCCGCCCAGATCCGCCCCGGCGCAGAAGGCGCGGCCGGCGCCGGTGACCACGACCACCTTCACCGAGTCATCGGCGTCGGTGATGTCAAACGCCTTGATCATCTCCGCCATCATCTGGGTGGTGAAGGCGTTCATCCGGTCGGGACGGTTCAGGGTCAGCGTCGCGATGCCGTCCTTGATGTCCAGGATGATGGTCTCGAAGGTCGGGCTGGCCATGCGGAGGCTCCTCGGGAGGCTGGGGCGTTCAAACGCGCGTATGAAGACGGTGCGACGCCGGGGAAGGCAAGCCCCCCACCGGCGACGGGATTCAGGCCGCCGTCCGCTCCGGCGTGAAGCTCACGTCCAGCTTGCGGATCGCATGCACGAAGTTGTTCGGCGCGATGTCGATCTCGCCGGTCCAGCGCATGTCCGGGAAGCGGGCCAGGATCTGGCGGTAGGCCTCTTCCAGCTGGATCTGCGCCACCCGCTTGCCGATGCAGGTGTGCGGGCCGTAGCCGAAAGCGATGTGCTTGTCGGCGTTGGAGCGGGTCACGTCGAGCCGGTCGGGGTCGGCGAACACCGCCCCGTCCCGGTTCGCGGCGCCGTAGTACATGATCACCTTCTCGCCCTCGGCGATCTTCTGGCCGTTGAGTTCGGTGTCCACGGTCGCGGTGCGGCGCATGTAGATCACCGGGCTGACCATGCGGATGAACTCGTTGACCGCGCCAGGCATCAGGGCCGGGTTCGCGATCAGCTTGGCCCGCTCGTCCGGGAACTCGGTCAGCAGCTTCATCGAGCCGGACAGGGTGTTTCGGGTGGTATCGTTGCCGGCGAACACGATCAGCAGCCACGAACCGTCCAGATACTCGTCGCTGAGCAGGTCGCCGTCGACCTGGGCGCGGGCGATGGCGGTCAGCAGGTCCTGTTGCGGGTCGGCCCGGCGCTTGTGGAGCATGTGCCGGCCGTACTCGAACATCTCTTCGACGTTGGAGTTGAAGTCGGCGATGAACTGCATGAGCTCCAGCGTCGGGGTCATGCCCTCGGTCGCCGAGCGCATGGCCATGTTCTGGGCCTCTTCAAGGTAGTGCATCCAGGTCAGGAACTTCGGCCGGTCCGCTTCGGGAACGCCGAGGATCTCGCACAGGGTGAACAGCGGCAGGATCGAGGAGAAGTCCTCGACCAGGTCGGTGTGTCCCTTGGGGGCCATGGCGTCCAGCAGACGCGTGACCTCGCCCTTCACCCGCTCGGCCACGCCGCGCAGGTAGCTGGGGGTGAAGTAGGGCATGTGCTCGCGGCGCAGCTGCAGGTGATGCGGCGCGTCGAGGTTGATCATGGCGTCCATCGAGGCGCGGTACAGCAGCGCGTGGCGCGCCTCGGGCCGGCCGGCCGCCATCAGGATGCCGCCCCGCTGGCTGGAGTAGGTCGTCGGATCGCCGTTGACGGCCATGACGTCCTCGTGCCGGGTGACGGCCCAGAAGCCGGGCCCGTCCATGCGCGTCTCGGGGTGCCACATCACCGGCGCCTCGGCCCGAAGGCGGGCGAAGCCGTCGTAGGGCTGGCCATTGGTGAAGGACGCGATATCGGTGAGGTCGACCCCCTCCAGCGTCGGATAGCGGGTGCCGAACGTCGGCCCCGCGCGGCCCTCGACCGCAGTCTGGCTGATCAGTTCCATAGCCGCTTCCTCACAAGATTGTCGTTGTCGGGACAAGCCTAGTGCGTCCGGGCGCTGCGGCAATAATGACGTCGCGGCAGCTTCCGCTACGTCGCCCTTCCCTGCCCTCGCCCTCGCCCGTAAGGTGATCGCCGATCAGGCGCACGACAGATGCTGCCGGTCGGCGAGGAACAGGGAAGCGGCATGACCGACACCATCGAGGCGGACTACATCATCGTCGGAGCCGGCAGCGCCGGCTGCGTGCTGGCCAATCGCCTGACCGCCGACGGCAAGAGCAAGGTGCTGCTTCTGGAAGCCGGCGGCGACGACCGGCCGACGAAGAATCCCGGCCAGTTCATGTCCAACCTGATGATCCATGTGCCGGTCGGCTATTCGCAGACCCTGAAGGATCCGAAGGTCAACTGGCTCTACGCCACCGAGCCCGACCCGGGCACCGGCGGCCGCACCCATGTCTGGCCGCGCGGCAAGGTGCTGGGCGGCTCGTCCTCCATCAACGGCCTGCTCTACATCCGCGGCCAGGACGCCGACTATGACAACTGGCGCCAGATGGGGTGCGAGGGATGGGCCTGGGACGACGTCCTGCCCTACTTCCTGCGCTCGCAGCACCAGGAGCGCGGCGCCAGCGACCTGCATGGCAAGGGCGGGCCGCTCAATGTCTCCGACGTGACGACCACCCACCCGGTGTCCGACGCCGTGGTCGACGCCTGCGAACAGGCCGGCATCCCGCGCCGCGCCGACCTCAACGGCGGCGACCAGGAGGGCGTGAGCTACTATCAGCTGACGGTGAAGAACGGGCAGCGCTGCTCGGCCGCCGTCGCCTATCTGCATCCGGCCATGGGCCGCGCCAATCTGCGGGTCGAGACCAACGCCCTCGCCTCCCGCGTACTGTTCGAGGGCAAGCGCGCCGTGGGCGTCGAATTCACCCAGAACGGCGTCAAGCGCACCGCGAAGGCCAGGGCCGAGGTGATCCTGGCCGGCGGCGCGGTCAACTCACCCCAGCTGCTGCAGCTCTCCGGCGTGGGACCGGGCGCGCTGCTGCGCGAGCATGGCATCGCGGTCGTCGCCGACCTGCCGGGCGTCGGCGAGAACCTGCAGGACCACTATGTGATGAGCGTCCGCTACCGGCTGAAGCCGGGCGTGGTCTCCGTCAACGAACTGACCCGCGGCCCGCGCTTCATCGGCGAAGCGATGAAGTTCCTGTTCCAGCGCAAGGGCCTGCTCACCCTGTCGGCGGCGCATATCGCGGTGTTCTGCAAGTCGCGGCCCGACCTCGCCCACCCCGACATCCAGTACCACATCCTGCCCGCCACGATGGACGCCGAGAAGCTGGCCAACGAGCAGAAGATGGAGCTGGAGGGCGCGCCCGGCCTGACCATCGCCCCCTGCCAGCTGCGTCCGGAGAGCCGCGGCCACATCCGCATCAAGTCGGCAGACCCGACCGCGCACCCGGCCATCTTCGCCAACTACCTGGCCGACAGCCTCGACCAGGAAGTCGCCGTCGCCTCCCTGAGGATCGGCCGCCAGATCGCCGAACAGCCGGCGCTGGCGCCGTACATCGATCATGAAATGAACCCAGGCCCGGACTTCCAGAGCGACGAGATGCTGCTGGAATACGCCCGCGCCGCCGGGACGACGATCTACCACCCGGTCGGCACCTGCCAGATGGGCCATGGTCCGCAGGCGGTGGTCGACCCGCAGCTGCGCGTCCACGGCGTCGAAGGTCTGCGCGTCGTCGACGCCTCGGTGATGCCGCGCCTCGTCAGCGGGAACACAAACGCGCCCACGATCATGATCGCCGAGAAGGCCTCGGACATGATCCTGGGCAAGGCGGCCGCCTCCGCCCTCGCCGCCTGAACCCCGTCAAACCACTCCAGTCGAAGCGACCGCCATGCATCCGTTCCACCACGCCCAGAACCACCCCGACCGCGCCGCCTACATCATGGCCGGCTCCGGCGAGACGGTGACCTACAAGCAGCTCGACGAGCGGTCGAACCAGGGCGCGCATCTGTTCCGCTCGCTGGGCCTGAAGGCCGGCGACGTCATCGCCATCTTCATGGACAACAACCCCCGGTACTTCGAGCTCACCTGGGCCGCCCAGCGCTCGGGGCTCTATTACACCTGCATTTCGTCCAAGCTGACGGCGAGCGAAGTCGAGTACATCGTCAAGGATTGCGAGGCGAAGGTGTTCATCACCTCGGCCTCGATGGGCGCCATCGCCGACGAGATGCCGGCCCTGATCCCGGGCCTGAAGTTCTACATGTGCGGCGGCGCCCGTGGCCCCTACGAAAGCTTCGAGGCGGCCCGTGACCCGATGCCGACGGCTCCGATCGCCGACGAGACCGCCGGTTCCGACATGCTCTACTCCTCCGGAACGACCGGCCGCCCCAAGGGCGTCAAGCCGATCCTGACCGGCGCGGCGATCGACGAACCCAACGCCCTGTTCATGATGACCCAGGGCCTGTTCGGCTTCACGCCGGACAGCGTCTACATCTCGCCGGCCCCGCTCTATCACGCCGCCCCGCTACGCTGGTGCATGAGCATCCACAAGCTGGGCGGCACCGTCATCGTCATGGAGCGCTTCGATCCGGAGACGATGCTGGCGCTGATCGAAAAGTACAAAGTGGACTGCGGACAGTTCGTCCCGACCCACTTCGTGCGGCTGCTGAAGCTGCCGGAAGATGTGCGGGCGAAGTACGACGTGTCATCGCTGCGTTCGGCCGTGCACGCCGCCGCTCCCTGCCCCGTCCCGGTCAAGGAACAGATGATCGCCTGGTGGGGCCCGATCATCCACGAGTACTACGCCGGCACCGAGGGCAACGGCTTCTGCTACATCGGCTCGGCCGACTGGCTGGCGCACAAGGGTTCGGTCGGCAAGGCCGTGCTGGGCGAGCTGCGCATCTGCAACGATGAGGGCGACGCCCTGCCGCCGCGCCAGGAGGGTCAGGTCTATTTCGAGAACGGCCCGCCCATCAACTACCACAACGACCCCAAGAAGACGGCCGAGAGCTACAACAAGCACGGCTGGACCAGCCTGGGCGACGTGGGCTGGGTAGACGAGGACGGCTTCCTCTACCTGACCGACCGCAAGAGCTTCATGATCATCTCCGGCGGGGTGAACATCTATCCGCAGGAGATCGAGAACCTGCTGATCGGTCACCCCAAGGTCGCCGATGTCGCCGTGGTCGGCGGACCGGACGAGGAGATGGGCGAGAAGGTCATCGCTGTGATCCAGCCCGCCAACTGGGCCGACGTGGGCGATGAGCTGCGCGCCGAGCTGCTGGCCTACGCCAAGGCCAACCTCAGCCACGTGAAGTCGCCACGCCAGCTGGACTTCATGGAAGAGCTGCCCCGCCACGCGACCGGCAAGCTCTACAAGCGCCTGATCCGCGACGCCTACTGGGGCAAGGCCGACGCCAAGATCGTCTGATGACGAAGATCGCTCGCATCGGCGGGGCCGGCGGGTTCCTGGGCGACTCGTCGGTCGCCGCGCCGCAGCTGCTGCGTGGCGGACGGCTGGACTACATGATCCTCGACTATCTGGCGGAGGCGACGATGTCGTCCCTGGGTCAGCTGCGCGCGGCGCGGCCGGACCAGGGCTATGCCCGCGACTTCACCGACTGGGTCTGGAAGGACAACCTGCGCGAACTCAAGGCGCAGGGGGTGAAGATCGTCACCAACGCCGGCGGCCTGAACCCGCGCGCCTGTCGTGACCGGATGGAGAAACTGGCCGCCGAGGCCGGGCTTTCGTTCAAGATCGCCGTCGTCGAGGGCGACGACCTCGCCGGACGGCTGAACGACCTGAAGGCCCGCGACCTGACCGAGATGTTCACGGGCGCGCCGTTCCCTGATCCGGGCAAGGTGTTCAGCGCCAACGCCTATTTCGGCGCGACCCCGATCGCCGCGGCCCTAGCCGCCGGCGCGGACATGGTCATCACCGGCCGCGTGGTCGACAGCGCCCTGGCGCTGGGCCCGCTCATGCATGAGTTCGGCTGGACGGCCGACGACCATGACCTGCTGTCGGCGGGCTCGCTGGCCGGGCACGTCATCGAATGCGGCGCCCAGGCCACCGGCGGGCTGTTCACCGACTGGGAGGACGTCCCGGACTGGGCGCATATCGGCTACCCGATCATCGAGTGCCACGCCGACGGCAGCTTCATCGTCACCAAGCCCGAAGGCACGGGCGGCCTCGTCTCGCCCGCCGCCGTGGCCGAGCAGATCCTCTACGAGGTCGGCGACCCGCAAGGCTACGCCCTGCCGGACGTGGTCTGCGACTTCACGCAGGTGACGGTCGAGCAGGTCGGCGAGCACCGCGTGCGCGTCGCCGGGGCGAAGGGCTACCCGCCGTCCGACCGCTACAAGGTCTGCGTGACTTTCGGCGACGGCTTCCGCTTCATCGGGGCCAGCCCGATCGTCGGCCGCGACGCCGCCGCCAAGGGCCGCAGGCAGTCCGAGGCGATGCTTGAGCGGATCGGCGAGATGCTGCGCGACCGCAACCTGCCGCCGCTGCGCGACAGCCGTATCGAGATCCTGGGCGCCGAAGCCAGCTACGGCGCCAACGCAAGCGAGGCCGCGCGGTCCGTGCGCGAAGTTGTCTGCCGCATCGGCGCCGAGCACGAAAGCGCCGAGGCGCTCGGCCTGATGACGCGCGAGTTCGCCTCGCCCACCACCTCGATGAGCGTCGGCACCACGGGCTGGTTCGGCGGCGCGCCGACCATCACGCCGGTGGCGCGGGTGTTCTCGGTCCTGCTGCCCCGGCAGGAGGTCGCGGCGACCGTGTCGCTGGGCGACCAGACGCTGACGATCACCACGGCCTCGCCCGCCCGCGCCTTCGACCCTGCGGAGGTCTCGGCGCCGCCGGTCCCGACCGATCCCACGCCTGAAGACGACATGGTCGCCGTGCCGCTGATCGAGGTCGCCTGGGCCCGCTCCGGCGACAAGGGCGACGCCTTCAACATCGGCGTCATCGCCCGGCGGCCCGAGCTGCTGCCCTGGATCCGCGCCGGCCTGACCGAGGCGCGCGTGAAGGCCTGGTTCGCCCACGAGTTCGAGGGCGCGACCGCGCCGAAGGTGATCCGCTACGAACTGCCGGGCATGAACGCCATCAATCTTCACTGCATCCAGGCGCTGGGCGGCGGCCAGTTCTCCAGCCTGCGCCTCGACCCGCTGGCCAAGGGCAAGGCGCAGCAGCTGCTGGACATCGAGATCAAGGTGCCGAGGGCGCTCGCGCCCGGGCCGTGAGCGAAAGCGACGGCCGCTTGCCTGCCGTGGCGGCGCCGCGTTCAACTACCCGCCTGACAACCCACAACGACAGACCCAGAGAGAGACTCCATGTCGAAGCCGCTTCGCGCCCACACCGCCGTCGGAGAAGAGTATCTGGCCAAGGGCGCGGTCGAGGTCCGGCACG
Organism: Caulobacter sp.; assembly: GCA_044361705.1. Taxonomy (GTDB): domain Bacteria; phylum Pseudomonadota; class Alphaproteobacteria; order Caulobacterales; family Caulobacteraceae; genus Caulobacter. The sequence continues at coordinate 20,061 of JBIKII010000012.1, forward strand.
CCTTCCCGTTCCCGCCGTCGGCGGTCTGGGCGGCGCTGCTCGACGGCGAGGCCTGGACCCAATGGCTGCCGATCACCAAGGTCACCTGGACCAGTCCCAAACCCTTCGCCGTCGGCACGACGCGGACGGTCGAGGTCGGCCCGCAGGTGATCGAGGAGACCTTCTTCGCCTGGGACGAGGGCAGCCGCATGGCCTTCCGCTTCGAACGCTCGTCGCTGCCGCTGTCGGCGGCCGTCGAGGACTATCGCGTCGTTCCGACCGCCGGCGGCTGTGAGCTGGTCTGGCTGGGCAAGGCCAGCGCGCCCTTCCCGCTCGGCTGGCTGATCAACCGCCAGCTGGCCGGAGGGCTGAAGGCGGGGATGCCGAAACTGCAGGCCCTGATCGCGTCCGACCCGAAGCGCTTCGGACTCTAGCCCCGCTTCTCGATCAGCACGCTCTGCACCGCGCGGCCGAAATAGCCGTCGCGGTCGGCCAGCCGTGCGAAGGCCATCGCCCCGCCGCTGTCGCCGACCCAGGTCTCGGCGTCGAGCAGGATCCAGTCACCGACCGGGTCGCGGGCGAAGTTCACCGACAGGTCGCCGTTGATGTAGGTCCATTTGCGGAAGTCCACGACCGAGGAAACGCCATTGCAGAAGTCGGCCGTGAGGGCCGCGCGCATCAACGGCGTGGTCGCCTCGCCCCGCACCATGGCCCGGTCCATCCGGAACCAGACCGCCGCCGGGCCAGGCTGGCCCCATTCCCCCCTCACCAGTTTCGTCGACAGGCCGGACCCGAAGCCGTGAGGATTGAAGCCCGGGCTACGCGGTTCGCCGGCTTCGGGAACGTCGAACTCCAGCGGACGGAAACCCCGATGCTCGGGCAGGTCCTGCGGCTCGGACCGCAGCTTCAGCACGCTGGCCCGGACACACTCCTTGCCCTCGTGCAGCAAACGGACCTGCAGCAGCTGGATTTTGCGGCCTTCGCGGACGACCTCGGTCTCGATGTCCAGCGTGGCGACCGGAACGGGCCGCAGCAGGTCGACCGTCATCCGGGCCACCCGCATCGGCCGCGCCGCCGGGAAGGCTTCCGCCGCGCGGGCGACGAGCGCTGTCGGCGCGCCGCCGTGTTGCATCGTGGGGTCCCAGGGGCCGGCGGCGAAGGGCGTGGCGGTCACGCGGCTTCCGTCGATTTCGAACACGTACTCGTCGCTCACCCCTGCCCCTCGTCCTCAGTCCGCCGTCGCCTCCTGTTGGCGCTGTGCCGCCAGGGAAATCAACGCCATTGCCGCCAGGGTCCCGCGCGACGGCGAGCTTTCGCCGCGACAGGGACGATACCTTCCCTAGCGTCGATGGTTGAAAGCCCGGCCCGCTCGGGGCATGGATGACGCCGAACAACCGTTTGAGGAGCCGCGCGCCATGAAGGAAGTTGACTACAAGGACCTGTCCAGCCTCGTCGGCCAGGAGATCGGCGTCTCGGACTGGCTGGAAGTCAGCCAGGAGCGGGTCAACCAGTTCGCCGAAGCGACCGGCGACCACCAGTGGATCCACGTCGACGTCGAGCGGGCCAACCGCGAAATGGGCGGCCCGATCGCCCACGGTTATCTGACGCTGTCGCTGATCCCGTTCCTGGGCGCCAAGCTCCTGAAGGTCAACGGCGTGACCCGCGGCATCAACTACGGCAGCGACAAGGTCCGCTTCACCAACATGGTTCGCGTCGGCAAGAAGGTGCGCATGCGCCAGAAGCTGCTGAGCGTCGAAGCCAAGTCCGGCGGCCTGCAGATGAAGAACGAATGCACCATCGAGATCGAGGGTGAAGACCGTCCGGCCTGCGTGGCCGAGACGATCTCGGTGATCTACGGCGCCTAGATCCTGAGCCGCCCCGATCGCATCGATCGGGGCGGACGGACGCCGTCAGGCCGCCCGCTCGGTCACCAGCAGCGGCGGCGGTCGAAGACAGAAGCTGTAGTCGCCATCAAAGGGCGTCGCGAACCACGCGTCGCGCATCTCGGGCGAGACCTCCTCGTTCCAGCGCAGGTGACAGTGGTCGTGGCCATAGACGCGTCGGGCCGAAGCGAAGCCGCCCAGCAAGGCATCGAGGCGGGGACTGACGAACGGCAGCCGCACTCTCGCCGCGCCCAGGTCCCGGGCCGAACCCAGCAAAGTGCGCAGCATCGCTGGAAGGGCGACCGCCTCGGTCTCGGCGGTGGCGATCAGGTCGATGATCTCCAGCGCAGGACGCTCGACCTCGGAGCCCTTTGAGAAGAAGGCCAGCAGGTAGCCGGCAAGCACGCTGTCCTGTTGGAACGCCAGCATCACCGGCAGGCGGGTCAGATCGGGATCGGCGCAGCGCCAGCGCAGGGTCGCGGCGTCACGCCACGCCAGCAGGCGGCCGTCATGTCGAAGCCGGGCCCAAAGCACATCGAACCGCTCATCGATCTCGGCGACAGGAAGAGCGACCACGCCCGGCTCGCATCGGGTGATGACGCCGGTCCAGACGCGAGGGTTGGTGAAACGCTCGCCTGACCTCCGGACGCCCGAAATGCCGTGCAGCCAACGTACCGCGCGCTCGCTGGCCACCGCCGGCCAGTCCGCGCTCCAGGCGTACTTCACGCGGCTCAGGCTCTCGGGCCAGGGCTGCATGTCGAAGTGCTTGTAGATGGGGGCGGAGCGGTCATTGGCGTTGAAGGTGTAGCGAACGAAGGCGGAGTCCTGTGCCGCGAACCGGCGCAACAGATCGCGGCTGGCGCCCTTTACGCGCGGATCGACCAGCAGCGTATGCAGCGATGCGCCGACCAGCGTGTCGCCCCGGTAGTCAAAGCGCTGTCGGAAGTTCCCGAGGAACGCCAGGACACCGTCGGCGTCGGTCTCGTAGACCCAGCCTGTCGGCGCTGACGCGTCGTCGCCGACGCCCGGCGCGCCCGAGGTCAGCCAACGCCAGCCTTCGTGCGAGCGCGGATACCACCACGCCCAGTCGCAAAGCCGCTGCACGGCCTCGCTGTCACCCAGTTCAAACGATCTGACGCCCCGCGTCATTTCGGGTCACTCCACAGGAAGGTAACCGCAGAATTGCAACGTCGAGGCCATCAAGGCCTTACGCCACAAGGCGCAGCACCCATTCTGGGGAAGGACGGCCGCGCATAGGCGCGACCGCCGCCGTCCATCAGCTCTTGAAGGAGCGGGGCTCGTCCATGCGCCGCTCGAAGTCGTGGATCTCGGCTTCGGCCTTGTCCTTGGCGTAGCCGTAGCGCTCCTGGATCTTCCCGGCGAGCTGGTCGCGCTTGCCCGCGATCACGGTCAGGTCGTCGTCAGTGAGCTTGCCCCACTGTTCCTTGACCTTGCCAGAGAACTGCTTCCATTCGCCTTCGACACGATCCCACATGATGGGTCTCCCTTGACTGCTGAGTGTGTCCAGAGAGAACCCCGGACATACCCTCAAGGTTCCGCGTGCGTTCCGACGGAGGCTGCGGTCGCGCCCGGCAACGGAGGCTCGGCGGGCGCCGGCGGCGGCGGGCTCACCCCGTCGATCAGGGCGACGGCTTCCCGCACGAAGCGGGCATGCGTGACGATCCCGATTTCCAGCCGCTCGCCGGAGAGTTCGACCTGCTGGGTCAGGATGCCGGCGACGAACTGGACCTCCTGGGTTTCCGTCGCCCCCGGCCGGCGGCGTGCGCCGTCGGCCATGAACACCGGCCCGCCCGAATTGCCGGGGAAGACACTGAAATCGAGCAGGAAGGTCGGGAACACGCTGGACGGCGCCAGCGGATATGAGGCGACCCGGCCCGAGCGCAGGATCGGAAAGCCTGCCTGGTTGGCCGACAGGCCGCGCGGGAAGCCCAGCGCCATCATCTCGTCACCCGGCCCCAGGCCATAGCGGGTGAAGGTCTCGTCCTGGGCCAGCCAGGACAGCGGAATGGCGGCGCGCGCGAACTCGTCCGGCGCCTGGATGACGATGGCGGCGATGTCGCGGGTCGGGTGGCGCGTCCACTTGGGCGCCTTGGCCTCATCGCGGATCGACAGGGGCCGGGGGTCGTACCGCCAGGAACCGTCTCCGGCCTGAACACGGTAGCCGATCCTGGCCTGCAGGGCCGGCATGCGATCCAGCACGTGGGCGGCCGTGACCAGGACTGTGCGCGACCGGCCATCGGGGGTCGGCGCCTCGATCAGGAAGCCCGTCCCGACCGTGCGGGTGCCATCGCCGAGCGGCTGCTCGAGTTGCACCGTCGCCTTGATCAGATCGACGGAAAGGTCCCAGGCCATCGACGCCCCCAGATGCAAGCGGTACTCATGGGCGCGGAGGGCCCGTCTCGACTTCGCGGGCCATTTGACCGCAACGCAGCGGACGCACAAGCTGACCGTCTGCCGCACAGGAGAGTTGATTCATGAACCGGCGCCAGATGATGGCCGCGACCGCGGCAACCGCCCTTTCATCCAGTCTCGTCGCCACCGGGAGCGCCATGTCCGCCACGCCCAAGCCTGTCCCTCCCGTCGCCCGCAAGATTCCCAAGCGCATCGAGCAGCTGGGCCGTGTGCGGGTGGATGACTACGCCTGGATGAAGGACGACAACTGGCAGAAGGTCCTGCGCGACCCGACCCTGATCAAGGCCGACGTCAAGGAGCACCTGACGGAGGAGAACGCCTACACCAAGGCGATGCTGGCGCCGACCGAGGCGCTTCAGGCGGCGATGTTCGAGGAGATGAAGGGCCGCATCAAGGAAGATGACGCCTCCGTCCCCGACGCCGACGGCCCCTGGGAATACTACAGCCGATACGAGAAGGGCGCGCAGCACCCGATCCACGCGCGGCGTCCGGTGGGAAAGGCCGATGGCGAGGTCGTCCTGCTGGACGAGGAAGCCGAGTCCAGGGGCAAGGCCTTCTACCAGGTCGGCTCGGCCAGCCACACGGCGGACCATCGCTACTATGGCTGGGCCGTGGATGAACAGGGTTCCGAAGTCCTGCGGATCTTCGTGAGGGACATCGCTTCGGGCAAGCTGGTCGGCGAACCCGTCGAGAGCGTCAACGACTTCGTCTTCTCGCCGGATTCGAAGTGGATCTTCTGGACCCTGCGCGACGAGAACGGGCGCCCGGCGAAAATCTACCGCCGTCCCATCGGCGGCGCGGCGAAGGACGACGTGCTGGTCTACGACGAGCCTGACGAGGGGTTCTTCATCGGCGCGGGCGTGACGTCATCGCGCAAGTGGATCGTTATCGGCTGCGGCAACCAGGACAGCAGCGAAGCCTGGCTGATCCCCGCGTCCGACCCGACAGCAAAGCCTGTGGTCGTCGAGCCGCGCAAGGAAGGCGTGCGCTACGACATCGACCACTGGAACGACCGCTTCGTGATCCGCACCAACGCCGACGGCGCCGTGGACTTCAAGCTGGTCACCGCGCCGGAAGACAAGCCGGCCAAGGCGAACTGGAAGGACTGGATCGCCCACAAGAGCGGCAACCTGATCCTGGGCACCACGGCGTTCAAGGACTGGTTCGTGCGGCTCGAGAAGGTCGACGCGGTCAACCGCATCGTCATCACCAGCGCCAGCGGCCCCGAGCACGTGATCGACTTCGATGAGGAGGTCTACGCGCTGGGTCTCGACGGCGGCTACGAGTACGACACAACCTCGCTTCGTTTTACCTACAACTCGATGACCACGCCCCGGCAGTGGTTCGACTACGACATGGCCACCCGCAAGCGGACCCTGCGCAAGACGCAGGAAATCCCGTCGGGCCACGATCCGGCCAGGTACGAGACCCGGCGCCTGAACGCCAGGGCGGCGGACGGCGCCGAGGTGCCGATCTTCGTGCTGATGAAGAAGGGTACGAAGCTGGACGGCTCGGCCCCGCTGCTCCTCTACGGCTACGGCAGCTACGGCATCTCGCAGGAGCCGAGCTTCTCGATCCGCAACTTCAGCCTGGTCGACCGCGGCTGGATCTGGGCCACCGCCTGCCCGCGGGGTGGAGCGGAGAAGGGCTGGGGCTGGTTCCTGGACGGCAAGAAGTTCAAGAAGAAGAACACCTTCACAGACTTCATCGCCTGCGCCGACCACCTGCACGCGGCCGGCTACGGCAAGCCCGACCGCACGGTCGCCTACGGCGGCTCGGCCGGCGGCCTGCTGATGGGCGCGGTCACCAACATGCGGCCCGAACTCTGGGCCGGGATCATCGCCTCGGTGCCGTTCGTCGACGTGATCAACACCATGAGCGACACCAGCCTGCCGCTGACGCCGCCGGAGTGGCCCGAGTGGGGCAACCCGATCGAGGACGCCGAGGCCTACGACTACATGATGAGCTACAGCCCCTATGACCAGGTGGCGAAGCTTCCCTATCCGGCGGTGCTGGCCACCGGCGGCCTGTCGGACCCGCGCGTCACCTACTGGGAGCCGCAGAAGTGGGCCGCCAAGCTGCGGGATCACACCACCAGCGGTGATCCCATCCTGCTGAAGATCAACATGGAGGCCGGTCACGGCGGCGCCTCGGGCCGCTTCGACTTCCTCAAGGAGATCGCGCTCAACTACGCCTTCGCCATCTGGGCCGTGGAGCGCGGATGGGAGAAAGCCTGACCCTCAGGCCGGCGACGGCCGCCGACGCTCGGGCGCTGGCGGCCATCTACGGCGACGCCTGTCTGCACGGCGTCGGCACCTTCGAGGAGACGCCGCCGGGCGCCGACGAGATGGCGGCGCGACTGGCGGCGGTGCTGGCGCGCGGCCTGCCCTACCTGCTGGCCGAGATCGAAGGCCAGGTTGCGGGCTTCGCCTACGCGGCCCCCTTCCGGCTGCGCGCCGCCTATCGGTTCACGGTCGAGGACAGCGTCTACATCCACCCGGACTTCAAGGGGCGCGGCGTCGGTCGCGCCCTGCTCTCACGCGTGCTGGCCGATTGCGAGGCGCTGGGCCTGCGCCAGGTGATCGCGGTGATCGGCGGCTCGGACAATCACGGCTCGATCGGCCTGCACCGCGCGCTGGGCTTCGAGATGCAGGGGAGCATGAAAGGCGTCGGTCACAAGTTCGGTGAGTGGCGGGATATCGTCATGATGCAGAGGGCTCTGAACGGCGGCCTGGACACGGCGCCGGACGCACCGGGACTGTCGCTCTACGGCGTTTAGGCCTTGCGTCCTTCGCGACGCGATCCCGAGGGATCGCTCCTCATCCTCAGGAGCTGCGAAGCGGCGTCGCGAAGGACGCACGTCGGCATTGCAGCACGCCCGCTCACTCCCTACGTTCGCGGCATGCAGGTCCTGCGCACGCTTCTGCTGATCCTGATCGCGGCGACGTTCGCCGTCGGCGGGACGGCGCGCGCCATGCCGATGCCCCCCTCCGAACCGCCCTGTCATGAGGCTCCGGCCAACCCTGAAAAGCAGAAGCCGGTCCAGATGGCCGTGAACTGCTGCGTCGGCTGCATGCCCGCGCCGGGCGAGACAGTCGTGGTTCTGGCCGTGGCCGCCGCCGAGCCGACGGCCTACACCGTCGTCCAGCCCGCTATCGAGGGCCGGCTCACCGCGCCGGATCCTCATCCGCCCCGCTCCACCGTCTGACGTCCGAAACCCGCTTTCCTTTCGACACCAGATGAGGAGGGTCCGATGACCCCCGACACCCGCGCGCGCCTGCTGGCCTCCGCAACCTTCGTCGCGAGCCTGGCGCTCGCTGCTCCCGCCCTGGCGCAGGATCACGACCACCACGACATGACCCCGCCCGCCGAGGCCGCTCCCGCGGAGGCGTCCATGGCCATGGACGACCACGGCATGACCAGCCCGCTGGGCGACTATCCGATGAGCCGCGACGCCAGCGGCACCAGCTGGCAACCGCAGGCCGCGCCCCATGGCGGCCTGCACTTGATGAGCGACGGCTGGATGGTCATGGGCCACGCCCTGATCAACGGCGTCTACGTCAGCCAGGATGGCCCGCGCGGCGACGACAAGGCCTTCCTGGCCGGCATGATCATGGCTACGGCCAGCCGGGACCTGGGCCCGGGCAAGCTGCAACTGCGCGGCATGCTCAGCCCCGACCCGCTGATGGGCGAGGACGGCTATCCGCTGCTGTTGGCCGCCGGTGAGAGCGCCGACGGCGTAGACCCGCTGGTCGACCGCCAGCACCCGCACGACCTGTTCATGGAGCTTGCGGCCAGCTACAGCCTGCCGCTCGGCGAGGGGCGTAGCGTCTTCGTCTATGGCGGCCTGCCCGGCGAGCCGGCCTTCGGGCCGCCGGCCTTCATGCACCGGCCGGCGGCGATCGACAGCCCCGAGGCCCCGATCACCCACCACTGGCTGGACAGCACCCACATCACCTTCGGCGTGGTCACGGCGGGCTATGTCTCCGGTCGCTGGAAGGTCGAGGCCTCCGCCTTCCGGGGCCGCGAACCGGACGAGAAGCGCTGGGACATCGAGACCGGCGAGCTGGACTCCCGCAGCATCCGGCTCAGCTTCAATCCCACCGAGAACTGGGCGCTGCAGGCCAGCTGGGCCGACATCGTCAGCCCCGAGGCGCTGGAGCCGCACCACGATGAAGACCGCATCTCGCTGAGCGCCCTTTATGCCCGCAGGATCGGCTCGTCGGGTCTGGCCTCGGCGACCTTCGCCTGGGCTCGCAAGGAGAAGAAGCCGGACAACACCAACCTCGACGCCTGGCTCGTCGAGGCCGCCTGGCAGCCGGACGACCGCTGGACGGTCTTCACCCGCGCCGAGGAAATCGACACCGACGAGCTGACGCCCGGCGGCGGCCACGGCCCGGTCTACACCGTCCGCAAGCTGTCGGTCGGCGCGATCCACGACTGGCAGGTGTCGGACAACATGAAGCTGGGCGTAGGCGTGCTGGTCAACGGCTTCGACATCCCCTCCCCATTGTCGGCCAGCTATGGCGACGCGGGCGGCGGCATGGCGTTCGTGCGGTTGAAGGTGGGTTAGCTACCGCCCCAGAACCCGCGTCAGCGCGGCCCGGTCGTAAGGCTTGTCGAGGGCCTGGACATTGTCCACGCCCTCGACGGCTTCGCGGTCGCTGTAGCCGCTGGCCGGGTCAGCGCACGGGGCGCGGGCCCGGGGCGCCGGCTCGCCTTCAGGCGGCCGGAGACGGCTTGCGCCCGGTGATTGTCGAGGTCCGGAAGAATTGGCTGGGGAACTAGGACTCGAACCTAGAATGACGGTACCAAAAACCGCAGTGTTACCATTACACCATTCCCCAGCAGGAACGGCGAAGCCCGGACGAACCGGCTCGCGAGAGGCGGCTGAGATAGCGCAGGCGAAGGCAGGATGCAACGCCGCTGTGAAAGCCATGTGCAGAGCCCCGATATGGTCGCTTGCAGGCCCGTCGACTCGTCTCTATAAGCCCCCTCCTCTAGTCGGAGTGTAGCTCAGCCTGGTAGAGCACCGTCTTCGGGAGGCGGGGGTCGGAGGTTCGAATCCTCTCACTCCGACCAATTCTTCTGGTCCCCGACCAGATCCTTCGGAGCGCGTGCGGAACACGCGCTCCCGAGGGACCTCCCCCGGCCCAGGTCGGGCCAAAAGCCCAACACCACAACGAAACAATCGCCAGTGTTGCCGCGTGTTCATTTGACCGCAGCGCGCCACCCTGTAGCGTGAGCGCGACTTTCACCTCGGGTGCCCGATGAAGCAGTTCTTCCTGACCATGGCCGGCGTGTTCGCCGGCTTGCTGGTGTTTTTCGTTGTCGTACCGTTCATCCTGATCATGTCGATCGTGGCGAGCGCGCAGCCCAAGGACACGACCCCGTCGGTCGCCGTCCTGCAGCTCGACCTGCGTGACGGCCTGACCGACCAGGACTCGCAGAACCCGTTCGCCATGTTCGGCGGATCGGGCATGTCGGTCATCTCCGTCATCGAGGCCCTGAAGCATGCCCAGACCGACGACAAGGTGAAGGGCGTCTTCGTGCGCCTGCCCGAGGGCGGCATGGCCCCGGCCGCCGCCGACGAGCTGCGCCAGGCCTTCCTGCGCTTCCGCCAGGCCGGCAAGCCGATCTGGGCCCACAGCCAGGGCCTCTATCCGTCGGGCGTGGTCTCCTCAACCTACATGCTCGGCGCGGCGACCGACCAGCTGTGGATGCAGCCGGACAGCGCCTTCCAGGCCACGGGCTTCGCCGTCGAGAACATGTTCTTCAAGCGCCTGTTCGAGAAGTACGGCGTGAAGGCCGAGTTCGAGCAGCGCCGTGAGTACAAGAACGCGGTCAATCCGTATCTGTTCGACAACTACACCCCCGCCCACAAGGAGGCGGAGCTGTCGTGGATGACGTCGATCTACCGCACCGCGGTGCTGACGGCGGCCATCGACCGCAAGAAGGAGCCCATCGCCTTCGCCCGCGTCTTCGAGGCCGGCCCCTACTCGGCGGAAGACGCCAAGGCCAAGGGCCTGATCGACGGCGTCGCCCAGGTTCGCGAGACCTCCGACGCCCTGCTGGCCAAGGCCGGAAAGAAGGCCAAACTGGTCGACTTCGCTGACTACATGAACACGGTGCGACGCGAGGCCAAGACCGCATCCGGCATGGGCAGCAAGCCGGCCATCGCGGTGATTGGCGCCGAGGGACCGATCATGACCGGGACCTCCGGCGGCGGGAATCCGTTCGGGGGCGAGGAGACCGTCTGGTCCGACGACGTGGCCGACGCCTTCTACACGGCCATCGAGGACAAGGACGTGAAGGCCATCGTCTTCCGCGTCTCCTCGCCCGGCGGCTCCGACACCGCGTCCGAGCAGATCCTGAGCGCGGTCCGGGCGGCCAAGAAGGCCGGCAAGCCGGTCGTGGTCAGCATGGGCACCTACGCGGCCTCGGGCGGCTACTGGATCTCCTCGGACGCCAGCTCGATCGTGGCCCAGCCCACGACCCTGACCGGCTCCATCGGCGTCTACGGCGGCAAGTTTGCCCTCGGCGACGCCCTGGGCCGCTTCGGCGTCGACGTGCGCCAGTCGGGGGTCGGCGGCGACTACGCCAGCGCCTTCGGGACCGGCGAGACCTTCACCCCCGCCCAGCGGGCGGCGTTCGGCGGCTGGATGGACCGGATCTACGAAGGCTTCGTCAAGCGGGTGTCGGAAGGTCGCAAGATCCCGGCCGACCAGGTGCGCGAACTCGCCAAGGGCCGCGTCTGGACCGGCGTGCAGGCCCGCCAGCTGAAGCTGGTCGACCAGATCGGCGGCTACTACGACGCCATCGACCGGGCCAAGGCCCTGGCCAACCTGAAGGGCGAGGTCCGCATCAAGCACATCGGCGGCGGCGGTTCGCCGTTCGAGGCCTTCGAGAAGCTGTTCGGGGTCAGCTCGACTTCGCTGCGCACCCTGGCCGCCGCCGGCTGGGTGATGGGCGATCCGCGCGCCGAGGCGATCCTGGACGAAATGGCCACCGCCCGCCTGCGTGAGCGGGGAGCCACGGTGCTGGCGCCGACCCCGCTCCAGTAGGACCGGACTGCAAGACCCGAGACGCGGAGGCCCCGGCGATCGCTCGCCGGGGCCTTTTGCTTGCGCGCCCCAGGCGGGCGGTGCGCCCTGGAGTGTCCCCCCTGTCCCGTGGCGCCCTGCGGCAGCGTCGCTGGCGGCAGCCGCCCCCCGTCGATGATGGGGGGACAGAGCCGCACTTGCGGGGACGGTCAGGCCCGCAGACAGCGGCGGCCCCGCCGCAGGCGGGCTGCAGCGGCGGCCGGCCAGGGGTTTTCGCGGTGATCACAGCCTCTCATACGGAGATTATGAGGCCGTACGCTGAAGGGGGGATCGAACCTGACCCTGACGGAGGGCGCGGCGGTCCCGCGAAGGGCCGAATGTCCCGCTTTGTCTCCTGAGTATCGGTCTTCAGAGTCTCGCAGTTGGTGCGCCTTGCGGGCTTCGACACGCGCCTTCAGCGCTGCTCAGCATGACTTGGATGGCAAGCCCTCTGACGACGTCATCCTGAGCAGGCCCGCAGGGCCGTGTCGAAGGAGGCAGGGCGGGCCGGGCCGCTCCGCCGCCGACCCCGCCCCCAAAAAGAAAACGCGGCGGGGTTTCCCCCGCCGCGTTGCCTTGAAGTCCAGGTTGGAGCCGAAGCCTACCAGCGCTTGGTGACGCTGACGAAGCCGCGACGGCCGACCATGTCGTAGAGGGTCAGGGCGGCGGTGCCGATCCGGAACTGGGCCGCCGACTGGGCCGGGGGACGCTCGTCGAACACGTTCTGGACGCCGGCCGAGAAGGTCCAGTCATCCATGCGGCGACGAACCGACAGGTCGTGGTAGGCCATGAACTCCGCCCACTGCTTGTAGTAGACGTTCTGGCTGTAACGGCTGCTGAAGAAGATATCGCCGCCGAACTCTTCAGTGTCGGAGGTCTTGCCGATCAGGTCGATACCCCAGAAGAACGTCCAGTCACCACGGTCGAAACGGGTGTTCACCTGGCCGGTGAAGTCCGGTTCGGTCGTCTCACCGTTGTCGTCGATCTCAGCAGCGGTCGCCAGCAGCTTGATGGTGTCCTGCAGCTGCCAGGTGAACTGGGTGTCGACGGTCAGGGTGCCGAAGTCGAACTCATGACGGTAGCGCGTCGTGAGGTCGATACCGCGGTTCACCTGCTCGGCGACGTTCACGTAGGCGTTGTCAATCGTCGTGATGTCCTTGGTGATCGCGTCACGCTGGAACAGGCCGCAATACGCGTTGACCGGGTAGGTCGGCGAACGGAAGCACTGGTTCAGGATGTTCGCCGCACCGAACTGGCGGACTTCGTCTTCGACGTTGAACTCGAAGTAGTCGACGGCGACCGACAGGTCGATGAAGTCCGGGGTCCAGATCACGCCGATGGTGCGGGCCAGGGCCGTTTCCGGACCGACAACGCCGGCGCCGCCGATGCTGGACACCGCGATGCTCGGGCCGGTGGTCTTGTTGTTCGGAACGCCGGCCGTGATGCAGTTGGCGATGACCACCGGGTTGGTCTGGGTCACGCCCCAGTTGAAGCACGGGTCGATAGACTGGCCCTGGTAGCCGATCTGGGCGCCGAGGAACTGCTCATACAGCGCCGGAGCGCGGAACGAGGAGCCCTGGGTCGCGCGGATCCGCCAGGACGGCGTGATCTGCCAGTTCGCACCGAACTTGTAGGTGCTGCTGTTGCCGTAGGACTCGTAGTCCGAGTAGCGGCCCGAGAGGCTGATATCGAAGCTCTCCATACCCGGCAGACCCTTGGCGACCGGGATGCTGAACTCGGCGAAGGCTTCCTTCACAGAGTCCGAACCCTTGGTCTGGCCGGCCGACGAGAACAGCGCCTGGTTGCGATTGCGGGCCTGGAAGCCCGGCAGGTCGTCCAGTTCCTCTTCACGCACCTGGAAGCCGAAGGCGGCGCCCACCGGACCGGCCGGCAGGGTGAACAGGTTACCCGTGATCGTACCTTCGATGTACTTGTGCTCGTAGGTCGTGGTGCCCTCTTCGGTGAAGAAGAGGAAATCCTGTTCCTGCTGCGAGAACTGGCCGTTCAGGATGCGGGTCGACGCCCAGGGGATGCCGCCCAGCGGGGCTTCGGCGCGCGGACCGATGTCGGCGCAGTTGAAGTTGGAGAAGTTGCCGCCGTTCGGCACGCCGGCCGCGAGCGGATAGGCCGCCAGCGGGGTGTTGGTGCAGGTGGTGCCGGGGCTGAAAGTCGCCACCAGGCGATCCAGGTAGGCGCGCTTGCCGACGTTGTAGACAGCTTCCGACTTCGACCATTGGCCGTAGACGTCCCAGTCCCAGCCGCCCAGAACGTCGAGCGTGCCGCGCAGGCCGCCGACGAAGCGGGTGTAGTCGACTTCCTGGTAGGACGGCGACTTGTAGGACGCCACCGGCAGGGCCGTCGTGCCGAACGGGTTGTTCGGGTTGCTGGTCGGCAGGTTGTTCGGCACGCCGTACAGGGTGTTCAGCTGCGCGAAGGACGGGAAGAACTGACCAACGCCGATCTGCTCGGACTCACGGCGGTTGAACAGGAATTCGCTGTAGAATTCGATGCCCGGCGTCAGGTCGTAGCCGAAGTTGGCCGAGAAGGTCGTCCGCTTCACCGGGCTCAGAACGGTGGAGTCATCGTAGAGCTTGTTTTCGGTCGGAGCGTAGGGGAACGTCAGCGGGAAACCGGCGCGGTTCCAGCGGACCCATCCGGCGAAGGGCGAGTTGTTGCCCTGGGCCGCAGTCGGAGGCACGAACCCGGCAGGCAGGTTGTCCAGCGGCATCACCACGATACCGGCGACCTGTACGTAGGCGCTCTGCAGGTTGTGGCATTTCACCGTGCCGTCGAGACCCAGGTAGTCCACGCGGGCGCCGGTGGTCGCGCTCACCAGGTAGTCGGCCGAACAGCCGGTGTCATCGCGGTCGCCGCGGGTCAGTTCCTTCAGCTCGTAATAGTCGAGCGCCGCGTTGAAATAGCCGCGGTCGAAGGTGGTGCCCCAGGCGCCGCTGACGCGGAACTGTTCGCCGCCGCCTTCAAACGACTGGTTGCCGTAGACGTTCATCTCGAAGCCGTCGAGATTGGTCTTCGTGATCAGGTTCACGACGCCGGCGACGGCGTCCGAACCGTAGATCGACGAGGCGCCGTCCTTCAGGATTTCAACGCGCTCGATCAGCGACGAGGGGATGACGTTCAGGTCGAACGGGCCGACGCGGCCGCTGACGCCGGCCGGACCGGCGCGACGGCCGTTCAGCAGGACCAGGGTGCGCTGTTCGCCGAGGCCGCGCAGCGAGACGCTGTTGCCGCCCGGGCCGCCGCTGGTGATGAAGCCGGTCAGCTGGTTGTTCCACTGGAACGAGCCGCTGGCGAGCGTCGACTGCTGCAGGATCTCGGTCGTGTCGACCAGGCCTTCGAGCGAGGACTGCTCGGAGGTGATGACCTGCACCGGCGCGGCGCTGGTGAATTCGTTGCGCTTGATGCGCGAGCCGGTGACCACGAGGGCTTCGACTTCGGTGTCATCGTCGTCTTCGGTCTGCGTCGACGCCGGCGGCGTCGTCTGCGCGAACGAGACGGAAGGCGTGGCGACGGCGAGCGCGGCGGCGAAGCCGGCGATCACGGTCGTGCCAAGCAGTAACTTGCGATCGAGCATGTCTTTAAAGGTCCCCAGTAACCCGTTGAATGCGGCCCGCCGGAACGGGCTGCGCGCAGGACGTGATCCTGTGCATTGCGACAAACCTAGCAGCTTCGCGGGAGCCGACAACAATCATGACCGTTTTTTGTCGCCTGTGGGCGGATGCGTAACAATCTCGCCACAGTTTCAAGCGGCACGGGCAAACCTGACCCCGGCGCACGCAACAGGGTGTGTGGCAAGGATTCGCTTGGCGAAAGCGCCGGGACGGTTAGATTGACCTCCACCGCTGATCGTCGGCGGCGCTTTAGCCCCGGTAGCCACGCCTCGCCGGCGAGGGATTCCCGCCAGGGCAGAGCGACATCCATCTTGTGAGGCCCCTGTGAAGTCCATTATCCGCCCCATTTGCCTGGCCGTCGCCGCCGCCGCGCTGCTTGCCGGCGGCATGATGGCCCCGGCCGCCGCCCGCCAGGCGGCCGGGCCGCCCAGCGCCCAGGATTTCAGCCGGGAGGCTGCGGTTCGCGGCGTGAACATCTCGCCGGACGGCAAGAGAATCGCCGCGATCGCGTCCGCCGACGGCGTGATGCCGTACATCGCCATCTGGAACACCGCCAATCTGTCCGCGACTCCGGTCCGCCTGAACTGCGGCGAGCGGCGGACCTGCATGTCGGCCAGCTTCGTGAAGAGCAACCAGCTCGCGGTCCAGGTTCGCCAGACCCTGACCGTGGGCTCGACCAAGACCCACGTCTTCCAGCTCTTCTTCTATGACCTGGACAAGAACACCTGGCGCAACGCGCTGGGCACGACCGACCAGAACGGCCCCAACGCCGGCGTCGTCTCGACCCTGCCCAAGGATCCCAGGCGGATCCTGATCACCACGGGCGGCGACTTCTACAAGCTCGACCTGACCACCGGCGCCCGGGAAAAGGTCTTCAATGGTTCGGACAAGTTCGGCGGCGAACAGGTCGACCTGAACGGCGAGATCCGCACCCGCCAGTCGGTCGATTTCCAGGACGGCAAGGTCTACATCGCCACCTGGATTCGCAACCCGGCCAACAACCAGTGGGAAGAGCACTTCCGCTACTTCGCCGCCGACCGTGAGCCGGTGGACATCGTCGGCTTCACCGAAGATCCCAACATCATCTATATCTCGACCAACCGGGGCCGCGACAAGACCGCGATCTACGAATACGACATCGCCGCCCGCAAGACGCTGGAAGTCCTGTTCGAGATCAAGCTGTTCGACGCCTCGGGCGTCATCCAGTCCCAGGCCGCCGGCGACTACGGCCGCCTGCTGGGCTTCAGCTACGACGGCGAGAACGGCCGCGACTACTGGATCGACGAGAAGCTGGGCTCGATCACCAAGGGCCTGCGCAAGGCGCTCGGCGTCACCACCGTCCCGGTGCAGTGGACCGACATCGCCAGCGGCGAAAAGTCCCGCTACAGCACCGCCGACGGCGCGGACGTCGACCTGACCGACTGGTCCGACGACCTCAAGTACATGATCGTGGCCAAGTCCGGTCCGAGCCAGCCGCCGGAGTACTACCTGCTGACCGACGGCGGCACGCTGACCCTGCTGGGCAAGTCCCGCCCGTGGATGAACACCGCCGCGCTGGGCGACACCCGACTGGTTCAGTACCCGGCGCGCGACGGCCTGATTATTCCGGCCTTCCTGACCACGCCCAAGAAGGAACTCCACGGCCCCGGCCCCTACCCGACCATCATCCTGCCGCACGGCGGACCCTGGGCCCGGGACAGCATGGGCTGGGACGGCTCGGGCTGGGTGCAGTACTTCGCCGCCCGCGGCTATGTCGTGCTGCAACCGCAGTTCCGCGGCTCGCAGGGCTGGGGCCAGAAGCTCTGGCGCGCCGGCGACGCCGAGTGGGGCCAGAAGATGCAGGACGACAAGGACGACGGCGCCAAGTGGTTGATCGCCCAGGGCATCGCCGCCCCGGACCGCATCGCCATGCACGGTTATTCCTACGGCGGCTACTCGGCCATGGCGGCGGCGGTGCGGCCCAACGGCCTCTACCAGTGCTCGGTCGCCGGCGCCGGCGTCGCCTCGATCGAGAAGTTCCGCGAGATCGTCAACAGCCGCATCCTGCGCGAGTTGCAAAGGCCGACGATCAACGGCCTGTCGCCGTTCGACAAGGCTTCGGAAGTCTCGATCCCGATCTTCCTCTACCACGGGGACCGGGACGTGACGGTGCCGATCAGCGAGTCCGAGCGCTTCGTCGCGGTCCTGAAGGCGACGGGCAAGCCCTACCGCTACCTGGAGATCAAGGACATGGGTCACCAGTCCAACCGCTGGGAAGCCGGCCAGGTCGCCGAGGTGCTCACCGCCGTGGAGAGCTACCTGACCACCGAATGCGGACCGGGCGGCCTGTAGCCCACCGGACCGGACGAGAAGAGGGGGCGCGGAACCAGCCGGTTCCGCGCCCCTTTTTCGTTCAGCCCCCGGTGTTGATGGTGCGGCCGAACCGGGCGGACCTGAACTTCACCAGCCGCTCGCGGAAGTTCAGCTCGATCGCGTCG